>CADBBP010000007.1 GCA_902792855.1 uncultured Prevotellaceae bacterium
GTGGGCGGCACTTGAAAGTGTCGCCCACAATTGTGAATGCGTGTGTTGTTACTTGATGACCACCTTCCGGCTTCTGCCGTCGGTGGAGACGATGATGTTGAGGCCCTTTTGCAGTTGGTCGCGCCTCACGCCTTGCAGGCTGTAGATGCCCGCCGGGAGGTGTGCCGGGGTGCGCAGCTCCGTCACTCCAGACGAACCCGTGGAGTTGACGCGGCACTCCAAGAGGAGGAACTCGTCGAAGCCGCTCCCGTTGTTGAGGAAGCTGATGACGTGGTTGCCCTTCTTGCTCACCTCGAAGTCCAGTTCACGCAACTGTGCGGAGGAGAGGTTGGCTCCGGTGTTGCCCGCCGCGTTGGGTGTGGCGGTGAGAACGTCGGTGGTGGCCACGATGCTGTTGTCCGGGCCGATGATGCGAGCCTTGTATTTCGGCTGCTCCTTCCATGCCGCCATGGCGTAGGTGAGGCGATAGGCACCCACGTCGAGCGTCAGCGGGTAGTCGGTCTGGCGGCCATACTCGCAGTTGTTGATGCGCCAGTAGAGCGCCTTGCCCTGGTAGCCGGTGAAGCCCGAGAAGGTGCGTGCCCCCGAGCTATAATCACCCGGGTATTCGTGCACGGCGTTGTCCTCCTGCACCATGCGCCATCCCGGAGGCACGGTGCCCGCCAGGACGTTGGTGAAGTCAAGTGCATACACCGCCGACATGTCGGCATACACCGGCATGATGGTCACATTGTCATCCGGCATGATGAAGCTGCCGTCGTCGGCAATCACCACGTTGCCGTGAATGACGTTCCACCCCTGCAGTGCGTAGCCCTCTTCGGGTGTCGCCGTGAGATGCACCGTCTGCCCTTCAGCGGCAGAGTCCACGTCGGCGGTCACATAGCCATGGTCTGCCTGTCGGATGGTCACGCCGAAGCGCTCGTCCTCCACGTCGGCCGGGGTGTAAACCACCTGGTCGATGTACATGTTGATGCCGTTGGTGTTGTTGATGACGAGGCTGTTGTCGCCCTCTTTCAGTGTGGTGGTGAAGACAGCCTTGAGCCATTGGTTGGTGGCGGTCTTCTGGCAGGGCACGGCCTGCGACGTGCCGTTCACGCGGACGGAGAGGTTGCCGGCGCGCTGCGTGTTGGTGTATCGGATGGCGATGCGGTAGTCGCCGCCCTCGCGCAGGGTGAGGGTGTGGCGCAGGGAGCCGGAGGAGTTGCTGCCCATGTCGGCGAAGCCGTTGCCGGCATGTCCGCGCACGGAGGGGTACCATCCGTATGGGTCGGTGACGCAACTCTTGATGCTCCTGAAGTCCATGTCCTCCGCCTCGATGATGATTTCGCCGTGGTAGGCCTCCGGTTGTTTGGGCAGGTCGGCGGAGAGCGGAGTGCTGGCGAGTGTCTCGCTGCTTTTCTCCGTGCCATTGCCGGTGCAGTTGATGATGATATCCACCGGGCCGTTGTGCCTGACGGAGAGTGTGAACACGCCGTTCTCGGCGTCATACTCCGCCGTGTTGCTGGCGGTGGCCTGCACGCGCTTGGTGAGTTTGTAGGAAGGCTGCGAGGTCACGCCCGTCACGCGTATCTCATCGAGCACCATCGTCGTGGTGTCGTTGCGGTAGTTGTTGAGATACAGGTCGAGGTGGTCGGCATGCTCGCGTATCACGCCGCTGCTCAGTTTGCCAAAGGTGAGTTTCAGACTGTCGCACGAGTTGTAGAGCAGGGGCAGGGCGGCGGAGGCCGTCTTCTTGCTGTTGAGGTAGGTGTAGGGCGTGTAGGCGATGAGCTGGTCCTTCATACGTGAGACGTAGAGGTCGCCGGTGCTCACCTCCGGGTACTGCTCGTTGAAGTCGGCCACCTTGCGGGCCTGCGTGGACCACCGTGAGGTGTAGTTCGACTTCTTCACCTTCACCGGCACGGCGTTGGCGATGTCGTCGTAGAGGCCGATGACGAGTGGAATGGCAGCATAGCGTCCGGTTTTCTTGAAATAGCAGAAATTGTCCATCCACTGTCCGTTGCCACGGTTGAAGGGGTCGTTCTGCTTGTAGAGGCCGTCGTAGAGGTTGCCCCATGTGGCGTATTTCTGCTCGTCGTTGCCGCTGTTGACGTCGTTGATGACCACCACCTTTGTCCGCTCCACCACTTCCTCGCGTGTGGGGATGTAGATGGTGCCGTCGATGACCTTTCGGAACATGTCAATCCAGGCGTTGCGGAAGCCGGGGAAGGTGCCCCAGTTGCGGCGCGTGTAGCCATCGACGGTGGAGTTGCTGAGGTTTTGGAAGTCCTCCGTCCAGATGAGTTCCGGGCCGTCCCACACAGCTCCTCCGTTGACCGCTGTCTGCTCCATGACGGTGCCTATGCCGGCCGCCACCGGGTATTTCTTGCCGTGGTTCTCGCCCAAGAGGGAGCTGAGGGCGCCGTTCCACCCGCAGTTGTCATACCTCACGCCGTAGCTCTTGGCCAGGCCGGAGAAGAAGGGGCCGAAGGTGACGCTCTCGTTGTTGTAGAAGCACGACGAGGTGGTGTATTTGTAAAGCCAGAGGATGGCCTCCGGGTGCTCCTTGCAGGCAGCCAGCAGGTCCTTGTTGCGCTTCATCATCCCCATGGGGTTGAGGAGGTGCGACCAGATGTTACCGCAGAAGGAGACGGTGAGGAAGCCGCCATATTGATGGGACATGTTGACGAGTTTGGCGAAGAGCGCGATGCGCGAGGTCTGCGTGCTCGAGCTGCGGTCGTTGGGCTCGTCGAAGCCCCAGAACTGCTCGGCGTAGTTCCATCCCAAGAAGTTGGGGTATCTTTTGAAGAAATATTCGAAAGTCTCCAGGTCGTCGTCCTGGATGTGTGTGTGCCCGCCGCTGGCCGGCTGGCAAGTGAACCACAGTCCGTTGTGCTGGCATACGGTGGCCCACGACTTGTAGGTGCGCACGGCGTTCTGCGGCATCTTATAGACGTTCTTCTCCGTGTCGTACTGGCATGAGAGCGAGAGGTTCATGCAGACGTAGGGCTTCAAGTCGTCGGGGATGAGGTTGATGATTTTCTGAGGGTCGGCCTTGTTCCACACATCCACGTGGATGAGCCAGAGGGGGTGTTTGGAGTCGATGGGGCGCCGTGACTGCGCCTGCAGGCCCAGGGTGCAGAGTAGCAGCGCCAGGGCGGCAGTTGTGCGAAGGAAGATGCTTTTCTTGATTGTCATGACATGTTTTTGAAAAAGGGCGGGCAAGTGTCGTCCTTGCGCACCTGCCCGCCCCATATTGGATAAGAGGGGTTATCGTTTCACTACTTTCTCAACCCTTACTGTTCCGTCGCTCATGAACTTTCTCACAATCATCACGCCCTTGGTGGCGTTGAGGATGCGGCGTCCATTGAGGTCGTAGAGTTCCACGGCACGCACCACGGCTTGCTTGGTAGCCTTCTGGTCGATGCCGTCGAGAGCCTCCTGGTAGGCCTGGCCGTAGTCGAAGCCGGCGGCCGGACCGGCGATGAGCAGTCTCACGTCGTTGAAGAAGGTGTGAGAGTTCGGGCCGGCGTTGGCACCGATGGTGATGACACCGTCGAGCACGACGACGTTCTCAATCACGGCGTTGGCATAGGGGAATGACTGGCCGATGCCCGGGCACTCGCCCATCTGGCCGTCCTCACCCTCGGGAGTCTCGGAAGTCTTGGCGTAGATGTAGCTGTCCACGAAGTTGTTCTCGTCCTCGTTCATGCGCTCGCCGAAGCCGATCTTCAGCGTATAGACGCCCACGGGCAGGTTGCTCACGGTCTGCTCGACGCGGTAGCTGCCACCCCAAGTCTGGAACATGCAGTCCTCGGCAATCTCGTTGTTGCCACGCGGCTGTCCCCAGCCCACGCTAAGACCCGGACGTGTGTAGCCCTCGGGAGTGTCCCAACCGGGAACGTTCTCAGCGGTGAAGTTCATGTTGTCCTGCTGCTTGTAGATGTTGGGGTTCTTCACGAACACGCTCATGTCGTATGTCGGAGTTGTGACCTCGAGGGTGTTCTCGTCAACTGTCTCTGCGAAGAGTTGGCTGGCGGGGTCTTTCATCTGCTCGTAGAGGATCACCTTCAGCTTGTTCTGGATGGCTGTTGCCAGCTCGTCGTCGTCGAAGAGAGCGTTGTTGGCGGCCTTGACAAGTGCGTCGTCCTCAGCCACACCGAGGCTCTTGAGGGCCTCAGCGCCCAAGCGCAGTCTCTCAACCAGCACCTTCACACCCGTGTCGGAAGTCTTGGACTCACCCTCGGTGAAGAGCAGGCCGGTGGTGTTCACCAGGCTTTGCAGTTCTTCGATGGCAGCCTTCAGTTCGGCGTCGTCCTTGATGACGAGCACGTTGTAAACCACGATGGGAGTCTCCTCGCCGGTCTCCGGGTCAACCTGAGTGCCTTCGCCCTTGGTGACATACTTGGCGGCGACGTTCTTCAAGTCAGAGTAAAGCGTAGTGCCAGCAAACTTCTTCTCGGCGTTGTTGTCGAGAATTTCCTGTGCCTGACGGGGCAGTGGGTCGTAGGTGTCGCAGAGTGCGCGGTGGTCCTTCATGGCTTGTGAAACAGCGTCGAGGATGGCGGCTGCCTCACGGTAAGCTGACGGAGCAGTGTAGCTGCTGCCCTCGGCCTCGTATTTCTCGATGGCGGCTTTCAGTGCGTCGAATGCCGGGCCATTGTAGCGCTCGTTGGAGTTCTCCTCCATGGTCTTCTTGGCATTCTCCAAAGCGGTGGCCAGGAGCTGGGTCTCTTCGATACCGGCTACGTTGGGCACGTACTTCACGCGTGGGTTGGCAAGGATCACCTCGTTGAAGTCACCCTGGTCGCCATTCTCGTTGGTGGCGGGACGCCATCTGAGTTTGTAGTTGCCGTCGGCCTCGGGGATGAACTTGTCGTCGAAGCTTGTAGAGCCGTTGACGGCACCCGTGCTGCCATTGACGTTAGGATTGGTCCTTACGACGGTCTCATAGAGGATTTCGTCGAACTCGTTGAGGATTTGGAACTTCACCCATGCACCGTTGTCCTTCCAAGCGGCGGCGTTGAAGTGGATGTTGTAGCGCTTGCCGGCCTTCAGCGGAAGAGCGTAGCCCTCCAGACCGCCATACTCTACATAGTCGCTGCGGAAATAGAGACCCTTGGTGAAGTCACCACCAGCACCGAAGTCGAAGAGGCGTGAGCCAGAGCTGTAGGTCGAGGGAGCCAGACGGGTCTCTTCGCCGAAGATGACGAGGTAACCCTCGGGGATGCCGCCGTTAGACGTGGTGGCGAAGTAGTCGGGCAGGATGTCCTCGGGAACATCGTTCGGGTCAAGGTTCACCTTGCCAACGTTGATGGTCCAGATGGAGTCGCCGAAGATGGAGTCGTCGAGGCGAAGCTCGGGATAAATCTTGGAGACTTGCACGGTGTACTCACCGTCAACCAGGTCTTCTGATGAATTGCGCACGAGGGTGATTTGCTCAGCGAAGCCCGTAGCGGGAACGACGGAGAGTTGCTCGCGGTTGAGCTTGGCGTCGATGGCCTCGCAGTCAACTGGCTTGTCGAAGGAAAGCTTGATTTCCTTCAGGCTGTTGGGGAGGTTGAATGAACCCTCCTCCGGGTCGGCCTTCATGATGGTCGGTGTGACGTATGTATAAGGATAACCCTCGTTGTCCTCGATGTCCATGTTGTAGGTGGCGATGCCGGTGAAGTTGTTCACGTCGCCGCCGGGGCCGGAGGTGTAGGTGAGGTGGTAGGCAGCGTCAGTCGGGTTGGTGAAGGTCACCTCCACGACGTCGTCTTCCATCACAGCCTCCTCAAGGAATACATAGAAGCGGCCGTCCTCGAAGCCCTCGATGGAGTAGAGAGCCTTCTCCTCGCCGTTCACTTTCACAGAGGCGGTTCCCTCGGGGAACATCAGGCGCTTCTTGCCACTCTGCTTCACCAGTTCGGGAATGTTGGTCTCGAAGCCGAAGTCAATCTGGATGACGTCGTTGCTGAACTCAGCCACAGTACCATATTTATAAACCTCGAACTTGATGTTGTCGAAGAAGAAGTCGATGTCGTTGGCGCGGTCCTTGGAGAGGTTGAATGCGATGGAGTGCATGGTGCCCTCGCCAGACTGCTGTTCAGTGAGTTCGCCCTCGAAGGTATATACCTGCCATTCGGTGGTGAAGTTGGGCGAGCCAATCATCTCATAGTGGATGTAGTCGCTGGGGTCGCGATGAGCCTGTGTGTCGGCTGAAGCGTCCATGCTTGCGCGATAAGCAAAGGAGCCACGATACTTGGTGCCTGCGGGGAGTGTCTCCGGCAGGTTGATCCAGAACTGTGCGTCCCAGTCTTGAGCAGCGCCAGCTGCGGAGTGCACGATGATGCCACGGCTCTCATCAACACCAGCACCGTCGGTGATGACTGATGGGAAGGGTGAGCCGGCATTCTCCTTGGAGTAGAAGCAGCTCACGTCGTCGCCTTCCAGGTCACCGTTGGTGATGAGGTCGGTCCAACCCACCACCTGGGCTTTGCCTTGCTTCTCAAGTTCCATCTTCGTCACAGTGACGTTGGCCCAGTTGGCACCCTTGATGGCGTGGAGGTGAGCGAAGCCCTTGTCCTTGGTGATTTGTTTGAGGTCAACGATGTAGTCGTTGCCGTCCACGGTGAAGTAGCGGTCGGTCCATCCGTTCTTGGGGTACTCCAAGAGGTTGGACTGCGACTCGTCGGCGTTGTACTGTCCCTCGTCAACGGTGCGGTTGAAGAGGAAGCGCGGTGTGCCCTCCGTCACGGTGACGATGAGCTTTGAGTAGAGCGACAGGTCAGCATAGTTGATGACCGACGGGTCACCGTAGGGCTGGCCAGTGGACTCGTTGAGCACAAAGGCGCAGTCGGCGGGCCCTGTCTTTTGGGCGTCAGCGCCCCATCCGTCCCATGAGAAGAACATGTCCGGCGACAGTGGGACACGCTCCTGGGCGGAAACGTTCATTGCACCCAATACGCATAGTGTAAGTGCAAAGAATAGTTTGTAAAGCTTTTGCATAATTAGAAGGTTTGGTTAGAAATTGTTATTATTGGATGTTTATCGTGAAATTCGCTTGCAAAGGAAATAATAAAAATACAAAATCACCTTTCCATTTGTAACTGATAATTTTTTTCAGATAACATGATGATATTTCATCAGGATTATGGCGGTATTACGGTATTCCGTTATGACGTTATTACGTTATTCCGGGGCTGCGGTATTCCGTTATTCCGTTATTTCGTTATTCCGGGGTATCGTTATTACGTCATTCCGTCATTACGTTATTTCGGTATTTCGTTATTCCGGGGTGGCGTCATTCCGTGATAATCATCGCCGGCCACGAAAGTGACCGGCGACGATGAATTATTTCAGCGGGAGATACCAGTTGCTCTTGTCCATGAGCAGGGCTCTCATGCCCTCGTCGATGGAGCCACCGCGGCGTGCCACGGCGTTGGCAAGGTACTCGGGGGCGTTGCGACGCAGCGCCACGCGCATGAGGTCGTAGAAGCGGTAGCCTTCAAAGGCGCCCTCGAGAGCCATCTCGTCGATGATCATGTCCTCCACCAAGGGGATTTGGTAGTCGATGGTGTCCTGTCGGCTGTTGAGTGCGTTTGCGGGCATGGGGAGGGTGTAGTAGGCGTTGGCCTGTGAGTCGCCCGAGCCGACGGAGTGGATGCCAATGACAGTGCTTCTTGTGAAGATGTTTCCGTCGAAGGAGATGAGGTCTCCTGCCAATACCTGCTCGGTGCTGTCAATGCTTGCCACGTTGTTCTCCGGGCATAGTCCGTATTTGAGCACGGCGAATGCCGACTGCGGCAGTCCGGCGCGGTTGAGTGCCTCGGCGTAACGCAGGTAGATCATGTTGAGGCGGTACATGCCCACCCATCTTGTTGTCACCTTGTTGATGTTCTGCATGATGGAGGAGTACTGTGAGTACTCATCCTGTCCGCCCCGTGAGGACTGCGAGTAGTTGGAGTAGAGCCTGAGGTCGCCAGCCATGATGTCTTCCAGGAGGCCCACTTTCGGCACATAGACGGTGTCGGTCTGCGTGTCGTTCTTGAACTCCATGCAGTAGGTCTGGTTGGCAGAGAGGTTGAGCATAGCCTGCGAGGGTGTCATCTGGTAGTAGTAGTTGTTCTCGCGGGTGGAGCTGAAGATGTTGCCAAGGTCGCTCACCACGCCGTCGAACACTCGGTCCTCCATGGGGATGAAGCTGATGGTCTCCTGGATGCTGGTGACGGTGTAGCCCCTCCTCGGTGTGGTGAGGTTGAACTCAGTGGCGTTGTCGGGCCATGTGGTGCGTGCCGATGCGTTCATGGGCATGGGCTTGTCCTTGTCGTTGAGGTAGCTGTGATACCACTCGGCAGCCTCCTTGTATCTTCCGGCCCACAGGCAGAGGTCGCCCAAGAGGGGTCTGACGGGGATGAAGAAGTTGTTGGCATTGAGGCTGTTGATGGTTCCATAGCGTGGCAGTTCCGTGAGTGCGTATGGGCGCAGGTCGTCGATGAAGAAGTTGCAGATTTCCACGATGCCGCTGCGGCTCTTCATCATCTCCTTTTGTGCGTCCTGCTCCGTCATCACCGGTTCGGTCACCAGTGGCACGTCGCCGTAGGCCAGTGCGAGTTGGAGGTATGTCCATGCGCGGAAGGCCTTGACTGCTGCGAACTCGCCGGCGAAGATGTTGCGTCCGCGGCGTTGCATGGCGGTGTCCACATGGGCGATGAAGTAGTTGCAGTTGTTGATGACGGCGTAGTAGTCGCTCACCTTGTTGTATATGTTGTCGGCCTTCAGGTCGAACGATGCGAGGCGCTTCAGGTCGGCCGATGCCGCCTCGGTGGTCGTCATGAGGTCTCCACGTACTTCGCCCAGCAGCACGATGCGGTCGGCGATGAGTTGCATCTTGGAAATGATGCCCATCACGCTATATACGGAGTCGGTGGGATGGTTGAGTGTGTTGTCCTTCTCAAACTCCACAAGCTCGGAGTCGGTGTCCATCATGTCGGCGCATGCTGTGAGCGCGGCCGTGAGGCAAATGGCTGAAATGAATTGATAAATGTATTTCATGTTGCGTTGTGGATTAGAGGTTGATGTTTACGCCAACAGAGAAGGTGCGTCCGGGTGCGAGCTGTCCCATGTCGACACCCTGTGAGAGGATGCTTCCTGGCAGTGCGCGGTCGGGGTCGCTTCCCAAGTACTTGGTGAGGGTGAAGAGGTTGGATGCATTGCCCCAGAAGGTGATGCCCTGGAGGTAAGTGCTGATGATGGGCAGGTGGTAGCTCAGCGTGAGCGAGCTGAGGCGCAGGTAGCTGCCATCCTCTATCCACCGGTCGCTGAAGCGTGAGTTGCCCATGGGGTCGGTGTAGTTCACCCTTGGGATGCTGGTGACCTGTCCCTCGGTGTTCCACCTGCTGTTCATGGCCGTTGTCTGGTTGAGGAAGAGGCTTCCTCCCTCGAGCAGCGACCTCTGGTAGTTGTACACGTCGTTGCCCATGGAGTAGTTGAAAATGGCTGCGAGTGAGAGGCGCTTCCAGGTGAACTTGGTGTAGATGTTGCCGTAGAGGTCCGGGTTGGGGTCGCCAATGACGCAGCGGTCGGCGTTGTCGATGACGTGGTCGTTGTTAAGGTCGGCAAAGCGCATGTCGCCGGCTTGGAAATAGGCTCTCTCGCCGTTGTTGGCCACTATGAAGTTGCCGTCGGCGGCAGCCTCGGCGCTGGTGGAATAGACGCCTTTCGACTTCCATCCGTAGAACACGCCCACCGGCTTGCCCACCTTGGTGAGCACGTTGGCACCATAGACGTTGGTCTCGAAGGGCCGGTTGTCGGGCAGGGCGGTCACCTTGTTGGCGTAGTGTCCGGCGGAGAGGCCGAGCTCCCATTGGAAGTTGCGCAGTGCGAGGACTTTGGCAGTGAGGCTGACGTCGAAGCCGCTGTTCTCCAGTTTGCCGTCGTTGGTCCAGTTCATCTGCAGGCCGCTGGTCCAAGCCAGTTGCTTGAGTGCGAGGAGGTTGTCGGTCCAGCTCTTGAAGATGTTGGCACGCAGGTTGATGCGGTTGTTGAGGAAGTTGGCCTCCAGCCCGGCGGTGAGCCTGCGGGTGGTCTCCCACTTGAGTTCCGTGTTGCCAATGTTTCCGATGGAGAGGCCGGTGACCTGGCTGTTGAGCATGAGGTTGGAGACGAAGTAGCTTCTGGAAGCGGTGTAGTCGATGTCGTCGTTGCCGGTGATGTCGTAGCCTACATTGAGGCGCAGGTAGTTGATGCCCTTGACGCCGGAGAGGAATTTCTCGTTGGAGAGCACCCATGCCGCCTCTACGCTTGGGAAGAGTCCCCACACCACGTCGGCAAGCTTGAGGCCGTCGGCCTCGTCGCCGATGCGCGAGGAGGTGTGCATGGATACGCCACCGTTGAGGTAGAACCTCTCAGCGTAGTTGTAACCAGCCAGGCCATACCATGAGATTTCCTTGGCCTTGTCATCGGCGCCGCCCGTGTCCTTGAACTGAAGCGAGTTGCTCATGTTGGGGGTCTTGTCGTTGCCGGTGTTGTAACCCATTTGCGATGTTGACTTGAACTCGCTGGTGATGTATCTCACGCCGCCCCTGAAGTCGATGCGGTGTGGGCCGTAGCGGTTGTCCCAGTTCACATAGGTGTCGCTCTGGATGGATGTCTGGCGTGCTGCTGCGCTCTGAACGATATTCTGGAGCGTGGCACCCTCGTCGAGACCCTTGATGGTGAACGTAGGCACACCCTGGATGGGCAGGTAGTAGTTCTCGTTGGTGTTGACCAGTCCGAGTGAGAAGTGCTCGCCCACGGTGAGGTGCTTGTTGAAGCGGTAGGTGGGTGTGACGGAGAAGATGATGAGGCGCGAGCCGTAGGAGTTGCGGTTGCTGCCGTCGCCATTCTTGAGGATGCTCGTGGGGTTGGCCAGGCGGCCCTTGCCTTGGAACATGCCTTCGAGGTAGTCGTCGGCGTCAGCCAGGTAGTGGCTGAGGTTGCCGTTCATGTCGTAGGCGTAGGGTGAGAGGAATGGGGCCTTTGTCAGTCCGAGGAAGCCTGGCGATGTGATGACGCCCTCGAGGGGGTCGATGGGTGCTCCGTCGTCGGTGAGTTTGCGGTCCACGTCGCTGTATGAAGCGTCGAACCTCACCATCAGTCCCCTGAAGACCTCGATGTCGGAGTTGAGCCTCATGTTGAAGCGTGAGAAGTCGTTCTTGCGCAGCGTGCTGTTGGCAAGTGAGTAGCCCACGGAGAGGTTGTAGGATGCCACGTTGTCACCACCCTGCACGTTGATGCCGTAGTTTTGCGAGAAGGCGTTCTCATACACCTCGTCCGTCCAGTCTGTCTGGTTGTGGTACTGCTTGTAGTAGAAGTAGTTGGGGTCGTTGTTGAGGTATTTCATCTTCCCTATGTTCTTCGACCTTCCAGCCAGCAACTCGGTGGTGTAGAGGCGGTAGTCCTCGGCATTCATCATGTCGGGAAGCTTTGGCACCAGTTCGTAACGCCCGTTGATGGTGACGTCGATTTTGGTGGCCATGCTCTTGTTGCGCTTGGTCTCGATGAGGATGACGCCGTCGGCAGCCTTTGCGCCATAGAGGGCTGTTCCGTTTTTCAAGACGGTGACGCGCTCTATGTCGTTGTTGTTGATGTTGGCGAGCATGTTGTTGTAGTAGCCTTGGTGGAGCATCTGTCGGTTGTACTGCATGTCCATGATGACGCCGTCGATGACGATGAGCGGCTGTGCGTTGGCGTGCAGTGAGTTGATGCCCTCTATGAGCAGGCGGTTGCCAATGCCGGTGAGCCCTCCCATGGAGGTGGGCCTTGTGTCGGCCGCGAGCTGTTGTGCCATCAGCGGGTCGGCGCTCACCTCCGAGGTGTTGTCAAAGGCGTTGGCCTCCGCCGTGGCGTTGGCGTTGGTGGTGCTCTTGTAAAGCGGTGCGAAGTTGTCCTGGTATAGCCGTCCATTGGCCACAGACTTGCTCACGGCGCACTGTTGGATGTTGTAGCCATCGACGCGCATGATGATGGAGCGTGTGTAGTCGGGTGCGCTCAGTTTGTAGTTGCCGTTCTCGTCGGTCAGGGCGGAATAGCGCTTGTCGCCATAGGCCTGCACGATGACACCGGCGAGAGGCTTGCCCGTTGCAGCGTCCACCACTTGCCCGGTGATGTCTTTCATGTCTTGTGCAGCCACCGAGGCCGCAGCCATCCACAAAGCGAATAATAGATGCTTTCTCATTGTTGTTTGGATTTAGAGGGTGAATAGCTTGCCACGTTGCCCATGGCGGAGCGGTTGGCGTTGCCTTCCTGCTTGTTGGGCCTTGGCCTTAGGTAGATGCAGTCGAGATACATTTCACGCGAGTAGGATGAGGTCTCCCTTGCGAGGATGGAGCATGTCAACCTGACGGAGGCTTTGATGTCGCTTTGGTCGAAGTTGCAAGCGGGGAAGTGGAAGTTCTCTGCCAGCACGATGGTGTCCACGCGCTCCGGGTCGGTGCGGAACTGTGTGTTGCCGCAGTTGAAGGTCTGGTTGTTGCCGAGGGAGTCCACGTAGTTGATGGTGGCCCTGAACTTGCAAGGCTTGAGGCCTGTGGCTCCGGGGTTGTCCACGGTGCGGGGGAGGATGATGGCGCACACGTCGTAGTTGCCGCTCAAGGTGTTGTTCACGCGGTAGGTGAGTTCCCAGTTGGCGGTGGCGGTGCGTGCCAGGATGTCGAGGTAGCCTCCCTTGGAGATGCTGTCGCCAGCGGCGTGGCGCACGTTGTATGTGCAGTCCTTCTCCGTGGTGATGAGGTGTGTGCTCTCTGCCTCGCTCCATATCTCCTTGAAGAAGGTGTTCTCAAGGGTGAAGGGCCACTGCGGGGCTACGTAGAGTGTTCCGTTGCTGCACTCGGCAGGCATGGTGCCGGCGAGTATGCCCCCGTTGTCGAAGGGTCTGTAGAAGACGTGGTATTCGGGCGTGGTGCGCGAGTATTGCACGGAGATGAGCGAGTCGTTGATGGACTTCTGGTCGGTCATGTTGTAGATGGCGTCGTCGAGCAGTGCGCGGTTGGTCCAGTATTGCTGGATGGAGTCGCGCTTCTGCACCTGCTGGTCATAGATGAAATACTGCTTTGCCACGTCCCATGCCTGCTGCCATCCCTCGTTGGTGGGCGCCACCATGAGGTAGGTGGAGTCCTCGGCGTCGATGTAGCCTATTCTCTCGAGGATGCGGTTGCGCTCGATGACGACGGAGTCCACGTAGATGGGCACGCCTTCGACGATGCCGCTGGAGACGGAGTTGTCGGCGTCGAAATAGTCCTCCTCATATTGCCTCAGGTTGGCTCCAATGAGTGAGAGGCGCGGGTTGTCGCAGAGCATCTCGTAGAGGCTGTAGCGATAGGGGAGGGGTCTCTCCGTGACATGTAGCACGCCGTTCTTGGCATGGTTGTTGGGTGCAGTCACCCTCACGCCCTCGATGCCGTCGGGACCTATGGTCACGTGCTTGGAGTTGAGCATGAGCATCTTGTTGGGGGCTGCAGAGACAGAGTTGAGCGAGCGTGCGAGGTGATTGAGCACGAAGGTGTGCTCCACCACGGAGTCGCCCTGGTTGGTCTGCACCAGGTTGAGCAGTGAGTCTCGGTTGAAGGAGCCGTTGACAGGAGCCACGACGGTGAATGCCTGTCCTGCGTTGAGCAGGTCGGCGTAGCTCACCGGTGTCTTCTTGTGCATCCTGAACACCTTTGTCTGCTCGAGCACTTGGCAGAAGTCGGTCAGTTGCGGGTTTTCCTTTAGCTGCTGCCATAGCGTGGAGGTGGCTCCCCCCATGTCGGCGTTCTCGTAGTGGTCGTCCCATTCGGAGCACCCATATAGGCAGCATGTGGCGCAAATGGCGCAAACGATATATTTTGGATTCATCATCATTGTTGTTTGCTGTTTATGACTGATGTGTATTAATGGGTGTCCTCACCCTCAGGGCTTCCATAGACGCTCTTGGGGCACAGCTCGATGTAGTCGAAGGACCAGTAGCGGTCGGGGTCGTCGAGCACTTGGCGGAAGCGCAGATAGTAGGTCTTGTTGGAGTCAAGATATTGTGTTGCCAGCACGCGGCGCAGGTTCCAGTTGTTGCCGCGAAGGGGGTTGTCGGCGTCCCACGGGCGGTAGCTGTCCATACCCTTCATGTAGCCGCGGTTGTGCATGGCCTTGTCGTTGGCGGTGTTCTCCTCCTCGTCGTCGGTGTCCTCCACCCATCCGATGTTGGGGTCGGGACCATAGACGCGCAGGTCAACGGGGATGCCGCAGGGCTCGTTGTTGAGGTACACCTGCACCACGCCGCGCTCCTCGCCGACGGTGTAACCCAAGCGGATCTCGTAGGTGCCGGAGGGTACGGGGAGCAGTTTGAATGCCACGTCGAACACGCCGCTGATACATACGGCGTTGGCCTGGTAGGAGTTCCAGTAGCCCACGTCGCTATGCACGCCCACGTAGGTCTCGTCGCTCACCTTCCAGTCGGTGATGTAATTGTTCTTGAACCCGGTGAGGATGTCCTCGCCGTAGCGGCCACGGCCGTTGCAGTTCATGAAGTCGGGGCTGAGCACGGTGGCGTCGATGCGGATGCGGCAGTTGAGCACCACGTCGCGCACCTGTGTGGTGTAGGCCAGGATGTCGTCGAGGTAGTGATACACACCGTTGAGCGCGTTCTGGTCGGTGGTGCCCGACTCAGATGGCGAGAGCACCTTCACACCTCTGACGGTGAAGCGGTTCTGGAGACCCTTGCGGTTGATGAAGAGGCCTGCCGGCGGTCCTGCGAAGCGCATCATGGTGCCGGGGCACATGGTCTCGTAGAACTCCTCCGGGTCGCTGAGCGAGGTGTACCAGCAGTGCTCCCTCAACTCACCCGACATCACCCAGCTGTTGTACTGTCCGATGCGGGGCAGGAGGTGGTAGCTGACGAAGCGGTTGAGCGGGTTCTTGCGGTTCTTGAAATCGTCGTCGTAGAGGCCGGCGTCCTCGGGGAAGGTCTCGTCATACACGCGCTTGGCGTAAGCCTTGAGGTCGTCGAGGTTGTTGATGCCATGGGCATGATAGACGGAGTCGGGTTCCACGAAGGCGGTGTACTTGAAATAGCGCTTTTCCGGCCAGAAGGAGCGGGTGTAGAGGGCGGAGCCCGAGGTACACCTCACCATGACGCCTTCATGCACGGAGTCCTCGCTGCAGCTGTAGGTCTCGTCGAGGTAGTTGACCAAAGAGTCGCACATGCCGGTGAGCGAGAGTGCCTGTGAGAAGATGGTGAGTGCCGGGTCTTCTGCAATCTTGTCGGGCAGGAGGAGGCTGCTTGAGGAGATGACGTTGTCGAGCACGTGTACCACACCGTTGGTCACGGAGTCGTTGTAGTCGATCATCTTGGAGTTCTTGTTGATGTAGTACACCAATGCGTTGTGGTTGGTCACGTCGGAGTCGCTGGAGAGCACGATGTATGCGTCGTCCATGTTGAGCTCCGGGAGGGCGCCCTCGCCGATGTCGGTGGTGAAGAATGCACCTTTTTTAATAATGTGTGTTCTTGCCAGGGTGTCGCATGTCTCCGTCGGGATGTTGTCCACGTGTTGGTAGCCCGAGCGCTGCAGGTAGCGTCCGATGGCGTCGTTGGTGGGTGCGAAGAGCGTGTAGGTGCCGTAGGTGGAGAGCATGGAGAAATATGGCGTGCGCTTGAGAATGGCGATGAACTCGCTAAACTGCTCGGTGTTGTCCTCCAGGAACCCTGCCGCAGTGACTTTCTTCGACTGGTAGTAGTTCATGGGCACGTCGTCGTCGTTGTCCACGCAGGCGACGAATGAGCAGATGGCCATGAGGGCTACAAGGATGATTGGAAATTTCTTCATGATGATATACGTTTTTGTTGGCAGGGTTTACTTTGTGATTTCATTGTCCTCCTCGTTGCCGAATGCGGGGTTCTGCACAAGCAGCGGGTTGACTTTCAACTCGTTCTTTGCGTATGGGAAGTAGATGATGTTGGGGTCTGCCAGCTTGATTTTGATGGCGTTGACATTCTCGATGTACTTCCTCGAAGCGAGGGACACCAAGCGTGTGTTGTTGCCGTCGCGACGGGCTATTCTCACCAGGTCGAACCAGCGCTTGCCCTCGAACATGAACTCCCTCTGCCTTTCCTCGAGGAGGAGTTCCTCCATGGAGGCCTTCGATGAGATGTAGTCAACCATCTTGAGGGTGTCGGAGCGTGCTGACGAAGTGACGTCGTTGGCGCGCTTGTTGACGGTGTTGATGAGCATGAATGCTGCCGGGTAATTGTCCTCACCCTTTTGGATTTCAGCCTCTGCCTTGATGAGGAGCATGTCGCTCAGGCGGTAGAAAATCCAGTTGGCGTCGCCGCTGGAGCGGCGTGTGCTTGCCAGGTTGAGGTCGGCCTCCTTGGTGATGTTCTGGTTGGAGAAGCTCACGGAGCTTCTCACATACTTGGTGATGGCATAGCGTGAGTTGTCGAGTTCAGAGGCTTCATACACCCTTCCGTCGGTTTTCTTGAAGACGGCGTTGTTGCCCTGTGCCACGTCCTTGCAGAGGAAGTCGGGCGCACTCAGACGGCCCATGGTGTTGGTGTTGTTGCCGTAGTAGGTGTTCACCCAAGAGTTCTGCTGGCTCTGGTTGGTGCGGAAGTAGAGTTCGAAGATGCTCTCGAAGGAGTTTCCGGCCCCGAAGATTTCGTTGTAGGCGTTGCCGCAGACGGTGCTTCCCACTGGCTTCTCCAGAATCATGGGGATGTCGCCGAAGAGAGCGATGTCATTGATGTTGCCCTCGCGCTCGAGCATCTCCTTGTATTGCTCGCGCTTGAAGTCAATCACCAGGTCGCAATACCTGATGCAGTTGTCCCAGTCACCCTTCCAGAGGTAGAGGTCTGCCAGCAGTGCGTAGATGGCCCATCGTGTGATTTTGCTGGAATTCTGGTAGGCGTTGGGGCTGTCGTCGGTGTAGTAGCGTCTCACGGCGTCGCCTTTCACGCGCTCCAGGTCGGTGATGAGGGAGTCGAGCACGGCGTTGAACGGCGTGGCGGGAATGACGTAAGTCTGTGCGTCGTCGATACTCGGCTGTGTGGTGTAAGGCACGTCGCGGAAGGTGCGGATGAGGTAGAAGTAGCAGAGTGCGCGGATGGCCGTGGCCTCTGCGATGTTGGCCTTCATCTCCTCCAAGGTGTAGTTGGGGTCGATGGCCTGCACCTCCGGTGCGTAGTGGCACACGGTGTTGCAACGGTTGATGGCCTCGTAGAAGCGTGCCCAGTTGCACATGGGGTTGGAGGGGAGCAGGTTCTCCTTGAGGATTTCATTGATTTCGTTGGGCACGTTGGTGCCGAGTCTGAGGTTGTCGGAGCGCAGCTCTCCCCAGACACCCATTCGGGTGAGGCAGTCGCTGTTCTCCAGGCTCTCGTAGCAGCTGTTGACCACGCTGGTGACGTCGCCCTTCTCCGTCCAGTAGTTTTCGAGCACCACCTCGTTCATGGGCAGGATGTCGAGGTAGTCGGAGCATCCCGTCAGTGTGCATGCGAGGCAGGCGGCGTATATGATATGTTTCAATTTGTCATTCATGGTTGTCAAATGTCAAAATGATGTGTGAATGATTAGAATTGTATGGTGACACCTCCTGTGAACGACCTTGAACGCGGCGTCTTGGCATCGTCGAAGACGAGGCCGAAGGAGCCGTATCCCACCTCCGGGTCAGCACCAGAATACTTGGTGAGGCAGAAGAGGTTGTTGGCGGAAACATAGAAGCTGAGTTGCTGCAAGCCCCACTTGCGCAGGTGCTTGGTGTCAACATTGTAGCTGATTTGCGAGTAGTTGAGGCGGATGAAGGAGCCATCCTCCACGAAGCGGTCGCTGCCGAGCCAGTTGTAGCCATATTGGTAGAGGGCTCTTGGGATTTCCGTCTTGTCGCCCTCCACGCGCCAGCGCCAGTTGACGGCGCGGCTCTGGTTGTTGTTGCTGTACATGTTCTCAGCGCGCATGCGTGCACGGTTCACAATCTTGTTGCCGTAGCGGAAGTTGAACTGGTTGTTCCATGTGAAGCGGCCGAAATTGAGTTTGAAACCGAAACCGCCGGTGAACTTGGGCAGTGAGGAGCCCAAGTAAACGATGTCGAGTTCGTTGATTTGGCCGTCGTGGTTGACATCCTCGTACATGGCGTCGCCACCGCGGAACTCGTAGTTGACGGAGCCGTAGCAGAATGTCATGGGCTTGGTCATGTTGTTCTCGTCGATGATCACCACGCCGTTGACGTCGCGTGCGACAGGGGCGTTGGGTCCGCTCACTCCTGGGATTTCCTCTGCGGAGTAGTCGGAGTACTGATAGACGCCCTTGTACTTGAAGCCGTAGATGCTGCCCATGGCACGGTTGAGCTCCACGCGTGTGAGGTAGGAGCCGTTGTTGCGGTCGAACTCGCTGTTGAGGCTGCTAAGGCAGGTCTCCTCCATCTCCGTGATTTGGTTCTTGTTGTTGGCGAAGGTGACGTTGAAATCGACGCTGAACTTTCCAGCCCTGATGATGCGGTTGCCGTTGATGTTGAACTCCCATCCGATGTTCTTCATGTCGCCCACGTTCTGCCATGCGAGTTGTGAGTAACCGGAGGAGGTGGGGATGCCGCGGCCACCCATCAGCAGGTCGCTGGTGTATTGGCGGTAGAACTCCACGTTACCGGTGAGTCGCTCGTTGAAGAAGCCGTAGTCCAAACCGATGTTATAGGTTTCCTTCTGCTCCCATTTCAGGTTGGTCAGACGGATGTTCTGCGGGTAGATGCTTCGGTCGTTCATATAGCCGCTGCCGTTGACATACTTGCTGAAGTAGAGGTATTCGGAACCTGGCTGCTTGCCCACGATACCCCATCCCGGACGGACGGAGAGGGTGGAAATCCAAGGCAGGTGGTCGGTCATGAACTTCTCCTTGTGGATGTTCCACCTGATGGAGAGTGCGGGGAAGTTACCCCAGCGTTGGTTCTCGCCAAACTTGGTGCTGCCGTCGCGGCGTACGGAGAAGTCGGCCACGTATTTGCCCTTGTAGGCGTAGTGTGCGGAGTAGGTGAAATAGATGCTCCTCCACTGTCCGCTACCGGTGCTGATGCCGTCGATGATGCCGGGTGCTGCCGGGCTGATGATGGTGCCGGAGGGCAGGCCCCATTCCACTGTGCTCTGTGAGCTGTTCTTTCCGTTGGTGAGCTGTCCGCGGAGCATCATCATGAGGGAGTGGTCCTTGTTCTTGAACACCGGGGTGAAGGTGAGCGTGTGCGTGGTGGTGACGCCGAAGCTCTTGGAGGAGTTGGCCGTCGTGCGGTTGCTCTGCTTGCCATCGGTGTCGTTCCATCCTGTGGTGCTCAGCGAGAGGGGTATGAACTGGTCTTCGTAGCGGTTGAAGATGTTGAAGACCACCTTTCCTTCGTAGCTCAGTCGTGTCTGCTGCTCGGAGAGTCCCAGGAGGTTGTATCTGAGCTTGAATTCCGGCTCGATGTTGTAGCTGGTCTCGTTGTTCTTGGCTTGGTAGGCCAGGGCCACGGGGTTCTTGTTGCTCAGTTGGTCGCGCAGCTGGCTCGACACGGTGGGCAGCATGCTGTAGTATTCATCGAGGTTGTTGCCGTTCTTGTCCTGCTCATATACTGAGAGGTTGGGCATGCGGGTGTAACTGATGGCCAGCAGGTCACCGTTGTTCTTTTGGTTCTTTGTGTAGGTGAGGGCGATGTTTGTCTCAATCTTGATGCGGTCGCTGACGAAATAGTCGAGGTTGACACGCGAGGTGAAACGGTCGAGCTGCTGCTTGATGATGGAGCCCGTCTCGTTGTCGTAGCCGGCGCCGATGCGGAAGTGTGCCTTCTCACCACCGCCGCTGAGTGCCAGGTAGTGGTTCTGGCGCCATCCCACTTTCTTCACTTCCTTGAGCCAGTCGGTGTTGTTGTTGTACATCTCGTACTCCGGGAAGCTGGGGTTGTAGTTGAGCTCGGGGATGTTGCTGGCATCGTCGCTCATCGAGGGGTTGAAGTACTCCTCCTTGAGAAGCATGGTGTATTCGTCGCCATTGAGCATCTTGTAGCCGGTGGGCTGGTAGGTGCCGGTGAGGCGGAAGCTGTAGGTGGCCCGTGTGGCGCCGCGTGTACCGCGCTTGGTCTTGATTTCAATGACACCGTTGGAGCCTTGCGAACCCCAGATGGCGGTGGCGGCGGCATCCTTGAGCACGGAGATGCTCTCGATGTCCTCCGGGTTGACGTTGAGCAGTTCGGCGAACTTCTCTTCGTTGGCAGAGGAGAAGTCGAAGCCGCTGGAATTGGTCTCCCACACGTTGCCATCGACAACTATCAGCGGCTCGCTCGAGCCATTGATACTCGACACACCGCGGAGGCGCATGGAGGTGCCGGAGCCAAGGTTACCGGAATTGGCCACGATGTCGAGGCCGGCGATACGTCCCTGGAGGGCTTCATCGACGGTGGTGATGGAGAGACCCTCGAACTCGGTCATGTTGATGCTCTCGCGGGCGGTGGAGATTTCGTCCACAGGGATGGCGAGGCCGGAGCCTTGTGCCTTGCGCTTGGACGTGACCACCACCTCGTCAATCTGCTCCACATCGGACATCGTCACGTTGTACTTCAGCTTGTTGATGGGTTGCGTGATGGTCTTGTACCCCACGTATGAGAAGCGTATCTTGTCCTTGGGGTTTTTCAGCTTGAACGAGAAGTTGCCGTTGATGTCGGTCACCGCCGACGCCACGATACGGTTGGCGTTGTCGAGCTCCACCACGTTGGCACCAATCACAGCCCCGTAGGAGTCGGTCACCGTACCGCTGATGATGTCGCCTGCGCTCTGTGCAAGGGCCGGAGCCGACATCAGCAAGCATGCTGCCGACGCAACTATTGTTCTCCTTATTCTATATGTTGTCATAGTCGTCATGTTTCAATGGTCAGTTATCTATCATCAGCGGTTGGTCGATTTGGTGTATGACCGCCGAGGAGGAGGTCTCTATGGAGCTGGCGCTTGATGCGTCCTGCGTGTTGTACTGGTACTCTCTCGCCACGAGGTTGTAGAGCGAGGGGTTGGAGGTGAGCACGCGGCGTGTGTTGCGCGCATGGTCGATGATGGTGATGCCGTCGTTGGTGAGGCGCGCGTTGAGGCGGTAGAAGCGCTCCGTGGTGGGGTCGATGACAGCCGTCTCGAAATCGCCGCTATCCTCTCCGCCTCCGATGAAGAGGGCGTTGTCCTGGATGTGGTACTTGAGGAAATTGACGATTTGCAGCGAGTCGCGGGTCTTGGCACTGAGGTTGCCTGCCTCCTCAAAGGCATCCACAGCCTCCCATGAGGAGAGTTTTCCTTGGCGCTGCAGGGCCTCGATGCTCTCGTTGGTGGGCACGTAGATGGTGTAGTGGTAGGTGTTGAAGACCGAGATGTTGGTGCCACCGCAGGCGTTGCGGCGGTTGTGTATCTGCTCGAAGAGGCCGCTGCCGTCCATCAGTTCAAGGAACTTGGAGAACTCGGGCTTGCTTGCGAGTACGTCGCGCACGGTGTGGCGCGTGCCCATGATGGGTTCGCTCTCGAGGATGTAGCTCTTGCCGTTGCCGCCGTCTGTCTGGTCGTAGATGAAGCTTACGGGTACGGGCTTTCCTTCATTCGTCTGGTAGCTACCCTCGACGGTCATGCCGGCTGCCCCGGCGCTGGGGTTGTTCACGCGGATTTCCGTGCCACCCTTCGTGCGGTAGTAGGTTTTGCCGTCTTCCACGTTGCCGATGACGATGTGTGTGTCGAGAATGTCCTTCAGGCGGTTGCGCACCTGGTAGTAGTCGGCCATGCCGATGGAGTCGCCCACCGTCTGTGTGGCGGTGTCATAATTCCAGATGCTGGCCCACACGCGGTCCTCCACGTTCACCTTGGAGGCATCGTAGTGGAACTTGAACATCTGCGTCTGGCTCTTGCCGTAGGAGCAGGGGTCGATGTATTCCAAAAGTGCCTTGTTGGTGGGGATGAAGAAGCTGTAGTAGGAGTTGAGGGAGTTGAGATAGACGTTGTACTGCAGCTGCTCGATGCCCCAGTAGAGAATTTTCATGCTCTCGTTGATGAGTGCGGGGAAGGAGACGCTGACGTATGCCGTGGGTGAATAGACCCTGTTGGTGAGGTAGATGGCACCGTTGCATCCGAGCCATACGGAGTCGATGGCTTCCTCTTCCACGCCCATGGGGTCGTTGGCATCGTTGAGGATGCCCTGGAACTTGGAAGGCACGGATGAGACGAAGGAGCTGAGCATGTTGTTGTTGAGCAGTTTCACCACCACCTCGTCGGGCACGTTGTCCCATGTGTGGTAGTAGTCCTTCAGCACGCGTCCGGCTCCGGTTTCCCAATATTCGGTCATCGCCTGGTCGCTAGGCACCATCATCACGGCCATGTCGCGCTGGAGGGCGATGTTGCCGCCCTGGTCGTTGAGGCCGGCGTAGTAGGCGTTCCACTCGGGGTCGTATTTCAGCAAGCCGTTCACCGGTCCGTTGGTGGGGGTGATGTTCAGCGTGCGGCCGTTCTGCGACTTCTCGGAGAAGAAGCGTTTCTGATAGACCGAGTCCACGTTGGTGTCATACAGGTAGTTGTACTGCGTGGTGGTGGCCTCACCTACATAATAAGGTGCGCAGAAGCGTTCCAACAGCTTGTTGAAGATGCTGGTGTTGCTTTTGGCAGACAGCACCTCGGCCATGTTGGGAAGCGGCGTGATCACCTCGGCCATCTTGTGGATGAAGCCGTTGGAGCATTTGATGTTGGCATGCTCCACCTGCACGCCGTTGACACTGGCGTCGCCCGTCTGGCGGTGCGTCGTCTTGTTGTAGAGGAAGTCATAGTCGGTGTTGGTGATGCGCTTGTTGACCAACTGCTTCTCGATGAACTGCACGAGAGGCACCGTGGAGTTGTCGGTCATGCACACCATCTGCCGGCCAGAGGCCTTGTGGCGCGCCCAGTAGCGGTTGTCGGGCATCTGCTCGGGCGAGAGGATGGCCACAGAGTCGAAGGGGGTGCTTGATGCGAAACGGCGCATGCACTCGCCCTCGCGTGGAGGCGTACCTTCCACACTGGGAAGGCTGTTGAGCTGCATGGAGTTGTCCATCATGCTTCCGAAGAGCAGCAACTTCTTTTGCGAGGTGGAGAACTGCTCATAACTTCTCACACCCCAACTGTTGTTCTTGAAGAAGCGCTCGTAAGCTTCGTCGTCGGCCACGAAAAGGGTCTTCGAACCAGTTTTTGCAAGCACTTCCTTGTAGCCCAGGTCTTCAATCATCCTGATTGTGTTGGTGTAATGGCCTTCTTCTGCCAGCCAACTGTAGATGCTCGCGCCCCAACCCTCGGGGTCCCGTTCATCCAAGTCGTACTCCGTGCAGGAGTTCATGACCCAACCAACAGCCAACAGCAAGCAAGCCGTTGCCAACTTGCCATAGCAATGACTACAAATTGTCGTTTTGGTTGCCATAAAGATTTAGATGTTTGTCTTGACTAAAATTCTGCTGCAAAATTACATCTTTATTACATATCTTTATTTTTATTAAGTTTCAGCTATCATGCATTTTATTTTTTGTATCATGCGAATTGTAACATGGACTTTGCAAAATGTAACATAATTGATAATTAATGTGATTCTCATCGCATTTTGATGGTTTTTACATGGTTTTAAGGTCAATTTGTTTATTGGAAAGAATACATTTTTATTATTAAAATTTCCATGGTAAAATGCCATTCATTTCAAATAATAATCCTATATTTGCAAGACAAAAACGAAGTAATGAATACACATCCGCTGACCTATTCGCAACTGGGCGTGCTGATGGCTTGTCGGCGACAACCTGGAAGCATTGCATACCAACTGCCATGCGCCATTCCTTTCCCCAAGAGCGTGGATGCGGAACGCCTCGCCCGGGCTGTTGAAATGGTCATAGGCCACAGGGCGGTGCTCCATACCCGACTCGTGGTGGCTCCCGATGGTGAGCCGCGACAGTTTTCCGATGACGAACTCCATGTCGAGGTGCGTCGCTCGACGATGACGGAGAGCGATGTACTCCAATATGTCAACCATGAGTTTGCAAAACCCTTCCAACTCTTCGGAGTGCAGCCGTTGTGCCGCTTCGAGGTGGTTGCGACCGAGGCCCACCACTGGCTGCTGATGGACTTCCACCATGTCATTGCCGACGGCATGACACTCACTCAATGCCTGATGGGAAGAGACTTGCCGGCGGCATACGAGGGCAAGGAACTGGAGCCTGACAGCACGGCCTTGTATGAACTTGCGGAGGAACAGCGACAGAAAGAAGTGGGCTGTGAATACGGGAAGGCCAAGGATTACTATTGTCAACTATTCCAAAACACATCATTCACCACCTTGCCACGTGTGAAGCCAGGCGTCCCTATGGAGAGCCGGACTGTCTGCCACCGCATGCCAAGGAAGGAGACGGATTGTTGGTGCGAGGCACACCAAGTCGGCACCAACCAACTTCTCATGGCTGCTTTCTGCATTGCCTTGTCCAAACTCTCACATCAACAGCGTGTGGCGTTTGTCACGCTCTCACATGGGCGTTCCGGATACCGGCAGCGTCAGGCCTACGGCATGTTTGTACGCACCATGCCCATGGCAGTCGAGGTGGAAGGCACCGTCATGGACTTCATCAGGAGCCTGCGCCCCTTGCTGATGGACGGCATGCGCCATGCTGCTTATCCCTATGTGCATTTCTGCCGCGACCTGCATCAGACGGCGGCAGTGAGTTTCGCCTTTCAGGGACCCGACATCATGGAGCAGGTGTGCGTGGGAGGTCACGTGGCCTCCGGGCGACAACTGCCCAAGGATGCTACAGAGAGCGACCTGGGATGCGTGGTCTATGCCACCGACAAGGAGTATGAATGGCGGGTGGAGGCTGTAGGACGCTCGGAGGAGGAGTTGCAGATGTTTGTCAGATGTATGGAAACCTGCCTCTTGGGCATGATGCAGCACCCGGAGAGCAGGGTGGGGGAGTTGGAGACGATGGGAACGGCTGAAAGGGAGGCTGTCCTGGCGCTTTCGAGAGGAGAGCGAGTGGTTGAAGACAACCGGACGGTGGTGGCCTTGTTCCACGCTCAAGCCACACGAACACCCCAGGCCGTCGCCGTGACCGATGGTACGGAGAAGATGACCTATTGCCAACTCGACCAAAGGTCGTCGGCCGGAGCACGTTGGCTCGTCTCGAAAGGGGTGGTGCCTGGCGACCGAGTGGGGGTGTGGGCTGAGCCGGGATGCTGGTTTCTCACGGCAGCACTCGCCATCATGAAGACGGGAGCCGCATACGTGCCGCTCGACCCGCAATGGCCGGAAACATACCGAAGGGGCGTCGCGGAGGAGGCACGCCTGAAAGAGACCATCTACCCGGACAGTCACCCCGAAGAAGGCGAAAGCGACGAAGGCACATTTCTGGACGCCTCCACGCCTGAAGGCATCGCATACATTATTTTCACCTCTGGCACCACTGGCGGTCCGAAGGGGGTGATGATGCCCCACCGTGCATTGGCCAACTTGGTGCGCTTCATCGTGAGGAGATGGAGGTTGAGAGAGGGCAGCCGCATCAGTTGCCATTCCTCGCTCGCCTTCGATGCCTCCGTGGAGGACCTTTTCCCCGCGCTGACCATCGGGGGGACGGTGTGCATCATGCCCGAGGGGGTGAGGCACGACTTGGAACGGATGCACCGCTTCATCGATGACAACGCCGTGACCGGAGGGTGCTACACCACGCAGTTGGGCGGCAAGGTGGCGGAACGGCATCATCCCACCCTCGACTATGTCTGTCTCGGAGGTGAGCGGATGACCTCTGCACCCCAAGCCGCATGCCGCATCATCAACACCTACGGCCCCACGGAATTTTGCGTCAACGCCACATGGCATGAACTGCAGCCCGGCAGGAACTATGCCACCATACCTATCGGCAGGCCGGTGGACAACAACGACGCCTACGTCACCGACCAGCACGGCCGCCTGTTGCCACGGGGAGCCGTGGGTGAATTGTGCCTCGCCGGTGTGCAGATGGCCGCCGGATATTGGAACGACCCCGACCTTACGACGCGGAAATTCACGAGATGCGACTTCACCGACCGCCTCGTCTATCACACCGGCGACTTGGTGTGGTGGAACGAGGAGGGCTTGCTCGAATATGTGGGGCGGAAGGATTTCATGGTGAAGGTCAACGGGTTCCGTGTCTGCTTGGAGGAAGTGGAGCGGGTGGCGGCGCAGTTGCCGGGCATCAAAGAGGTGTGTGTGGCAGAGGTCAACCTTTCCGGGCACAGCAGGCTGTGCGCCTATTATGTTGCAGAGAAACCTCTGGATGCCAAGGCCCTCCAACAGCACATGCGCAGGTCTTGCCCAGCCTACATGGTGCCGTCGGTATGGATGAGGTTGGAGCAGATGCCCCTGCTTTACAATGGGAAAGTGGACCGGCGGCATCTGCCATTGCCGGCATCCACAGCCAAACCTGTCGCCCAGGTGTACAACCGGCGGCAGCAGGTGATTTGCGACACTTTCGCCCGTGTGCTCGATGTGGAAAGGGTGGGGTTGGATGATGACTTTTTCGAGATGGGCGGCTCGTCGCTCACGGCAATGAGCCTTGTGGCGGCGTTGCGGGAGGTGGGTTGCAAGGTGGAATATGGTTGGGTGTTCCGGCATCCTACGCCAAGGTTGCTCGAAAGGCAGCTCGCAGCAGAGGGGAGTGACGGGTTCTGTCACGCTGAAGTCGAAAGCCCTGACATACACCACTATTTGAAGGAGAGACAGCAAACCGTCTCAGGCGGGCATCCTGCTCTTGGCGGCACGGTGCTGCTCACGGGAGCCACGGGGTTCCTTGGCATGCATGTGTTGCATGAAATCTTGACCTCGTGTCGGGAGAAGGTGGTGTGTCTGGTCAGGGCGGCCTCGGTGGCGGAGGCACGGAAACGCCTGGCAGATACTCATTTCCTTTATTTCGGACAGCCGTTCCCGGAGGACAGTCTCGAAAGGGTGGACGTGGTCCTTGGCGACCTGACAGACCCTGACGGACCGGCGGCTTGGCGGCAAGCAGGTGCCGCTCTCGTCATCAATTGCGCGGCCGACGTGCGGCATTTCGCCAAGCCGGAAGAGTTGGGAAGGGTGAACACGGAGGCGGTGGGTGCCCTCGCCGCTCTTTGTCGTGACACCAATGCCCGCTTGGTGCAGGTGTCCACACTCAGCGTCGCCGGACTTTACAACACCTCTGAAGGGGAGTGTACCTGTCTGACTGAGAGCGATTTGATGGTGGGGCAGCATTTCGCAGACCCTTATTCCTACACCAAACTGCTGGCGGAGAGGCTTGTCTTGGAAGAGATGGCTGCAGGAAGGCTCAAGGGATGTGTCGTGAGGGTGGGGCGTCTTTCGCCAAACTCAAATGATGCCGGGTGGCAGGGCATTGGGGGGCGCGACGCCCTGGCAATGTCCTTGGCATTGTACGGGCAAATGGGCGTGATGCCGGCCTCGGTGGCTTCCCTCACCATGGGCCTTCTACCCGTGGACGTGGCGGCGAGAAGCATCCTCACGCTTGCTGCGCTCGATGAAGGAGCCGCACTGTGGCATGTGGACAATCCGCAGCGTGTCAGCGTGAAGGAGATGATGGCCAAAGAAGGAAAAGAGGTGGAGGTGGTGCCCGACGAGGTGTTTCTCGACCGCTTGGAGCATTACAAGGACGATATGTCAATGGAGCGAAGGGGCTTGCACACTGCCGCCTTCCTCTCCATCCATGGGCGTTGGCTGCCCAACACCACAGACAGTTCCTATACCAGAACTTTCTTATCTCACCTCAACGTCCCCGATGCAAGTTTCTTCCTGAGCATATAGCATACCATACTGCAAAAAGGATAGTATGCCTTGCATTCATGTCCCTTGTATGTTATAGTATGACGGCTTTCCCATACAGAAAGGATGTCTTCGACATGCTTCTTGGTCCACCTAAGGTGATTTAACTTTTCAATTACGGTAGCCCAAGTCTCTTGACGATGCTCAACCAATCGTTGATTATTCAGGTTTAGTCCATCCTTACCCAGTTCCGAATTCAATTTTTCATCAGTTGATTTTATCTTTCCTGTGGGAGTAAAACGGATGGTGCTCATCATGGCCGCACTCAAAGGAGAGATGGTCAGTTCCTTGCTGCCCTTTGCCTTGTCACAATGATATTGTTTTTTGTCGTTTGAAATGTTTCCAGGGCAGCAGATAACCATATTGTCATAGTCCAAGTCAGAATCGTCGCCTTCTTCTCTACCCTTTTTCTGACTGCTTAGGTGTTCAATCCGATGGTTCTCTTCCTGTTGCACGTCTTGATGGGGTATCCTCCTCTCGCAATATGCACAGATATATCCCTGCTCGTCCAACAATGCATCTATCAGAAAGTCAAACGACTGGTATCGCGCACCAGGGGTCTTCCTGTAGTCTTTCCACTCTCGAGGCTCCGCCCTTTTGTCTATTTTTCTCATGACTAAACCTCATAAAATGACATCAGTGTTCTTGCTCTCGTTATCTCTGGAAGTCGATCCGAAAAACGGTCTTCCAATATCGACAACATAGCTTTGGCCTCTTCGATTTTCTCTTCATCCACCAGTTTGAAAAGTTCGTCCAATTGTCGCTGTACGTCAATATCCTTATCAGCCTGATGAAGATAGAACTGAATGATGCTGCTGGCATCCAACCCGTATGTGCTAACCGCCTCTGCAAGATAGTTGCCTTCTTGATAGTCTAGCCTATAAACCACATTATTCTCATTATCCTCCACACTTGTCATTATCATCGGGGCGTGAGTGGAAATGATAAACTGCACCCTTGGGAATGTTTGTCGCAAAGCCTTGATTACTTTTGCCTGTAGTGAAGGATGCAAGTGGTCATCTATCTCGTCAATACATACCACACCCTCTGTCAGTTCACAAGCATCGATGCCATATAACGGACGGTTCATAACACTGCATCTGAAAGCCAAGTCCATCACGGTATTCACCAGTCTCAAATAACCATCTGAAAGGTCTTCAAACCGCACTTCTCTTCCGTCGGTGAAAATAAAATACACATATCCCTGCTTAGGTCTGATGTCCACATCGCGGATGATGCCGCAACCGTCCTCTCCTAAAGCTTTTTTCAAGGCATTCATCACTACTTCCAGTTCTTTTTCACCCTTCCCACCTTCTTTCAGCACCAACATTCTATTTATCCAATGCTTGGCAAGGAAGCCACCCTTCAGACAGAAATAATAACCAAAGGAGGGGGGCAGGTAATAGTCCTTGAAGGCTTTTCCTTTTACTTTGCCCTCTTTGGAGTGAATATCATCTGTTGCAAAAAAAGCTAATAGAGGGAGAGGGGTACTACGATGATTGCCGTCTTCTTCAGCCACGCGATTATAAAGTTCCTTGTTCTGCCAGATAAACTCTCTTGCGTTCTTATAAGATGTATTGGCTTTCTTAGTTTCTCTGATGATAGATACTCTTTCACTGTGCCCTTCTGTAGAGAACAAAATCTCAGCCGGGCGTGTCAGGCTTTTCGACTCGTTAGCCACGGTATGATTAAAGTCATCCAAAGTAATACCAGCACTCGAAGTGTTTTCATCGCTGAAACCCTTGAAAAATGCATTGAGTGCCAATACAACTCCCCGAATCACAGAAGTCTTACCGCTGCCGTTGTCACCAATCAGTAGATTTACACCACGCCTAAAATCAAGGCAGTAATCAGAGAAACATCTGAAACCTTTGAACTCTATTTTTGTCAGTATCATATCTCCGTTATTTGAAAAACTATGTTTCTTACTCTTATGCTGCAAAATTAGCAAATTTCTCCCAATTAAATTGTACTTTTTGTTTGTTTTTCAATTTTTTACACATTATTTCTAATCAAGTAGCCTAATCCGTCATCCTGAAAATAGTTTATACATCATCAGCAATTTCGTTGCATAAAGAGAAATGTAAAAATTTTGAGGATAAGAAGATAGTCGCTATTCGCTATTCGCTAAAAAGAATGATTACCCGCATATTTCCTAAAAGGTGTCCTCAATACCTATCGAGTTGCCTAACGCCAAGAACCAGCATCCATACTGGCCTTTTGGCGTTAGGAATTACATGAAGTAATTCCCTACTTGTGCACTGACCTCTTGGCGCTGAGGCGTTTACGGAAATATGCGGATAATGATTGTTTTATTTTTTCAATTTGAAAATATTAATTTTTAATATTTCATTTTTCATTTTTAATTTTTAATTTTTCCCCCTATTCCGCTTGGATGACCAGGTAGTTGGAGATGCTCCAGAAGGCGGCGGGGTCGTTGATGGTCAGCCTGTATCCTGCAGCGTCTTGGATGAGCGAGTAGGAGGAAGTTGGTGCGGGTGAGATGAGGGTTACCTTCTTTCCGGGTATGTTCAGGCCTTTGAAGTTGCGAATGTCCACTTGCTTGAATCTTCCTGTTGGCAGGTTGCTGAGATTGGTCTTGCTCTTCTTGAACAGGTTCCCTCCTGATTTGATGCCCAAGTCCTTGAGTTCTTTCTTTGATGCCACGAGGTAGTATCCTTCGTTCAGCATCTTGTCCTGAGCCGTCAACGTCTTTTCCTGTGAAGAAATGACCTCTTGCTGTGAGGAGATTTGCGAGCGCTGGTTCTCGTTGATGGTGTTGAGTGATGCGACATCCTCTTTGAGTGCAATGACGTTTTGGTTGCTTTCATTGAGTTGAGCCCTGAGGTCTTGTATTTCCTTGTCTTTCAGTTCGATTTGTGATTTCATCAGCTTGATGACATTTTTCAGGTTCGCTGTCTCTGCATTGTTGTCATCCAGCATTTCTTCCAGTTCGGCAATTCTTTCCTTTTGTCTCTTGAGCAGGTTTTCAAAGGTTCTGATGTTGCCTTTGATACGTTCGCGGTAATTCCCTGTCTCACTTCTATCCGTGTTGGTGAGTGTAAGGGCGTTCTCCTGGATGTTGATGCTGTCCATCATCATGGAGATTTCTCCAAGGGTCTTGTTGACCTCGCTGATGGTGTTGGCCTGGCTGTTGGACAACTCAGCCAAGGAGTCGCGCTCTCTCAGCAGTTGGTCTTGTTCACCTTGTTTTCCCTCGTTGCATGCGGTCATCATTGTGCCTGCCATGACGGCAGCCAATGCCATTTTGAAGATTTTTTTTACTTTCATAATGTATGTTTTTTGATTTTCTTTGCTCGTGTCTGTTGCCCTTGTTGCTGTTCTGTCCGAAGTTGCCAGACAGTCCGTTAGGGTGCAGGGCACGTTTGCGCGTGCAAAAGTAATGAAAAAATCTGATTTTGTCAACAATGAGTGAATTTTTTGGCCGATGAAACGGTGTATATGATGATAAATTTGTCATATATGCATCCATGTATCGATTTTTTTTACTACCTTTGTCATATCGATTATGAAAAATGAGGCGCTATGAAAAGAATAATGTTGATGATAGTGGCTGCACTATGTCTCTTCATGACTGTTGCGGCACAGGAGGAAGGCCGGAAGAAAGTGGGTGTCGTGCTCAGTGGCGGCGGAGCCAAGGGCATGGCGCACATAGGTGTGTTGAAGGTATTGGAGAAGGCCGGCATCCCGGTGGACATCATCACCGGTACCAGTATGGGAAGCATTGTCGGGGGACTGTATGCCACCGGCATCGACGCCACAACCCTCGACTCCCTCGTCCGTCGGCAGGACTGGAGCTTCATCCTTTCAGACAAGGAGGACCTCAAGCACCAAAGCCTCAAGGAGCGTGAGAAGCAAAACACATACATCCTGTCAAAAAGCTTCAGGTACAAGGGGAAGGGCTCGTCGGAAGGAGGAGGCCTTATTGGTGGTAAGAACCTCGACGTGCTGTTCACCAACCTTCTCGGGGAGTACTCCGACAGCATCGATTTCAACCAGCTGCCCATTCCTTTTGCGTGCGTGGCCACCAACATCGTTGACAACACGGAACATGTCTTTCACCGTGGGAGGCTGAAGGGGGCCATGCGTGCCAGCATGGCCATCCCCGGTGTCTTTTCTCCCGTTAGGTTGGGTGGCATGGTGCTGGTGGATGGCGGCTTGCGCAACAACTTCCCCGTGGACGTCGCAAAGGAGATGGGGGCGGACTACGTCATTGGCGTCACCGTGCAAGCGGATGACCGCAAGGCCGACGAGCTGCGCTCAACGGGAAACATCCTCATGCAAATCGTGGACGTCAACTGCAAGAACAAATATGAGGAGAACCTACGTCTCACCGACATCCCCATCCGCGTGGACGTTCACGGCTACGGCTCAGCCAGCTTCAACGCCGCCGCCATCGACACGCTCATTCGAAGGGGTGAGGAGGCTGCCATGAAACACTGGGACGAAATCGTGGCTTTGAGGGATAGCTTAGGGTTGACCCAGGAGAAAACCCAAAACTTGCCAAGAAGTTACGAGTTAAGAATGCCACTTCCCAACAACCATCAGCACAAGATTATGAGTTTCCGCTTCCGCAACATGACCGAGAACGACGAGAAATTCATTCGTGCCAAATTCAACCTCAAGGAAGGGATGACCATCGACGACAACAAGGCCAACCTCATCACCACATCCATCAGAATGGACTTGTTCTACAAGCAGGCCATCTTCCGCTTCGAGAGACTCGAGGGCGACAAAGACCATGGCGAGAACTTGCTTTTCATTGCAGGGGAGAAAAGTACCAACGATGTGAACTTAGGCATACGCTTCGACAACGAGGAGACCGTGGCATTGCAGGTGAACTCCCATTTCCCCTTGCGTGCGGAATTGCCCCTCGACCTCGACATGACCGTCCGCCTTGGCAAGAGAAACATGGGGCGGTTGGACCTCACCTTCAAGCCAAGGTATTTTTTCAGGCACTCCGTGTCGTATGTCTTCCGTCGCAACGACATTGATGTATATGAGAAAGGCAACAAGGCCTACAACCTCACCTATTCGCAGCACACTGCGTCGTTCACCGTCATAGACTTCGACGTGAGGAATTTCAACATCTGCATCGGTCCGCAGTGGGACTACTACCACCTCAGCGCATTGTTGGTGAACCAGTCGAAGTTGGGGATTGAGAAGCCGGTGAAAGACGACCACTACTTCAACTATTGCGCCCAAGTGATGTACAACAGCGAAAACGACTGGCATTTCCCCACCAAGGGTGCGAAGTTTGTGGGAAAGTTTGCCTATCACACCGACAACTTCCTTAAGATGGACGACAAGGTGGGGCCTCGCGAGGTGGCTGCCATGTGGAGGATGTCGTTCCCTCTCAACAAGGTTCTCACACTCCAACCCTTGTTGTATGGCAGGATTATCGACGGCCCGTCGCTGCCTATCTTCCTGCGCAACGCCCTGGGAGGGGAGTGGTTCGGGCATTATGTGGAGCACCAGTCGCCTTTCCCCGGCGTGAGGCACATCGAACTCATCGGGGACAAGTTTCTCGCGGCCCAGGTGCAGGCGCAGATGCACCTTTCAAAGAACAACATCATGCTCTTCCGTCTTGCCGCAGCGCAACAGGCTGACGAATTCGACCACATGCTCAAGAGCCACCTGCTCTTCGGGACAAGCCTCAGCTACTTTTACAACACCATGTTCGGCCCTATCGGCGCAGTCTTGGGATACAGCAACAAGAGCAAGGACGTGTACATCTTTGTCAATTTCGGCTTTGCCTTCTAAGAAAAAAAGGAATTATTTTTAACATATAATTACCATGTAATTACCCATATAATGATCCACAAATCTCGGCGTGGGGTCATGGACCGCTCCCTGTATCCTTGCCTATCCCGTTGGTTTCGCACCCGAGCAGACCGATACCGGCGACGGATGGTATCTGTGGAAGAGCGGATTCTTCAAGCCGTACCCGATGGGTGACGTGAACCACGACAACTTGGTGTCCATCGTCGATGTGACGCTCATCGTGGACTATATACTTTCCATACATCCTTCCAATTTTTTCATCGAAAGTGCCGACGTAGTGCCCGATGGCATCATCTCCATAGCAGATGTCACCGCCATCGTGGACATCGTGCTGAAGTAGAAATCATTTGCAACTTTTTGAGGCGGAGAAACACTTTGTGAGGGTCTCTGCCTCAAATAATTTATGGTCAAGAACACACCTTAAATACGTTTTTGTTGGCTTGTTGTTTTTTATTGTGTGATTTTTGTTGTTGTTGGCTAAAAAGTCGAGGAAAACTATTAACTTTGCATTTTGATAACTGCAGTCTATTAGAATATGGCTATACCAAAATTTGAAGATTTCCTGTTTCCGTTCCTTGCTCAACTGAAGGCCAGGGATGTGTTGTCTAAAGAAATGAAGGATGTTTGGGCGCAACAATTTGGTTTTACCGAAGGAGGCCGTTTGTTGTGCACCAAGGGCGGTTCTGTTTTTCAAATAGATGACAGAATGGGATGGGGGCGTCAATGGTTATGCAGGGTTCTTGGTGTCAGCACCAAGAAGGTTTACGCCATCAAGAAGATTGATACCGACTATTTTGAAGAGTAGGCAATATGTTAATAAATAAACAACAGTTGGCCGCACGCCGATTCGTGGAAACATGGAAAGGCCGTGGGTACGAGAAAGGGGAGACGCAATCTTTCTGGTATCAATTGCTGCATGACATATTTGGAATTGAGGTTCCTGCCAATTTTATCAATTTTGAACTCCCTGTGCATCTAAAAAACACGAAATACAT
>CADBBP010000008.1 GCA_902792855.1 uncultured Prevotellaceae bacterium
CATGGGCGGCACGGTGCAGCAGGTGACCAACTACTACCCCTTCGGCGCACCATACGCCGACCCCAACGCCGTGATGGGCGCCACCGTGCAGCCCTACAAATACAACGGCAAGGAGCTTGACAGGATGCACGGCCTGGATACCTACGACTATGGCGCGAGGCAGTACAACCCGGTCACCGCACGTTGGGACAGGATGGATCCACTATGTGAGAAATACTATAGCGTCAGCCCGTATGCGTATTGTGGGAATAATCCAGTGATGTTGGTGGATCCAGATGGGATGGCACCAGGAGACTTTTTTTATAGTATGGATGAAGCTGCTGTTGATTTTGGTTTGTTTTATAATGGTAATTCTATTCGTGATAATAAAGAATATAATTCTTCAATTATTTTAGTATTTAACGATAAACATGAGAAAGGATACACTTATACAATACCTTCGATAGGCACATCTGAGGAATCCACACCGAGTAAGGAGTGGGGATTTAAAAATGTCGCATATGTTCATACCCATGCTGCATACAGTGAAGATTATTATAATAACAGCTTTTCAGGTTTACACTTGAGGGACAAAGAGGGGAAGATTCTCAGAGATTATACAGAAACGGAAAGAAAAGCATTAAAGACAAACGATGACATTGGAATGGCTAACAGAAAACATTTGACAGCGTATGTTTCCACGCCAAATGGCTCTCTTCAGAAATATGACAGTGACACAGGAAAAATATCAGTTATCAGCTATAGTATGCCGAGTGACAAGAATGATCCAGAAAGACTCAATTCAGTGGGAACTCAGGAAAGGCATTTCTATGAGTTTGACTATAATAAATACAATAGTACTATTAGTCATTATCGTATCAATAATATGTTAAACCTGTTTAATCAATAAAATGAAGTATATTGCATTTGTGTTACATTTCTTTTTGATTTTACTCCTATTCAGTTGTGGAAAAGGGGATGAACAAGATAAGGAAACATTCATTAAAGGATGGATACCGACCTATACAATTGAAGGTGATTCCTCCACCTGGATTACAGCAAAAAAAGATACGTTGATAGCAACACCGGAAGCTGCTGCAATTATAGCAAAAGCAGCGGTGATATCAATCTACAATGAAGAATGTGCAAAAGAACAACCTTATAAGATTGTATCAAATTCAATCTATTGGATCGTTAGTGGAACACTGCGAGATGGCTATGTTGGTGGGACTTTCACAATGGTTATCAGAAAAAAAGATGGTAAAATAGAACATTATTATCATGAAAAATAAAATGAGTATGTTTATTCTCCTATCTATCATATTATGCATTGGATGCAAAGGAAAGAAAGAGAATGGTAGTGTAGAAATCTATGAAGATTTGAATTATAACACAATCAACGAGAAAGACTTTTCTTTTTGGGACGGTTTGGTAGATATGAATGATTTCACAATTGGTCCCAATGGTACCCCATGTAAAGTAGATGTCATCCAAACTGACAAAGCAGCCGCAATAGTAGGCGAGGCACTAAAACGGTCTGCATTTCAAGAAAAGCATTATATGAAAGATTTTCCTCAAATCGTCATTGAAAAAAGCAAGTATTGGGTTGTACAAGGAACAACGGTTAACAATCAAGACAATGCCATGTTTGTATATTTTGTAGTTATACAAAGAAGTAATGGAAAAGTTTTGGATTTCAGAATTGAGAGAAGCACGGGGAGAATCACCGAAGGAATCACGGGACCTGGTACTTGATTTCACAGCCACAACGATAAACGTCAATATGAATTATAACAAAAAACATAAGACGTACAAGGAACTCGGTGGCCTCCTCGAGGACGTGAGAATCGCGTACTCGTTCAAAAGAGCGATGGACAACCTCACCCTCTCATATGACGGCAACCGAGTGACAGGCGTGTCTGAGACCGCCGCTGACTATGATTTTTTTGGTTCGTACAAGGGGGCGAACGGCTCCCAGTACTTGTACGACGCGAACGGCTCCCTGGTCGCCGACAAGAGCCGCGGCATCGCGTATGTCACCTACGATGCCAGCAACAACCCGGGCGCCATATATTTCACCAACGGCAGCGTGACGAAGTATGCCTATGATTCCTCCGGGCAGAAGCTGCGCGTGACGCATCATACGGCAAAGCCGAACATCACGAGGACGTTCGGCGTGATGCCCCCCGAGCTGACCCCGGCTCAGACCTTGAGTGCGGACACCACCGACTACCTCCTTGGCGGAAGCCTCGTCGCGACGAACGGCACGGTGGACAAAATCCTCTTTGACGGCGGCTTCGCCGACGTGAGTTCATCCGGCAGTTTCGTGTTGTTCTACTACAACAAGGACCACCTCGGCAACAACCGCGAGGCGCTGATAAGGAGCGGCAGCGTGCTCCAAGTGACGAGATACTATCCTGTTGCCTTACGGCGACTTTTTCTCGCCATGGCAGAGTTGAAACAAGTTTCACTCTGCTCATTTGGCTTAGCGAAAAAGTTCGGTGCGCAATACGCCGGCTCGACGGAGATTTCGGGTGTGAACATCCAGCCCTATAAGTATAATGGCAAGGAACTTGACAGGATGCACGGACTGGACACCTACGACTATGGGGCAAGGCAGTACAATCCCATCACCGCTCGTTGGGACAGGGTTGACCCGCTGTGCGAGAAATACTATAGCGTAAGCCCGTATGCGTATTGCGAAGATAATCCAATAAACGCAATAGACGATAAAGGTGATAGTACTTGCGTGTTGAATTATGGAAGTGGTTCGAATCAGCATTTGGCAATGCTGATTCAGAATGATGAGGTTAAATGGTCTTATTTTTCTTTTAATGGGATTAAAATTTTTAATAGCACATCTGGAATATCAGGAGGGGCACCACACAATAATTTAGGTGAGAGGTCTTTTGATAGTCCTACTGTTTTTCTAAATAGCATATACAATAGTGACGGATCATATGAAGAAATCGAACTAGCTTAGCATTTAAGGCAATAAGAGATAATAATCCTAATGGTATATATATAAAAAGGTAACTTTTTTATGCAAAAAGTAATTGACTGTTATTTTCTTATAGTAAGTAGTGTAATCAGCATTATCTCTATTAGTTTTTGTCTTTATGACAAAAACTTGGATAATATTCTTTTATTTTGTTTTTCTATCATTGTAAATATTCTTTACATCATAAATATATTAAAGACAATAAATATATTAAAGACATCCGCTTTTTCTCGATTGTTTGTAAAATGTGTTTCTGTATTATTAAGTGTAATAATGGCTTTATTTTTGCCAATTGCATTAATAATGCTTACTTTCAAGCATGCTATATATTTTTATCTTGCTATTTGTTTTTGTATCCTTAATATCATATTATCATTATGTATGAAAACGGAGGTGCACCAAGAATAGAACAGAATCACCGTTACTATGACCATTGTGAAAATTGTGGAGGGTTCTCGATAATCAAACATTGACCGATGAGGAGATTAAATGTATCACAGTGTTTCACGAATACGGGGAATTTGGTATATACTCCTTCCCAAAGTGTAAATACAATTTGGAAGAAATACTAAAACGTATCTATAATGAAACACGGGATAAGAGGGTACGGTTACGTCAAACACTATGATATTCACAACAATTCTCTTCCTTCTGTTGTTGGCGACGATGCCCATACAGACGACAGCGCAGGTGAACCCCCAGAAGGGGTACGTCATCACCAACGGGAACGACACCGTCCACGGCACCATCGACTACCTAACGGATGCACGTAACGCAAAAGTATGCCTCTTCCAGAAAAAGGGGGAGGATGGGTACAAGTCGCTTTCGCCAGCCGACATCAAGGGATACCGCCTGGCCGACGACGGAATCTATTACGTCAGCCGGATGTTCAACGGCGGCGAGAGGCCGGAGCCGCTCTTCGCCGAGTTCCTCATCCAGGGCGGCGTGAGCCTCTACCGCTACTAACAACAAGAAGCTGCAGGACAGGCGACAGAAAGTGCAGGAGGTCAACGCCTTGATGCACCATGACAACACGATAGCCAACCGCCTGTGGAAGATGGACCTGACAAGCAACGACCTGACGGAGCTGGTGAGGCAGTACGACGAGCAATATTGCACGAGCGCCGGGGAGTGCGTCGTCTTCAAGTATGACAAGAAAAAGGCGTCCGCCGTCTCACGAAGGTTCTACGTGGGGGCCGGCGTCAGCTACGCCTCATACGCCGCCCCCGACTACGACGCCCGGCGCAACTCGTCGTTTTCGGGGAACACCTACAGTGGGATTGCCCCGACGTTCATCGCCGGCGCCGACTTCATGTTCCCGCGCTTCAGCCGCTTCTTCATGGCACAGATGGAGCTTAGCTACACGCCCCATCGCTATGAAGCCTCAAAGGAGATGCTGGAGGGAGGCAATCCGAAAATGACGGTCAGCGAACTGGCCCTCCGCTTCGGCGCGAGCTACGCCTTCTGCCACGACTGCCGCATCAGGCCCTACGTCAAGGGCGGCCTGCACCTGGCCTGGAATTCGGGAATGAAGGAGAAGGACGCAGCGTTCAGGTACGACTACGGCGGGGACGTGCGGCAGACGACGGGCGACCTGAAATACGACAACGAACTGAGGTGCGGCATCTACCTCGGAGCGGGGGCCGACGTCGGGCGCATACGCATCAGCGCCCTGTGGAAGAAGGCAAAAAGCAGCTACGACGGCCTGAACGAGAAAAACTGCGGCATCCTGACAATAGCATATTTGTTCATGTAAAGCAGGGATTGCGACACATACGACAACCTTTCAACAAGCACCCTGCCCCTAGGCACCTACATCGTCAACGGCAAAAAGATGGTCGTCAAGTAAGGCGCATAGGAGCATTCCAATGCACTTGCTTTCACCTACAACGCAGCGGAAACTGCGCCGCCAAAGAACAAACGTCAGCAGCGTTTCCTTGGAGGGCGTCAAATGGCAGAAATGCAACTGTTTGCAAAAGGATAGACCACGACCTGAACAACAATCCTGTCCGCATTCAGATCACCAACGGCAGCGTGACGAAACGACAGGAAATATGTGAAATGAGACCACGACCCGCTCGGCACGGAATGTCTAAGGGGGGCAGACCGCATCACGAATGGCCCCCTCACTACATAGGACGTGTCTATCTGTTAATCGTCTTTTAATAGCACAAATCAGCGGTGTCATTTTAAAGAAATGGCATCCACATCAACTTTTTTCCACTTTCCTTTGACTTAATTCCCAAAAAATTGCTTACTTTGCACTCCAAATCCCGACAGAGGGCTTTCAATTCAACCCACAGTTGCTGGAAAAGTCATGAAAAAAGTGCTGAAATGGGGTGCAGTCATCCTGCTCGTCCCCATACTCCTCTTTCTCCTTGCAGCAGTATTGCTCTACACGCCGCCAGTGCAAAACTGGGCGGTGAAGAAAGTTGCGGCCTACGCCTCGGAGAAGACCGGCATGGACATCACCGTGGGGCATGTGGCACTGCGCTTCCCACTCGACCTCACCATCGACTCCCTCAGGGCCATCAAAGACAACGACTCCATCCCCGGTCTGCGCGACACCATTGCCGACGTGGGCAAACTCTTCGTTGACATCCAGCTAAAGCCACTCCTTGACAAGCAAGTGGAAATCGACGCCCTCGGCTTCCGCCAACTCAAACTCAACACCAACGGCTTCATCGACGACCTCCGGGTGAAAGGCAATGTGGAAAGCCTCGACGTGGAATGCCACGGCGTGGACCTCAACAAGTCGCTCGTCAACATCGACGCCGCCCGTCTCGATAGCGCCCGACTTGAAATATGCCTTGCAGACACCGTTCCACCCGACACCACCGAGACCCCTTTGGATTGGAAAATCAAGGTGGCCGACCTCCAACTCTCCAGAGCCGACGTCACCGTCAGGATGCCCGGCGACACCATGGCCGTGGCAGCATACGTGGGGGATGCCAAGGCCGTGGATGCCGACATCGACTTAAAATCCAACCGCTATCAGCTCTCCAATCTCAATTTGGCAAAAACCAATGTCACGACCACCCTCCCCGGGAACAAGCGTGCCAAAACCGTCATAGAAGAGGCTTTGGCCAAAGAGGCACTGGTGGACTTGGAAGGAGAAAACTACCAACTGGCAAGCCTTGAATGGAAAGGAGGCACAGCCGAATACCATGACGACACGCAAGCACCTGTGAGCGGCCTCGACGCCAGTCACCTGCAAGTGAGAGACATCCACGTCAAGGCCAACACCATCTCCTACTCGCCCGACGGCCTTGTCCTCGACTTGGACACATGCACCTTGAAGGAGAAAAGCGGCTTGCACGTGGAGCAACTCAAGACAGCGCTCGCCCTTGACGACAAAACCCTTCACCTCGACAACCTTTACTTGAAAACCCCAGACTCCAAAGTCAAGGCACAGGTGGACATGGACCTCAACACCTTCGACAAGCGCAATCCCGGAAAACTCGACACCAGCATCGACGCCTATATCGGCAAGCAAGACCTCATGCGCGTCATGGGCGGCATGCCCAAAGACTTTGTCAGAAAATGGCCCAACCAGCCTCTCGCCATCAAGGGAAAAGCCAAGGGAAACATGCAACGTGTGGATTTCAAAGGCCTCAACGTCTCACTCCCCACCGCCTTGCAACTACACGCCGACGGTTACGTGGCCAATGTCACCAACCCCGACCGCCTTGAGGCTGACGTGAATGTGAAAGGCACCACCTCCGACCTCGACTTCCTCACCGCGCTCCTCGACAAGAGCGTCACCGACAATGTGAAAATACCCAACGGCATCAGCCTCGATGGAAACATCAAAGCCAAGGGACACCAATACGAAGCCGATTTCGTCGCTTCAGAGGGTGGGGGAGAGATGAAAGCCGCCCTTGCATACGACACAGACCGCAACAAATACTCCGCCACTATCGACACCGACCGCTTCCCCTTGCAGCACTTCCTACCCGGCATGGGGCTCTCCCCACTCACCGCACACATCGAAGCCGACGGCCAAGGCACAGACTTCATGTCGCCCGCCACGAAGACAAGGGTGAAAGCAAGGATAGGAAAGTTCCATTACGGCAAATACGACCTCGACGGCATGACGGCCGATGCCACGCTCTCCAATGGCAGGCTCGCCGCCGACATCGACAGCCACAACCCTCTGCTCAACGGCAACATCTCCTTTGACGCCCTCATGGACTCCAAGCGGCTGCAAGGCACCTTCGCTTGCGACCTCACCGAGGCCGACCTCTACAGGCTGCACCTCATCGACAAGCCATTCAACTTCAGAGGCTGCGCACATCTCGACATCGACACCGACTTCAAGCAGTTCTACAAGGTGGAAGGCTCCTTGGGCGACATGGCCCTCACCTACAACAACACCCTCTTCAGGCCCGACAACATCGCCCTCAACATCCTCACACGGAGCGACACCACCTACGCACACGTTAGTAGCGGTGACTTCCTCCTCCACATGAACGGCAGCGGAGGATACGAGGCCATGCTCAAAAAGGTGGAGCGTTTCTCTGATGAACTTACCCGTCAGATGAAAGACAAGCATTTCGACCAAGAGACATTGCGTGACAAACTGCCTGACGCCAACATTTACCTCGAAAGCGGAAGCAACAATTTCTTCGTCAACCTGGCCAGGGAGGAGGGGCTCATGTTCGACCAACTCCTCGTTGACCTTGAGGCATCGCATCTCAACGGACTCAACGGAAGTGTCAATGTAAGCAAACTTGTCGTCGATAGCATACAGCTCGACTCCATTGCCTTCAACATACTCACCGACAGCACCGGCTTCAAATATACCGGGCAGGTGAAGAACCTGCCCGACAACCCCCATTATTGCTTCAATGCAGTCTTCAATGGGGCCATTCTTGAAAAAGGGGCTGACATACAAACCAAACTTTTTGACAAGAATGACAAACTGGCCCTCAACATAGGAGCCGTGGCGGCCATCGAGCAGCAAGGGGTGAGGGTCAACCTCACCGACAGCCATCCTGTCATCGGATACATGCCCTTTGAAGCCAACGATGACAATTATGTCTTCATCGGCGATGACCGGCGGCTGTCTGCCAACCTCAAGCTCAAGTCGGAAGATGGCATGCACATACAGCTATACACTGATGACGAAAACCAAGATGCGTTGCAAGACCTCACCCTTAGTTTGGGAAAGGTGGACTTACAGAAAATCATCTCGTTCCTGCCTTTCATGCCTCAAATAGCCGGCATCGCTGATGGTGACTTCCACATCGTACAGACCCCAGAAAACCTCTCCGTGTCCAGTTCACTCAGTGTCAAGGGGCTGGCATACCAGGGATTGCCCATGGGCAATCTCGCAACGGAATTCGTCTATATGCCCAATGAGGACGGTTCACACCATGTGGATGGTGTCTTGTTCTCTGAGGGTGAGGAAGTGGCGCAACTTGTTGGCACCTACAATCCAGAAGGAGAGGGGTACCTCGACGCACGCCTGCATGCCGACCAACTGCCGCTGTCGCTTGTCAACAGCTTCATTCCCGACCAACTCATCGGCTTCAGTGGCACCGCAGAGGGCGACCTCTCTGTCAAGGGGCCACTATCGAGCCCCGATGTCAATGGAGAACTCTATCTTGAAAACACCTACATCTTCAGCGAACCTTATGGTGTGTCGTTGCAAGTGGCCGATGACCCGGTGCGCATCGTGGGAAGCAACCTGCTCTTCGAGAATTTCGAAATCTTCGATGCCAACCGTACGCCGCTCAACGTCTCTGGAAAGTTCGACTTCTCAAGGCTTGACAACATGCACCTCGACCTCCGTATGAGGACGCAGAACTTCATGATAATCAATGCCAAGGAAACACCCAAGTCAGAGGCTTTCGGGAAGGCCTTTGTCAATTTCTTCGGCGTGATGAGAGGCCCGCTCGACGCCCTCTCCATGAGGGGAAGGATGGATGTCCTTGGTTCTACTGACATGACATACGTGCTCAAGGACTCCCCGCTCACCGCCGACACCCGTCTCGACGAGTTGGTGCGCTTCGTCGATTTCAACGACTCCACCGAGCAGGTGGTGACAAGGCCGCAACTCGCCGGCTTCAACATGGACCTCACACTCGAAGTGGACCAGGGTGCGCGCATCAAATGCGACCTCAACCCCGACCACAGCAATTACATCGACCTGGTGGGTGGTGGTAACCTCCGTATGAGATACAATGCCATCGACAACCTCATGCTCACCGGAAAATACACCCTCAACGAGGGAGAGATGAAGTACTCTCTACCCATCATACCACTCAAGACATTCACCATACAAGAGGGAAGTTACATTGAGTTCCGTGGCGAGCCGATGAACCCTGTCCTTCACATCACTGCCACGGAGACGAGAAAGGCCACTGTGGAAGGCGAAGAGGGGGTGACAAGAAGCGTCGATTTCACTTGTGGGGTGGTCATTTCACAAACACTCAACGACATGGGCTTGGAGTTCATCGTCAGTGCTCCCGACGATGTCACCATCAACTCGGAGTTGGCATCCATGACGACCGAGGAGCGGGGGAAGGTGGCCGTCACCATGCTCACCACGGGCATGTATCTTGCCGACGGCAACACCAGCGGCTTCACCATGAATGGAGCACTCAGCTCTTTCCTGCAAAACGAAATCAACAACATCACCGGCAACGCCCTCCGCTCGCTCGACCTCACCATTGGCGTGGACAATGCCACCGACGCCTCCGGAACCATGCACACCGACTACTCCTTCAAGTTTGCCAAGAGGTTCTGGAACAACCGCCTGCGCATCGTCATCGGGGGTAAGGTGTCCACAGGGGGAGGCATGGAAAATGGCAACAACTCATTCTTCACCAATGCAACGGCAGAATACCGGCTCAGCCCCACATCCAACAAGTACCTCAAAGTGTTCTACGACCGTGACTCTTACGACTGGCTTGAGGGAGAAATTGGCGAGTATGGTGTGGGCTTCCTTTGGAGAAGAAAACTGCAGCATTTCAGCGACATCTTCAATTTCAAGAACGAAACAACCACCTTCCCCTCCTTACGGCGTGACAGCACCTTGAGGGTGAGAGCCACGGCTCCCGCCGACACCATCAACAATGAAACCCATGAAGAAAGCAGCCAACCATAATCCCGCACGGGTGCTTCTCGCACTTGCCGTCACCGTCCTGCTCGTCGCTTGCTCCACTACAAGCGGTGTGCCGGAGGGAGAGAAACTGTATGCCGGGATAGACAAGGTGAGGTTTGAAAACTACGAGCGAAACGAGCATTCCGACATCACCCAGGAGGAGGTGCTCGCCGCGCTCGACTGCCCCCCCAATGGCGCCCTTTTCGGTAGTTCCTACTATCGCTCTCCTTTCCAGCTGCGGTTGTGGATATGGAACAAATACCACGACAAGGATACAAAATTCGCCAAATGGATGACCAGCTCGTTTGGGAAAGCTCCCGTACTCATTGGCAATGTCAAACCGCTGCTCAGGGCCTCTGTGGCACAGTCCACACTCAACGTGCATGGCTATTTCCAGGGGAAGGTGACGGCCAGCGAGGTGCCCATGTCCAACCCCAAGAAAGAAAAGGTGGCTTACCAAGTGGACATGGGGCACTTGTACACCATCGACACCCTCACCTATGAAAACTTCCCCGAGGAGGCCATGGCGCTCATCGACAGCACACGGAGCGACACCTACATCTCCCCTGGCGTGCCTTTCGACGTGGAAACGCTTGATGCCGAGCGTACAAGGGTTTCCAACCTCTTTAGAAACAATGGCTACTATTACTACCAGGGGGGCTATGCCTCCTATCTGGCTGACACTTTCGCCGTCCAGGGAAAGGCGAGGATGAAACTACAGTTGGCAGACAGCCTCCCCGACCGGGCTATGAGGAAATGGAGCATAGGGAGGATAACTTTCAATCTCCGCAAAACATACATGGAGCAACTCACAGAGAAGGTGGAGCGGCGCAGGACTACCATCTGTTTCAACGGAAGCAATCCTCCACTCCGCTTGGGGGTCATCCTCAACGACCTGAAAATCAGACCTGGAAGGCTTTACAGCTATGACGATTACATGGAGTCGGCCAGCAAGCTGAACAGCAATGGCATCTTCAGCATGGTGGACTTCAACTTCACCCCTCGCGACTCCTCTGCCTTGTGCGACACCCTTGACCTCACGCTCAACTGCGTTTTCGACAAGCCATACGACTTTTATGTGGAAACCAACATGAAAGGCAAGACCACAGGCTTCGTAGGGCCGCAACTCATCGTTGGCGTCACCAAGAGAAATGCGTTGAGGGGGGGCGAGAAATTCGACATCAACCTCCATGGCTCTTACGAGTGGCAGACGGGGCATGCGTTTGACGACACCTCGACGAAAATCAACTCCTACGAATATGGTGGCGATGCTTCCCTTGAAATACCACGCATCTGGTATCCTTGGAACCTTTTCAAGAAACAATCCACCACATTGACCCCACGCCCATCTGGCACATCGACAATTCGTCGCCGCCGCCGCTTCTTCTCGACCCCGGCGACCATCGTCAAGGCATCCAGCAACATGGTAAACAGGTCGGGGTATTTCCGTCGCCACATCGTGTCGGGCGAACTTACCTACCGCTTTCAGAAAAACGCATCGTGGACCCATCTCTTCACACCCTTGTCGGTAGAGTACAATTATTTCAATCGCAGGACTGAAAAATTCATCGACATGCTGTTGGAGCACCCCTATCTCTTGGTCTCCATGATGGATGTCTTCATCAACAAGATGAAATATACCATCACCTATTCCAACGCCGCAAAGAGCAGAAATCCATTTTATTGGTCGGCATCGGTCAGCGAGGCGGGCAACTTGCTCTCGCTTGCATACGTAGCGGCAGGGAAGGAATGGGGCAAGACCAACAAGGAACTCTTCAAAAACCCTTACGCACAGTTTGTCAAGGTGGAGACAGAGATGAGCAAGCTGTGGAGAATTGGTGATGCTTCGCAACTTGTGGGGCATTTCTTCGCCGGCTATTCATGGCCTTTCGGCAACTCGGACGTCATGCCCTATACCGAGCAGTTCTGGGTGGGGGGCGCCAACAGCATCAGGGCATTCAATGTCAGGAGCTTGGGCCCGGGAAAATACCATTCCGATGACAAGCGATGGAGGTTTGTGGAGGAGGTGGGCGATATGAAGTTGCAGGCCAACCTTGAATACCGCACCCGTCTTTTCGGCAAGCTTCATGGTGCACTCTTCCTTGATGCGGGCAATGTTTGGGATACCAAAGAGCATGAGGGGATGGAAGAAGGAAAATTCAGACTGTCGAACCTGCTCGACGAGACTGCACTGGGCACGGGCGTGGGGCTGCGCTACGACCTTGATTTCTTTGTTGTGCGTCTTGACTGGGGCATCGGCATCCACGCTCCATACGACACGGGTAAAAGTGGATATTTCAACATCCCCTCTTTCCGCGATGGACAATGCTTCCATTTGGCTATTGGATATCCATTCTAATAAGGTGTGAATGCCTGCTTCCCATGGCTTCATGTTCGCTTTCACCACAAGAATAACATCATTTTTCAAAAAAAATGCCGAAAAAGTTTGCCAGTTAAAAAAAAATGCATACCTTTGCACTCGCTTTAAGACAAAATGGACGTTTAGCTCAGCTGGTTTAGAGTATCTGTCTGACAGACAGGGGGTCGACGGTTCGAATCCGCCAACGTCCACTTTTTAAAGGGTGTTTTCCAGAGTGGCCAAATGGGGCAGACTGTAAATCTGCTGTCTTTCGACTTCGGTGGTTCGAATCCATCAGCACCCACATCAAGGACTTGCCAAAAGGCAAGTCCTTGATGATTCCAGACCATTGGTTTGTCTCGCTTCAAACCTGTTGCTTGTCAGTTAGCAAGTGTCACATTTTCTTGAATTTCAGTCTCCTGTTCTTGCTTCTCAAGGTCAATTTGCCCGATGACAGTTGCTCGATGAGCAGCCGGGGCTTCACCGTGTCGATGCCATAAGGCAGGAGGTCCGACAACTCTGTCACCTCGGGGTCGCCGGAGTAGCGGTCGCTGAAATACAGTTGCTCTACGAAAAGCGAGTCTCCCTCCTTGGAGAAACGTCCCACAAGTGGGGCGTGCTGCTTGTCGTGGTCGTTCATTTCCACAAGGTGCCCTTCCACCGCCCAAAACAGCCGTTGACCACCGAGGTCGGTCGTAGAGATGGTGGCGGCTGCTTGTGTGGCAGGGTCGATGACAATGGTGTCCACGGCAACGAGATGCCAAAAGCCATACAGGTTGCCATGGGAGGCTTGCTCAAACTCGCATGAGGCAAGCAGCGTGAGGGTGAATAGTGATGTGATGAATGCTCGTCTCATTTGCGATGTCGTTGATTGAGGATGCCTTGTCGGGCGATGGTGAACTGTGCTCCATAGTTGTTGCCAAGAATGCCTCCGATGTCCATGCCGCAGGCACCCTTCACGCTCCATCCGCATAGTTTGCCGGTGTTGAAATGCCAGGATGCCTCGGCCATGACGCTGAGGTTGTGATGGCTGTGGTGATAGGGGTCTTGGTAGGTGCCTGCCCCTTCTTGGCAAGTGGCCATGAAGCGGTATTCCAATGGCCCGCTGCCACCGTCGATGCCGAAATGCAAGGCTTTGAAGCGGTTGTTCTTTACAGTGATGGTCCCGTCGTCATTGTAGGCTGGTGAGCGGTAGAGGGGATTGCCCATCACTTGTCCCCAATGTTGCCAACCTCTGTAAAGGTGATGGTTGTAGTAGTTGTCGTCTCCGCCAATGTGGTCGGCCAGGGGAGGAGTGTGGTCGTGATAGATGGGGCCGCTTTGGTATTTCGTGTAGATGTATTCAAGCAGCACATGTCGTATCAGGTGGTCGTACTTGAATGCTAACTCCACGCCGAGCAGCATGTCCTTGAAATTGTAGATGAGATACCGACTTCTCTTCTTGTCCATCCACTCTTCGCCGCTGCCGTAGCCGTCGTAATCGAGCTGGAACATGGCGGAATGGTCCTCAAAGAACTTGTCGGCATAGAAACTCAGTTTCCAAGTGTCGGCATCATAGTTGACACGTGCCACCCAACTTCCCATGAGGTCGCCGGCGACGTTTTGGTAGGTGTCCTCTTCGGCATCGTGGCCGGCGGGTTTGAGGGCGTGCCAATAAGCCGCCAGTCCACTCTCGCCCTCGTGGGTGACGATGGAGCCGTCGTCCTTCCTCACGTGGCATTTCCCACCAAAGAGGGCGGCCATCTCCAAGCCGGCTTCAAGGGAGAAGGGATAGTAGCAATTCTCCTTGCCTACTTTCAAATATCCGGCCTTGCTGTGGAAGTGTACGTTTTCCGTATGCGATTGTTCCCCTCCGGTGAAATCCTTCTGCCAGCGGTCGTCTGTGGTGATGCCGTAGGCCAAATGCCCTTTGAAATGTAGCCAACCGTTGGTGCCTGGCACATCCCAGTATTGTGGCAATGCAAGTCGCAGTTGCGGTACGGGGCGTGCGTTGATGCCCAAAGTTTGCGAGCCGGAGCTGAGGCGGTTGTTCTTCAGTTCCATGGGAGTCTCCTTGCTTCCTGCTGAGAGTACGCCGTGCAACCATCGCGCCTCCACGTATGCTTGTTGCACGAGGAAATGGCTGTCGTAGCCAGCAGCGGCGACGATGTCGGCGCCGTAGCCCACCCCCCAACGTCGCATGGAGTCGGTGGAAAGCGGTCGCTCTACGGCTGCTCGCATGTATCCATTGGCTTCCTTTAGCGAAGACAGCCCGTGCTTGTTGGCATTCAACCACAAGGGAGTTCTTCCTTTGGAGAGCGAACCTTGCATTTCCAGTTTATATTGCAGCGGCTTGTCCAAGGAGATTTCCTTTGGTTGGTTGTCGGTGGCGTTGCCACTTGCATATAGGTGTTGTGCAAGTGCGGGGCGGCCGGACATGGCACAGACGATGGTGGCGACCATCATCGCTCCGTGTCCAATAACCTTATTCCATATAGGCTTTGAAGTCCATCTCGTCATGGCTGTTAGATTTGTATTTTCCCATATATGCCCCGTTTTTCAGCACCCCGTCCATCAGGTTGTTGGTGGTATGCCCGTTTTTCAATTCGCGCAGCACCATCCGTCCGTTCCTGTCGATTTCACCCTCCCAAGTGGTGCGTTCACCGTCTTCGGTGGTTTGCTCGCCCGTCACCGTGAAGCCGGTGATGAGGAGGTGCATGTGGAGTGTTTGGCTGTGTTCCCCTCTGAGGGTGCCGTTGAGCGTTATTTCGTGCATGGGCGTGTCCTCCACGGGGAGGTCGCCCTTTTGTAGTCTCTGCTGCTGTCGCAATGTGGCGACTGCTTCGTCGGTTGTGGTTTTGATGGCCGCCTTTTCCGAACCGTGGTTGGTGAGGATGTCGTCCACCATCCATTGCCCATGTTCGAGGAGGAGTAGCAAGGTGACGTTCACATTGTTGAAATAGTGACTCCACCGTCCGCTAATCCTTACTTCGGCAGTCGCCCTGTCATGGCTCTCCACAGCAGCATCCTTGAGTTGGATGGTGCAACCTGTGCCACATCCTTGTGTCCACAAGTTATGGTCGAGGATGTCGCCCCCTCCGGCTTTTTCCACTTTTTGGGCAGCGAGGACCACGCTTCTGAAATCTTCGGAAAGGTAGGTTTGGTTGAATGGTCGTGTGTCGCTTAGCATGTCGTGGTATATTTTTTTCACTCGCTCCACCACCTCCCGCTCCGAGGTTCCTGCCACCTCGTCGATTGTTGTTGTCTTGCTTGCAACGTTGTCCATAGGGGCAATGGTGACTTCTTCTGCTTCCGACGAGTCATCTTGGTTGGTGAACCATGTGTGGGCAAGTCCGAGGACCATTATGACAATCAAGATAGAAGCCGCTAAAAACACACGGCGCCTTCTGCGTACCTGCCGTGGCAATCGGATGTAGTGGTTGGGGCGTTCACCAAGCACTACGTCATGCCCTTTTTCCGAAGCCGTTGGCTCGGTCTGAGGATGTGGGGTGGGGGGTGTTGCGTCGGGCGGCATGATGGGGTGGCTGGGAAAGTGAATCTGACTTTGTTGGTGCAAAATTACGCTTTTCTGATGATATTTTGCTCCTTTTTTGCTATTTTTGCAGCAAAATGGCATTTTCATGGAGGGAAAACAGGTGTCTGCAAGCCCAAATGGATGCCATGAACCAAGTTACACATTAGTATATTAGTGACATGACATCAGAGCAAGAGATTTTTTGCCGTGCCGAGCGCTTGTTGGGAGACAAGGTGATGGGCGCCATGGCAACGAAGCGTGTGATAGTCTTCGGCGTGGGTGGTGTTGGTTCTTGGTGCGCTGAGGGATTGGTGAGAAGCGGCATTAGGCATTTGACCATCGTTGATGCCGATTTGGTATGCGTCAGCAACATCAACAGGCAGTTGATGGCCACCACTCAGACGGTGGGAAGGGCGAAGGTGGATGTGTTGCGAGAGCGACTTCTTTCCATCAACCCATCGGCTGAAATCATCTCCTTGAAAAAAGTTTTCACTGAGGAAACAACGGAGGAGTTCAACATTGGAAGTTACGACTATGTCATCGATGCCATCGACTCCCTGCGTGACAAGGCTCACCTCGTCCTCACCGCCTGTGAGACGAGTGCCAAACTCTTTTCTTCCATGGGGGCAGCGTTGAAACTCGACCCCACGCACATCCAGGTGGCTGAGTTTTGGAAGGTGAAAGGCGACCCCTTGGCACGGGCCTTGAGAAACAAGTTCAAGTCCCAAAAACTGTTTCCAAAGAAAAAATTCTTGTGCGTCTATTCCGACGAGCTACTTCTGAACAAGGGAGGTGATATGGAAGCTGACGTCCCCCCTGCCGAAGGTGGGTGGCGCCCCGTCAAAGCTCAAGTCAACGGATCCTTGGTGCATGTCACTGCCATTTTCGGTTTTATGCTTGCTGGGCTTGTCATTCAAGACGTGGAAAAGGGATGCAGCAAGGACAAAGTGGATGAATAATCAGATTTTTCTGATTTTTTCTAAAAAAACACAAGGATTATTCGTAATTTTGCAACATCAAAAAGAAACAATCTTGAAACCATTATGAAAAGAACATTTTTAGCATTGTTGCTTCCTTGTGCAGCCATGGGATTGTGCGCACAAATCGCAAAGCCCGCCATCCCTCGCGACGCTGCATTGGAGGCGAAGATAGAGAAGACCCTCTCGAAGATGACCCTCGACGAGAAGATTGGGCAGATGCTCGAGCTCAACCTCGATGTCATGGGAAAGATGGCCGTGGAGAACGCCAAGGTGGACCGTGAGAAGGTCAGGCAAGTCTTGCAACAGTATGGCCGGTCGGACAAGGAGGTTGCCGCCATGCTCAAATTGAGTGACCAGCAAATCATTGACCAGCTGGGAAACTATCCAGTGGACATCTACCAGGGAGATACAAAAAGGGTGTGGAAACTCAACGAAACCATGCTCGACACCCTCATCTCCAAATGGAAGGTGGGCTCCATACTCAATGCTCCTGGAACACGTGCCGCCACCGTGGAACAATGGCAGGAGTGGATCAGACTCATACAGAAGAAGTCGATGAAATACATCGGCATTCCCGACATCTACGGCCTCGACCATAACCATGGCGTCACCTATACGCAGGGAGGAACGCTCTTCCCGCAACCCATCAACATCGCCGCTTCGTTCAACACCGAATTGGCACGCACGGGGGCGGAAATCACTGCATACGAGAGCCGTGCAGCCAATTGTCCTTGGGTGTACAACCCTGTAGTGGACTTGGGGCGCGACCCGCGCTGGGCACGTATCTGGGAAAGTTTTGGTGAGGACGCCCTCGTCAATGCACGAATGGTGGAGGCGGAGATAAAAGGTTACCAAGGTGATGACCCAAACCACATCGATGCGTGGCATGTGGGCACCAGTACGAAGCACTATTTTGCATACGGCGCACCATGGACGGGCAAGGACCGCACACCGGCATACCTTTCGCCACAGTTGCTTCGCGAGAAGTATTTTGAGCCTTTCAAGGCAGCGGCACTCTCCGGCACGCTCACCATGATGGTCAACTCTGCCTCTGTCAATGGCGTACCTCTGCATGCCAGTTACGAATACCTCACACAATGGCTCAAGGAAGACTTGGCGTGGGACGGCATGCTCATCACCGACTGGGCCGACATCAACAATCTGTTTTCAAGGGAAAAGGTGGCAAAAGACAAGAAAGACGCCATCAGGATTGCCGTCAATGCAGGAATCGACATGTCCATGGACCCCTATAGCGTGGAGTTCTGCATTTTGCTCAAGGAGTTGGTGGAGGAGGGAAAAGTCTCCATGGAGCGTATCAACGATGCAGTGCGCCGCATCCTCAGAGTGAAATATCGTCTTGGACTCTTCGACCAGCCCAACACTGGTGGCAAGGGATATGAGAAATTTGGTTCGGAGGAGTTTGCACAAAAGTCACTCCAGGCGGCTGAAGAGTCGGAGGTGCTGCTGAAAAACGAAAGCAACATCCTGCCCCTTGGCAAAAACAAGAAAATATTGCTCACCGGACCCAATGCCAACCAGATGCGGTGTCTCCATGGAGGATGGAGCTACACGTGGCAAGGTTCCAAGGCTGAAGACCTGGCAGAGAAATACAACACCATCTATGAAGCTCTGTGCAACAAGTTTGGAAAGGAGAACATCATCCTTGAGCAAGGTGTGACCTACAATGAGGCGGGAGCCTACTATGACGAGAACAAACCCCAAATAGAAAAAGCTGTCGAGGCGGCGGCAAATGTCGATGTCATCATTGCCTGCATTGGCGAGAATTCATACACGGAGACACCCGGCAACCTCTCAGACCTGTGGCTCTCGGAAAACCAGCGTAATCTTGTCAAGGCTTTGGCAAAGACAGGAAAGCCTGTTATATTGGTGCTAAACGAGGGGCGTCCGCGACTCATCGCCGACATCGAGCCTTTGGCAAAGGCCGTGGTGGACATCCTCATCCCCGGCAATTATGGTGGTGACGCCCTGGCCAACCTCCTGGCAGGCGATGCCAACTTCTCAGCCAAGATGCCCTACACCTATCCAAGGGAAATCAACTCCCTCAACACCTACGACTACAAAGTGAGCGAGGAGGTGGGCACCATGGAAGGGGCTTACAACTACGATGCGAAAGTGTCGCTGCAGTGGCCCTTTGGCTATGGCTTGAGTTACAACACCTACGAATACAGCAATTTGCGTGTGGACAAGTCACAGTTTGGAGCCGACGATGTCATCAATGTCAGCGTGGATGTGAGAAACACAGGGAAGAGGGTTGGCAAGGAGGCCGTGCTGCTTTACTCCAGCGACCTCATTGCTTCCATCGTGCCCGACAACCGTCGCCTGCGCGATTTCACCAAGGTGGAACTGCAGCCGGGTGAAACGAAGTCGGTGACTTTCCAACTCCCCGCCAAGAGTTTGGCTTTCGTCGGTGCTGACGGGAAATGGGTCCTTGAGGAGGGCGACTTCACGTTGAAAGTGGGCAACTTGACAACCAATGTTTATTGCAACAAAACAAAGAAATGGGACACTCCCAACATCTGATTAGGGAACGTTTCCCCGCCAATGAATATCCATATTTGAAATACAACAAAACGACATGGAAAGACTGAAGAAGATTTTGCCCGACCTCATTGCTGTCGTGGCTTTCGTATGCATTGCGTTCGCATATTTCTTCCCCGCCGACATGGAAGGGCGCATCCTCTACCAACATGACACTGCTGCTGGCAGGGGTGGCGCCCAGGAGGCATTGGAATATTACCAGCAAACCGGTGAGCGCACCCGGTGGACCAACGCCACCTTTGGCGGCATGCCCACATTCCAAACCTCGCCTTCATACAGCAGCACCGATGGTCTGACGCAGGCGGTGAAGGCATACCATTTGTGGCTGCCCGACAACGTGTGGTATGTCTTTGTTTATCTGCTTGGTTTCTACATCCTCATGCGAGTGTGTCGTTTCAGGCCATTGCTCGCCGTGACAGGAGCCATCATCTGGGCCTTTTCCAGTTATTTCTTCATCATCATCGCCGCCGGTCACATCTGGAAGGTATGGGCCTTGGCATACCTGCCGCCCATGATAGCCGGCATCATACTCGCATACAGGGGGAATTATTTCTGGGGCCTGGTGGTGACGGCGCTTTTCGCCGCCTTTGAAGTGAATGCCAACCACGTGCAGATGACCTATTATTATCTGTTCATCATCGTCTGCATGCTTGTGGCATTCTTGGTGGAAGCCATCCGTGAGAAACAAGTGGCGCGATTCATCAAGGCCTCGGCCGTTTGCGCAGTGGCGGCTGCCATAGGCATCTGCATCAACATCTCCAACCTCTACCACACCTGGCAGTATTCCAAGGAGACGATGAGAGGAAAGAGTGAGTTGGTGAAGGAGAACAGTGCCAACCAGACCGACAGCGGTCTGGAGCGCGATTACATCACCCAGTGGAGTTATGGCATTGGTGAGACTTGGACCTTGCTCATCCCCAATGCCAAAGGTGGAGCCTCTGTTCCGCTGGCCAACAACGAATTGGCCATGGAGAAGGCCAACCCCCAGTATTACACGTTGTACGCCCAGATAGGGCAATATTGGGGCGAGCAACCCGGCACCAGCGGCCCTGTGTATGTGGGCGCCTTCGTCGTCATGCTCTTCATCTTGGGACTCTTCATCGTCAAGGGACCAATGAAATGGGCGTTGCTTGCAGCTACAATCATCTCCATCCTCCTTTCGTGGGGTAAGAATTTCATGGGCCTTACCGACTTTTTCATCGACCATTTCCCCATGTATTCCAAGTTTAGGACCGTGGCCTCCATTCTTGTCATAGCAGAGTTCACCATCCCCATGCTCGCCATGCTGGCACTCAAGAAAATCATTGATGAGCCACAACTGCTGAAAAAGCAAAGACGGCCAATACTGATTAGTTTCGCCATCACCGCCGGCGCATGTCTCCTCTTCGCAATTGCCCCCACACTCTTTTTCTCCGACTTCGTCTCATCGGCAGAGATGCAGGCACTCAGCCAGTTCCCCGCCGACCAACTCACTCCTTTCCTTGCCAACTTGCGCGAGGTGAGGGAAGCCATCTTCACCGCCGATGCCTGGCGTTCGCTCGCCATCATCATCATTGGCACCGTGGCACTTTGTATCTACAATCCTCCCAAGGTGAAGGCTTGGGTGGTGGTGTCGCTTATCACCGCGCTCTGCCTTGTCGACATGTGGACGGTCAACAAGCGTTACCTCAACGACTCCATGTTTGTCTCCAGCGTCGTCAAGGACAATCCACAACAGAAGACACAGACCGACGAAACCATCCTCCAAGACAAGTCGCTCGACTATCGCGTGCTCAATTTCGCCACCAACACGTTCAACGAAAATGAAACCTCCTACTACCACAAGAGCATCGGTGGGTACCATGCCGCCAAGCTTCGCCGTTACCAGGAGATGATAGAAGCATATATCATGCCGCAAATGCAGGCGGCCATGAAGAGCATCAGCGAACAGCAAGGCAATTTCGAACAAATACCTGGCGATTCCATCTATCCTGTTCTCAACATGCTCAACACCAAGTATTTCATCATGCCGTTGCAGGATGGACAGACCATGCCACTTGTCAACCCCTACGCCTTTGGAAATGCGTGGTGGGTGGACCGTGTGGAGTACGCCGGCAACGCCAATGAGGAAATGGACAAGGTGGGGAGTATCGACCTGCGCCATGTAGCTGTGGCCGACAAGCAATTCAAAGACTGTCTCGGAGAGGGGGTGCCACAAGATTCCACCGCCAAGGTGCAGCTGGAGTCCTATCTGCCCAACAACCTTAAATACACCGTGGAGTCGGGCAAGGGTGGCGTGCTTGTCTTCTCGGAAGTTTACTATCCAGGATGGAAGGCGACTATCGATGGGAAGGAAGCACCCATCGGAAGGGTGGACTACATCCTCAGAGCCCTCCGTCTGGAGCCGGGCAAGCACACGGTGGAACTTGATTTCCATCCCACGTCCATCGCAACGACAGAGACCATCGCCTATGTGGCAGGAGGCATCCTCGTCCTTGCCATCATCGCCGCACTCTTCCAAGAATTCCGCAAAAGAAAGGAAAAATCATAAATTATTGGCTCTATGGGGACCATGGTTACCATGGTCCCCATGGTCCTTAATGTCCTTAAAGTCCTTATAGACCTTAGAGACCTTAAAGTTCTTAGAGTCCTTAGAGTACTTAAAGTCCTTAATCTCTTAAACTCTTAAACTCTTAAACTCTTAAACTCCTTAAACTCTTAAACTCTTAAACTCTTAAACTCTTATAGCCCTTAAAATAGTAGTCATGCAAAAACTCCTCTCCCTCCCCCCCAATTTGGTGGGCTGTTTCCACCAAGTTACTGGCCATGCCCCTGGCGAATGGTTTTGCACCCACGACCCGGTGGGAAGCAAACTCGGCAGCGGGGGTGGCTCCACTTGGTTGCTAAGGCAGTGTCATCAACAGCAGGCTCCCAACACCGACTTTATGCAGTGGCTGGCCGCCGACAAGCGTGTGTTGCTCCATGCAGGAGGGCAGAGCAGAAGGTTGCCGGCATACGCTCCTTCCGGCAAGGTACTCACTCCCATCCCGGTATTCAGGTGGGAGCGTGGGCAGGTGCTTTCCCAGGATCTCCTCTCATTGCAAGTGCCACTTTGCGAACGCATCATGCGTCAGGCACCACCAAGCTTTCATACCATGGTGGTGAGCGGCGATGTATTCATACGTACCACCAAGCCGCTGCCTGTCATCCCCGAGGTCGATGTGGTGTGTTTCGGGCTATGGCTGAGCGACGACATCGCCAACACCCATGGTGTCTTTGTGGCCGACCGGCGCACGCCCTCAACCCTCAAATGCATGTTGCAGAAACCATCCATCTCGCAACTTAACGACTTGCGCCACGACCATCTCTATCTCACTGATATTGGTGTATGGCTGCTCAGCGACAAGGCGGTGGCCGTACTTATGGACCATAGTGAGCGCGACGGCGAGGTGGTGGAATACGACATGTATGCCACTTTCGGTGGAGCCTTGGGCACACATCCCGTCGTGGTGGACGAAAAGGTGAACGCGCTCAAAGTGGCCGTATTGCCACTTCCGGGAGGTGAATTCTACCATTATGGCACAAGCCACGAAATCATCTCATCCACGGTGGCCATACAAAACTTGGTGAACGACCAGCGTGAGATCATGCACCGTTCCAGAAAGCCGCATCCATCCATCTTCGTGCAAAATGCGCAGACATGGATACCGCTTACTTCCGACAACCGCAATGTATGGATAGAAAACAGTTGCATATCGGAGAAATGGACGCTGTCGCACGAGAACATTGTGACCGGTGTACCGGAAAATGCCTGGCAATTGTCACTTGCCCCCTCGCAGTGTGTGGATATCGTTCCGGTGGGTGAAAGCCAATGGGTTGTAAGGCCATACGGGTATCACGATATGTTCAGAGGCTCGCTAAAAGACTCTGGCACATTGTTCCTCTCACAACCTTTCAGCAAGTGGGCGGCAGACAGGCGCATAGACATGGGAGAAATCGAAGGGAAGGACGACTTGCAGGAGGCGGAGATTTTCCCCGTTGTGGACAATGTGCACGACATGGGTTTGGTTCTCCGGTGGATGCTTTCCGAGCCATGGCAAGAAGGTGGGAGGATGATATGGTGCAATGCACGAAGGATGAGTGCCGATGGCATCTCACAAGAGGCAAATCTTGTCCGACTGACAAAGCAGAGAAAGGAGAACCGGATGCTAAACTGGCCTTTCCTTGCCAACAATTATCAACATAGCATCTTCTACCAGATTGATTTGGACGATGCGGCAGTGGAGTTTGCCCGCTGCCACATTGCCGAGCCACATCCGTTGCCTGATGACGAACCGCTGATGACCCGAATACACGATGCCATGTTTCGGGCACGGTTGCGCACACTAAAAGGGCTTTCGGGAGAGGAACAGGAGAGGAAGGCGTTTCAGTTGTTGAAAGACGGACTGACGCAAGCCGCCCTAACAGACAAACAGTCACCATGCAAGTCGGTCTTCGATGACCAGATTGTATGGGGGAGGAGTCCGGTGAGAATAGACATCGCCGGAGGATGGACCGACACCCCGCCTTTCTGCCTCATGGAGGGTGGCGACGTGGTAAACATCGCCATAGAACTCAACGGACAGCCGCCCATTCAGGCTTACGTCAAACCATCCAAGGAGCGGCAACTTGTGTTGCGAAGCATCGACTTGGGAGCCGCTGAAGTGGTGACCACCTATGAGCAATTGGCCGACTTCCACCATGTGGGGAGCCCCTTCTCCATACCCAAGGCGGCATTGGCACTGGCAGGTTTCCTTCCCGGCTTCTCCGCCATGGCACACACCTCCTTGCGAGACCAGTTGGAAGACTTTGGCTGCGGCATTGAACTGACATTGCTCTCTGCCATTCCCGCTGGCAGCGGACTGGGCACCAGCAGCATCCTCGCTGCTACCGTCCTGGGAGCACTCAACGATTTCTGCGGACTGAAATGGGACAAGAACGAGATAGGGCACCGCACGCTCGTGCTTGAGCAACTCCTCACCACTGGCGGAGGGTGGCAGGACCAGTTTGGCGGCTTGCTTCAAGGTGTGAAATTGCTCCAGACGCAAAGAGGCTTTGGGCAAAATCCGACTGTCAGATGGCTGCCGTCGGAGGTCTATACGCAGCCTGACTACAAGGCTTGCCACCTCTTGTTCTATACCGGCATCACCCGGACGGCGAAAAACATTCTTTCGGAAATCGTGAGGCGGATGTTTCTCAATCATCACGAACAACTGGCACAACTAAGGGCAATGAAAGAGCATGCCATCGAAATGTACGAGGCCATCCAATGCAACGATTTCATTCGCATGGGAAGGTTGGTGGCCAAGACATGGGAGCAAAACCAACTGCTCGATGCCGGCACCAACCCTCCAGAGGTGGAGTCGCTCACCAGGCTCGTTCACGATTATTGTCTGGGGTACAAGTTGCCCGGTGCAGGAGGTGGTGGGTATCTCTACATGGTGGCCAAGGACCCTGACGCGGCGGCTCGCATACGGCAGACCCTCTTGTCCAACCGCCTTAACGCCAATGCCCGCTTTGTTGACATGTCACTTAGCAGAACAGGATTGCAAGTGAGTAGAAGTTGATGCCTTGGCGGCCGTTCAAAGCTGCCTTGCAATGCAAAATATTCTAAATTTGCAACCTTAATGACTGTATCGTTTGCATAATTCAAAAAAAAATGCCACCTTTGCAGAAATTTTCATGACCGCATGCATGCAGACTTGCCTCCGCAACTCGGAATGCGGCTAAAAACTCTCCATTTCAGGAAATGAGAAAACATCTTATTTTGGCACTTTTTTGTGCGTTGTCGCTTTCGGCTTTCCCACAAAGCGGCACCAATTCGCCATACAGTCAATACGGCCTGGGAGCACAGGCGGAGCAGACAAGTGGGTTCAACAGAGGGATGAACGGACTGGGTACTGCCTTCAGGGACGGCAAGAACGTCAATTTCCTCAACCCGGCTTCATACTCCGCCATGGACTCGCTCACTTTCATCTTCGATGTGGGTGTGTCGGGACAACTCACCAATTTTGAGGAGAATGGAAAGCGTGTCAATGCCAAGAACGCCGACTTCGAGTATGCTGTGGCTGGCTTCAGGGCTTTCAAGCACCTTGGTGTTAGTTTTGGCATCCTCCCATTCACCAATGTGGGTTATTCCTATTCCAGCACCAACAATGTAGGCGACCACTACAACACCACGTACACCAACGCCTATAACGGTTCTGGAGGATTCCATCAGGCATACCTTGGTTTTGGGTGGGAGCCCTTCAAAGGTTTCTCACTTGGAGTGAATGGTGCATACGTTTGGGGAGACTACAGCCGCTCCATTGTCAACAGCTACAGCGACAACACCGTCAACACTCTTTCCAAGTATTACACAGCCAATGTCAACAGCTACAAGGTGGATGCAGGTGTACAAATCAACATCCCATTCTCCAAAAAGTCTTCAATGACACTTGGTGCCACCTACGGATTGGGGCACAAACTCGGGGCCGACCCTGAGTGCAAGGTTATCTCCCACAATTCGCAAACAGGCGTGGCAGACACCCTTACCTTATCGGTTGAAGATGGTTTGGAATTGCCTAACGTCATCAGTGGCGGAGTGATGCTCAATTTCAACAACCAACTGAAAATAGGTGCCGACTACCAGTTGCAGCAGTGGTCCAAGACCGCATTCCCGGAGTATCGGCAGACAAATAGTCTTCCATCCTTCGCCCTCAATGACGAATATTTTGATGACCGCCACAAGGTGACAATAGGCGGCGAGTACCGCAAGAATGCAACGTCGAGATACTTTTTCCAACGTCTTTTCTACCGTGCTGGCGCCTCCTATGCTACACCTTATTATAAAATAAATGGTCAGGATGGCCCGAAAGAGATCAGCGTCAGTGCCGGACTGGGCATCCCAATCATCAATGTATGGAACAACCGCTCTTACCTCAACATCAGCGCACAATGGGTGAGAATGCAGGCTTCGGGGTTGCTCAAGGAGAACACGTTCCGTATCAACATCGGCCTTACTTTCAACGAGCGGTGGTTTATGAAATGGAAGGTTGACTGATGCCATCATTCCACTATATGAGAGGTTTTGCTTTTGTAATCGTTCTATGCACCATGCTCTCACTTGAGGCATGCACCGAGGAGCGCGAACATGTGGCACCAGCAATACATCCACGTGACTCCGTTTCCATGATGGTGACCTATGGTGTCAATACGCTCATCTCCGACTCCGGTGTGGTAAAATACAGAATTGTAGCGGAGGAATGGGAGGTGAACCAAAACCGCAATCCCTCAAGGTGGATATTTGAGAAAGGGCTGCTCCTCGAACAGTTCGACCTCGCCATGCATGTGCAGTCATACATACAATGCGACACGGCTTACTATTTCGATGTGGAGCGTCTATGGAAACTTAGGGGGAGGGTGCGCATCCTCACCAGCAGCGGGGTGCGCTTCAGCAGCGAGGAACTTTATTGGGACGAGCGAAGGAAGGAATTTTACTCCAATCAATTCTCACACCTCATCACCCCTGACAAGGAACTCAAGGGCAACCGCTTCAGGAGCGACGACAAAATGACCAAATACAGCGTGAGATACACCAGGGGGTATTTCGGCCGTGGAGACTTTGGCGACTCGCCCCGCGAAAACATGTCGAAGGCCGAGGCCGACTCCGCCAAGCAACATGGGCGGGGGCAGGCAATGCCTCGACGTCTCAACAAGAACCAATAGCTATGGACATCGCATTAGTCATAGGCATACTCGTCACCATGGTCTTCTCCGCCTTCTTCTCAGGTATGGAGATTGCTTTCGTGGCCAGCAACAGGATGCTTGCAGAGATGGACAAGGACAAAAACGGATTGTCACAAAAGTGCATCTCACTCTTCTACAAGCATCCCAACAACTTTGTCAGCACCATGCTTGTGGGCAACAACATCGCATTGGTGGTGTATGGCATACTCATCGCAAAACTATTCGATGCCACCATTTTCAAGGGGATGTCTGCTGCGTTCACCGTGCCAGCCGACACCATCCTCTCCACCATCATCGTACTGTTCACTGGAGAATTTCTTCCAAAGACGCTGTTTAAAAGTCTGCCCAATAAACTCCTTACCATCTTCGCTATTCCAGCCTTCGTATGCTATGTTTTGTTATGGCCCATTTCTCGCTTCGCAACACTGCTTGCCAGGTGCATCCTGAGAATCGTCGGGGTCAAGATGGAGAAGGACGGCGACGAGGGGGCATTCACCAAGGTGGACCTGGACTACCTGCTGCAAACCACCATCGACAACGCCGCCAACGAGAAGGAAATCAACGAGGAGGTGAAAATTTTCCAAAATGCACTCGACTTCTCAGAGACACGTGTCAGGGATTGCATGGTGCCAAGGACGGAGATAGATGCCGTGCCAGAAGACTGCTCTGCCGCACAACTCAACCAGAAATTCGTGGAGAGCGGGCATTCCAAAATAATTGTTTATCGTGACGACATCGACCATATCGTGGGTTACATACACTCCTCAGAATTGTTCCGAAAGCCCGATGACTGGCGCAAGGATGTACGCACCATGCCCTTTGTGCCTGAAACCATGTCGGCTCATAAGATGATGAAAATCTTCCTTCAGCAGAAAAAGAGCCTTGGAGTGGTCGTCGATGAGTTCGGGGGCACCAGTGGCATTGTCTCCTTGGAAGACATCGTGGAAGAGATATTCGGCGACATAGAGGACGAACATGACAACTCCAACTATGTAGCTAAGAAAGTGGGGGAGGGTGAGTACCTTCTCTCCGCCCGTTTGGAAATAGACAAAGTGAACGAGCTCTTCCAACTGCAACTGCCCGAAAGTGACGAATACATGACTATCGGAGGGCTTATCCTGCACTATTACCAGAGTTTTCCCAAACTCAACGAGATAGTCACAATTGGGCAATTCCAATTTAAAATCATTAAAAACACCATGACGAAAATCGAGCTCGTGAAACTAATTGTGAAACATTAAAACATTTTTCAGCTTAAAAATTGTGCAGTTTCCCATTTTATTCGTAATTTTGTACGCATTTTGGTGAAATGGGTGGCGAAAGTAGCATGGAAAAGTGCGAAACGTGCTCAATACCAATATATTAATAGAAGATAAAACAATTAACATAAAAAAAAGTAATGGCAGCATTAGGAAAAATTAGAAGCTATGGCACTTTCCTGATCATCATCATCGGACTGGGCCTTTTTGGATTTATTGGCGGTGACATGTTCCGCTCTTGTGAGACCACTGGAAGAATGAGTAGCACGAGAGTGGGTCAGGTGCTTGGTGAGAACATCGGTGTGGAGGATTACCAAAACTACCAAACCGAATTTGTGGAATGCACCAAGATGGGTAACCCACAAGCCGATGAAGACCAACTCAGACAGCAGGCTTGGCAAAGCTTCGTGCAGAACAAGATTATCGAGAACGAAGCCAATGAACTGGGGCTCACCGTCACCAACGAAGAGGTCAAGAATTTGATGAACCAGGGCAGCCCTCTGCTTAGTGAACTTGCCAATTCCACCGGTTTGGTGAACGAGCAGACTGGACGTTTCGACAAGGCAAAATATGACCAGTTTAACAATGATTACAGCACACAGGTGAAAGCCAACCCGCAGCTTGCCGAATACTATGACAAGATGAACAAGTTCTTGCAGTTCAAGGTGAAGCAGTTCAAAGAGCAGCTCTTGGCACGCAAATACCAGAGCCTGTTGCAAAACGCCATACTCTCCAACCCCGTCGAGGCCAAGTTTGCTTTCGATGGAGAAAAGCAGGAGAGCGACATCCAACTCGCCTATCTCGACTACAACAGCGTCAATGACAAGGACGTCAAGGTGAGCGATGCTGACCTCAAGGCCAAGTATGAGGAAATGAAGCAAACCTTCAAGAGCCCCGAAGAAGTTAGGGCCATCAAATACATCCTCGTTAAGAAAGTTGCTTCGAAGGCCGACCGCGATGCACTCACCAACGCTCTCGTGAAGTGTGCCAACCAATTGAAGGAAGGTGCTGAGCCCGAGAAGGTGGTCAGGGAAGGACAGTCAACCATCGCCTACCTGGGTGTTCCTGTGACGAGGAAGGCTTTCTCCGCAGACATCGCCAATAGAATTGACTCCATGGCAGTGGGTGCCGTTATCGGCCCGGTTGAAAGCCAGATGGACAATACGATGAACGTGGTGAAATTGTTGGCAAAGAACACACTTCCGGACTCTGTAGAGTACCGTGTAATCCAAGTGGCCGGCAAGGACAATGCTGAAACACTCACCAAGGCTGACAGTGTCTATAAGGCTCTTACAGCAGGTGGCGATTTCGAGGCCATTGCCAAGAATTATGGTCAAACGGGTGAGAAGAGCTGGCTCACCACCTCTCAGTATGAGAGAGCAACGAGTATGTCCAAGGACAACGCCTTGGTGTTCAATGCCCTTAACAATATGGCCGTCAACGAGGTGAAGAACATTCCTCTGGCTCAGGGAAGCCTTGTCGTACAAGTGACAGACCGCAAGGCCATGACCACCAAATATGATGTCGCCGTTATCAAGAGAGACATCACCTATTCCAATGCAACTTCTGATGAAATCAGCAATAAGTTCAACCAATTTGTTGCCGGCCATCAGACCCTCGAGGCAATGGAGAAGGATGCCGCTAAGTCGGGATACCAGGTTCTGGAGTCGAAGAGGGTGACCACCTCTCAGGGACTTATCCCCGGCATCGCCAATTCACGCGACGCCCTCAAGTGGGTGTTCGAGGCTGACAAGAATGAAATGTCTGCTGTGATGAACTGTGGTGCAAGCCGCGACGAACTCATCGTGATGGTGCTCACTGACATCTACCCGAAGGGATATATGTCGATTGACAACCCGGAGGTGAAGGATATGGTTCAGCAGGAGGCCATGCGTGACAAGAAAGCCGAGATGCTCATCGCCAAGCTCAAGGACGTCAAGAGCATCGATGCTGCCAAGGCCAAGGGTGCCAAGGTGGTGGAAGATGGTGTGAAGCAAATTACCTTCGCTTCTCCAGTATTCATCACTGCTATTCAGGCAAGCGAGCCAGCTCTTAGTGGTGCTGTCGCTGCCACAGAGAAGGGCAAGTTCTCTTCCAAGCCGGTCAAGGGCAACAGTGCCGTGTATGTGTTCAGTGTGGACGACCGCCGTACTACAGAGGGCAAGTTTGACGCCAAGGAATATGCTGGCCGGACTTCCCAGATGGACGCACAGAACGTGCTGCAGACCGTCTTCATGGACCTCTACTATAATGCAGAGGTGAAGGACAACAGATATCTCTTCTTCTGAGAAGCATCAATATGAAAGAAAAGGAGGGCTTCCATTATGGAAACCCTCTTTTTCATGTAACAAGGCATCACGGCATCCGTTGACTTGCCTGATACTTTATTTCTTCTTTATTCATCAACCGCAGGATAATTTAATCAAATCATGACAAGAAACAGTTTGCGAAACATATATAGCTGGATTACGACATTTGCCGCAGCACTTTCCTTCATTTCATGCTCCAGTTCCTCCATCGTCGAGGCGGAGCAGTCCCCGGCCAAGAGGGAGTTCCGGGGGGCATGGATTCAGGCCGTCAACGGCCAGTGGATTGGCATGTCAACGTCACAGATGCAGCAGACGCTTTCCTACCAACTTGATGAGTTATGGAAGGATGGGGTCAACGCCATCATCTTTCAAGTGAGGCCGGAGTGCGATGCTCTCTACAAGAGCAACATAGAGCCTTGGAGCAGGTTTCTCACTGGTGAGCAGGGAAAGGCTCCAAGTCCCTATTGGGACCCCTTGCAGTGGATGGTGGATGAATGTCACAAAAGGGGAATGGAATTGCATGCGTGGATCAATCCCTACCGTGCGAAGACGAAGACAACCACCACATTGGCTCCTTCTCACATCGCGATGAGAAAACCGGGCTTATGTTTCGAATACGACGGGCTTTATTTGCTCAATCCCGGTAATCCGCAGGCTAAGGATTACATTTGCAAGGTGGTGGACGACATTGTTGCCAGGTATGACATCGACGGCCTCCACATCGATGACTATTTCTATCCATATCCTGTTGCCGGGTTGGCCATCAATGATGACAGGGAATTTGAAAAATACAACAACGGTTTCACCAACAAGGGCGATTGGAGAAGAGAGAATGTCAATGTATTCATCAAGCAATTGTACAAGACCATACACGATCGGAAACCATGGGTGAAATTTGGTGTGTCTCCCTTCGGTATCTACCGCAATAAAAAAAGCGACCCGAAGAATGGAAGTGCCACCAACGGAACGCAAAACTACGATGACCTATACGCCGACGTGCTCCTTTGGGTGAACAACGGTTGGGTGGATTATTGTGTGCCACAGCTTTATTGGGAGATTGGCCACAAAGCCGCCGATTATAAGACACTGATAGGGTGGTGGAACAAATATTCCGCCAATAGGCCTCTATATATCGGTGAGGATGTGGAGAGGACGGTGAAGAACGCCGATTTGGACAATCCGAATGTCAACCAAATGGGTGCAAAATTCAGGCTTCACAAGCAGATGCCCAATGTGAAGGGCACTGTGCTTTGGTATGCCAAGGCTGCTGTTGACAATATGGGCAATTATGGTTCCAACCTCAGGGGAAACTACTGGAGGTATCGCGCACTTCAGCCAGAAATGCCGTTTATCGACGACAAGGCACCGGCAAAACCCAAGAAAGTGAAATCCGTTATGACCAACAGCGGATTGGTGCTCTTCTGGACAGCACCCAAGGGTAGCAAGTGGAAAGACAAGGCCGTCAAGTATGTCATTTACAGGTTTGGTGACAAAGAGAAAATCAACTTGGCCGACCCTTCGAAAATCGTATCCATCACTACAAACACACACTACAAGTTGCCTTACAACAACGGCTCCGCCAAATACAAGTATGTGGTGACCGCTCTCGACAGGATGAGCAATGAGAGCAAGGGTGTCGTGGTGAAAGTGAAATTGTAGGAAAAGGCGTTGTGAGAACAAATGATAATCCCCACGAAGCAACAAATAGTGAGGGATAAATCAAAGCTTTGGAACAATGTTAACTAAAATAAAAATATTTGGCAGTTAGTGGAATAATTGTTACTTTTGCATCCGAATATAAGGAAATGGTCAGCATTTTGAAACAAATCTTCTTTTTCATAGCATTACTCCTCCTTTTCGCTTGCAACAAAAAAGAGGACACTCTTTCCAAAGTCATTGTGGCTCCTTGGGGTGTTATCGCTGAGGAAAGTGGTGACACGATGGAGCATTATTCCCTGAAAGAAATTTTGGAGAGCGGTGAACTTATTGCCCTCACCATTCCAGGGGAAAAATCATATTACACTTTCCGCAACGCCGAAATGGGGGTGCAATACATGATGGGCGCCAAGTTGGCCGAAGAACTTGGTGTGGGGCTTCGCGTCTGTGAATGCCTCGACACCTTGGAAATGGTGGACAAGTTGAAGAAAGGGGAGGGCGACATCATCCTCTTGCCCGTGAGGAGAGACATCGAGGGAGCCGACAGCCTCGTGTTCTGCGGTCCTGAAGAGGACAATTCGCAATGGGCTGTGATGGAATATAACAAGGAATTGGCCGATACCATTGACAAATGGTTCAATCCCGAAATGATAGCAGAGGTGCAAAAGCAAGAGGCTTACATCCTCGAGAACGGAGGCATTGTTCAGTGCCAAGCTCATGAACCCTACGTGAACAAGCAGGCTGGCATCATCTCCGAGTGGGACCCCTTGTTCAAAGCCTATGCCGTCGAGGCCAGTGCCGATTGGCGTTTGCTTGCCGCCATCTGCTACCAAGAGTCGAGTTTCGACCCTAAGGCCAAGTCTTGGGCCGGAGCCTGCGGACTAATGCAGCTTATGCCTGCGACGGCACAGACGTATGGCTTGGAGGAGACCGACATCTTCGACCCGGAAGCCAACGTTCAGACTGCCGCACAGGTTATCAATCACCTCACAATGCTCTATCGTGATGTGCCAGACAAGGTAGAACGTCTCAATTTCGTTCTTGCCAGCTACAACGGTGGAGTTGGGCACGTGAGGGATGCCATGGCCTTGGCAGAGAAGAACGGTGCCGATAAATATGTGTGGGACGATGTTTCGGAATTCATCCTCAAACTCAGCAACCCCACCTATTACCGCGATGACGTGGTGAAGCATGGGTATATGCGCGGCACGGAAACCCATAACTATGTGGCCAGTGTCAGGCATCGCTTTGAGGAATATTCAGGACAAAAACTCACTGGTAACCATTATGGCGCCCCACAAGCTGCGGGATATGCCGGCGTCAGCACAGAGCCCACCCGAAGGGTGGCAAAAACCAACAAATTCCAGATTTAAGATCATGGTATTGATAGTGGCTATATCACCTTAGCCACTATTTTTACTTTAGTCACTATAGCTACTATAGCCACAATCTATAATCACTATCTACTAACCGTCAAAGACATGAAAGAAAACCAACCATCCTTTGCCGCCCATTTCGGGCGTCAGGACAATTATCGCCGTGAGGAATTGCTCAGGCTGATAGAACGTTCCCTTGAACAACTCACCTTGCAGGAGTTGGAAGCCTTGTACTATGACATGTCAACAAAAAATTATATCAATGAATAGCATCGCTCGCCTCCGCTTTTCCATTGTTTTGTTGTTTTGTTGTGTGCATTGGACTGTTGCACGGGCTTCACTTCAGGAAGGTACATGGTATTTGAAAAACAAGTCCACGACTACATATCTCAATGCCGGAGGGTTGTGGGGTACGCAAGCCGTATTGAGTACACATGCCGTTCCGTTTGAACTGAAGAAAGCCACAAATGGGAAATGGTTTGTTTATACTGGCTTTTCAAAGGAGAGCGATGGCTGTCTTGGTCTCACCGCCGACGGGCTGTTTCTCGACTGCCCTTGCCAGGAGTGGGACATTGAGGAAAAAACAGATGGATGCATCCTCTTGAACAATCCCTTTGGAGGTTACGTCGGGGCTGACGGCACGGGCGTAGTGGCCACCAATTTAACGGATGGCAGTAGTGATGCTGCTCATTGGCAATTGCTCACCCATGCACAATTGCTCACCGAATTGCTGAATGCCGCACCCTCCTCTCCCAAGGATGCAACTTTTCTCATCTCCAATCCTCGTTTCGACCGCAATAATGACCAAGGCAAATGGGAGGGGAGCTCTTTTGGTGTAGGAGGGGAAGTCGGTGCTAATGGCAATGGCAACTTTTGTGCCGAAGTATGGAACAACAATTTTGATGTTTTCCAAACCTTGAAGCACGTCCCCAATGGCCGATACCAACTCACCGTGCAAGGGTTCTACCGATACAACAACACCAATAACAACACCAACAGTGTTGCTGTGCAAACCCACCGAAGAGGGACGGAGCAACTTCTGTCACAACTTTATGCCAACGATGAAGCAGTAGCTCTGATGAGCATAGTTTCAGAGCGCGACAACATGAGACAGATGGGACTTCCCGGCTCCAATTCCGACCTGCCTTTCTCCATGACAGAGGCTTCCAATGCTTTCACCGCACAACTTTACACTGCCAACAGGCTGGAAGTGACGGTGACCAACCATCAACTTACCATTGGCATCAAAAAAACACAAAAAGATGGCTGCGACTGGACAGTCTGGGACAATTTCCAACTCACTTTGTTGGAGGCTGGTGACAATAGCGACTATGATGTGAACAATACAGGAACCGATGTCTCAGAATACGATGATGTCACCCCAGACAATCCCTTGGACATGACCTCGCGTATTGTCAACCCACAATTCGACAGTGCTTCGGGATGGACTGGCTCACCTGTCATCGGTGGTGCTTCCAACAATCTCAATGCAGAGAAATACAACACGACTTTTGACGTTTACCAAACCTTGTATGATATGCCCAACGGTTGGTATTGTCTTAAGGCACAAGGATTTTATCGATATGGTGACTACCACGAAGAGCAACATAAATCATATTATGGTGGAGGATGGACGGAGAATGACGCCAACAATATGTATGCCATGTACACCATTCCCTATGCCGTCATTAGTCGAAAGGAAGGATTTGAGAAACATCTGGCTGAACTTTACGCCAACCAGGTGGCTATGGGATTGCCGTCGCCTTTCGACTACTCACATGAGGAAGCAACGTACGCCGACGATTATCACACAGAGCTGGGATGGGTTACCGATACACAACGTGGAGCTTCCGAAGCTTTTAGCAATGGTGAATACCCTGTGGAACTACTCGTACCGGTGACTGACAACACACTACGGATAGGCGTAAGGAAATCATTGGGATACAAATACGACTGGGCCTGTTGGGACAATTTCCAACTCCTGTATCTGGGCAAGCAAGACCTTGTGTATGCCGACCATGTACAACTCAGTTCCCAAACCTTGCATATGGTTCCTTGGCAGAAATATCAGATGCATGGAACGGTCATGCCTGTTAATGCTTCTGATAACACGCTCACCTGGAAGTCCAGCAATACCAGCGTGGTTGAAGTGGACGACAAAGGAATGCTCTTCGCCAAAGCCATTGGCACAGCAAAGGTCACGGCAAAAGCCAATGGCTCAGACAATGGTGATGCCACAACCTCTGTCACTGTCATTGTAGAAAATGGGGAAGCTAATATAAAAGAATTGGTCATCAATGAGATACAAGTGTCCAATCTCGATATGTTCCTTGACCCATCTGGTAATTATGGGGGATATGTGGAACTTTACAACCCTACCGAGCAAGGTGTGTCGCTAAGAAACCTTTATGTCAGTGACGACAGCTCTAATCTACTCAAATGCCGACTTACCTCAAAAAGTGGAGCTGTGCCTGCCAAAGGCTTTGCCCTCGTGTGGTTCGACCATCGCGACACCTATGACGGACAGGTGGACTTCAAACTCGACATGGATGGTGGGATAATCTATCTTAGTGATGCTGGTGGCAATGTCATAGCTTCTCAGGAATATCCTCCGGCCATTAGCCGAACATCCTTTGCACGCACTACCGATGGCAGCGGCCCTTGGGCGGTCACTGCTTATCCCACTCCAGGAGAAACCAATGCTGGCAGCCGTGAATTTGTGGATGCTTCATTCGCTCCTCGTCTTCCAAAACCAGTCACAAGTCAAGAATCGCGACTCTTCACCGTGAAGCTGTTGGTGAGTGTGGATATTCCCGACGGGGCGACGCTCCGCTATACCCTCGATGGTACAATACCCACGGAAGAGCGTGGCTTTGTGAGTGCTGACGGCCTTTTCACCATCAGCCAAACCACCATCCTGCGCCTGCGCTTTTTCAAGCATGGCATGCTTCCCAGTCCCGTGAAGACGTGTTCATACATCTACGATGACAAGCATTACATGCTGCCTGTCCTTTCCGTCACTGCCGCACCAGAAGACTTCTATGATGATGAAAAAGGTGTCTTCGTCACTGGCACACAGGGTGTGACTGGAGCAGGAATTAATTTCAAGTGCAACTGGAACATGGATTGGGAGCGAGCAGTCAATTTCGACTACATCGCCAGTGACAATGCCGAAACCTATAGCCAGGAAGTCTCACTGTCGAGATTTGGAGGATGGAGCCGCTCTTGGTACCCATACAATTTCAAACTCGTGGCGAAAAAGGAATATGAAGGACTCAACTTCGTGGCACATCCCTTCTTTGGCAACAAACCCTATTTGAAACAAAAGGCCTTGCAAGTTCGCAACGGAGGCAACGACTTGCTATGCCGTATCAAGGATGCGTCTTTGCAGCAAATCATCATTACCAGCGGGTTCCATCTTGACTGTCAAGACTATTTGCCAGTGCACAGCTTCATCAATGGAAAATACCAAGGCATGCTCAATTTGCGAGAACCGAGCAACAAGCATTTCGCGTATGCCAACTATGGTATCGACACCGACTTAATGGACCAGATGGAACTGGGTGGAGGAATAGACATGAAAGTGGGCACTGCCGACACCTTCAACAAATGGAGGGATTTGTCGGCCAACGCTTCCGACGACAACACCTATCAGCAAATATGCAACATGGTGGACATCGATGAATTTGCCAACTATATGGCTACCCAACTCTTCCTCGGAGGCGACGATTGGCCAAGCAACAATTGCAAAGCCTTCAAGGGGAACGATGGGAAATTCCACATAGTCCTTTTCGACATTGACCAAGCTCTCCGCTATGATGCTTATGCCTTCACGCACCTGATGAACAATAGTGGATGTCCATTGGTGGAAATATTTCTCAACATGCTGAAAAACGACACTTTCCGCAAACAGTTCATCGACGCCTATTGCCTGGTGGGAGGAAGTGTTTTCGAACCCGGTAGATGCAATGAAATCATCAATCGGATGAGCGATGAGATGAACCCCGCCTTGGCTTTGGAAGGCCTGTCAACAGAACCCACCGCTTCATACGTCAAGGCTGTGCTCACCGACACGAGGCGGAACACCATGATGGATGCCTTGGCTGCTTGGGAGCCGGTACGCATTCATGAGCCGGGACAGCGTGTGAAACTTTCATCCAACATGGAGGAGGCGCGGCTGCAGGTGAACGGCTTGGAAGTGCCAACAGGAAAGTTCGATGGTACTTTATTCTCGCCTATCATTCTTAAAGCTACTGCTCCAGAGGGCTTCGAGTTCAAAGGTTGGGCTGACGCACAGGGTACCATCCTTTCTTCTGATGAGGAATACGACATCTCCGGTCTTGGTGCGCTTACCCTTGTGGCTGCTTTTGAGCGACTTGCCACCGATGAAGAACTGATACACGCTGTTGCCATGCCTATCAAGGTGAACGAGGTGAGTGCTGGAAACAGTGTCTTCATCAACGATTGGATGAATAAAAATGACTGGATTGAACTCTACAACAATACCGACGTAGCCCTTGATGTGCCAGAAGGCAACGGTGTGTTGAACACCATCATTCCGGCAGGTGGCCATTTGATTGTCTGGGCTGACAAATTGGAAAGCATTTCACAACTGCACGCCAATTTCAAATTGTCCAATACGGATGGGAGCATGGTGTTGGTGAGCGGCAGCGACCTGTTCGTTGCACGCAACCGTGACTATTTCGAGCAGCACCCAGCCTTGGGCGCTTTTGTTGATGGCATTACCTATACGGCTCATAGAGGAGACCAGTCGGTGGGAAGACATCCAGACGGAGGTCGTTTCTTCTACAAGATGTGGCGCCCCACCATCGAGCAGGCCAATACTCTGCTCTCAGCCGACTCCTTGGTGGGAGAAGACCAAAATCTCATGCTCACCGACAATCTTTTCACCCTTCAACTGAAGTCAGGTTGGAACTGGGTGTCGCATATCATCTCCACGCCCATCAGCGTGGACCAGCTCCCGAAACAGGCAAAACGAGTGACCAGCCAGACAAAGGATGCTTTTCGCGATGACGCTCTCGGAATGGTTGGTTCGCTCAAGACTTTGGAGGCCGGTGCACTCTATAAAGTGTTGATGCAGAAGGATGGCAGCTTCACAAGTACGGAGCAGCCTTGCAAAAGCGACATGCCGATTACCTTGCGACCCGGGTGGAACTGGGTGGGGTACCCGGTGGACGGAGCGCAACCCGTAGCAGCGGCCCTGGCAGACTATTCCGCCGATGAGGGCGACCAACTTATGGGGCAGGACGGCTTTGCTGTTTTCGACAACGGAAACTGGGTCGGCACACTCTCCTCTATGGAAACAGGAAAAGGCTACATGCTACACTCCAATCGAGCCAAGATTCTTAGGTTTGTCGCTCCTACGGTGAAATTGAATGTCAATAGGGCCGGCATTCGTGGCAGGAACGTGCAAAACTATGGTATCGACAAGTATGCACACCCCAACGTCATGGGAGTAATCGCCTCCTTGGAAATGGATGGAGAGCAAGTGGATGCCGACCGCTTCACCATTCTCGCTTTCTCTTCTAATGAGTGCCGTGGCATTGGCAAATATGTGGGTGACAACATTTTCCTCACTATCTATGGCGAGGGAGGCGAAACGCTGGATTTCAAAGCTTTGGACAATAGCGAGGGTGTTGCATATTCCATCCATGAGACGATGTCATTCCAAGCGGGCGTGGAAGGGACCATGTCTGCACCACTCCTGCTTACCATTGGCGAAGAAACAGACGGTGTCCTTCCTGCCAACCATGGTAAAACGGCGTCAGAAAATTTGGCCAGAACCGTTGAGGGTTACTACAGCCTTAGTGGGGTACGGTGTGCCTCAAGAGTAGTTAATTTGTCATCAGGTATGTACCTTGTGAAGTATTCCGATGGCTCGTGTCGAAAAATCCATGTCAAATAATCGAAAAGCCATGAAAAGAATAATCTTTCTCCTTTGTTGTCAAGTTATGGCAATGGTTGGGCATGCCCAAGGTGTTGTGGAAGTGCGTTTCAATGGTGAAAGCGTGGAGGTGAACGTACCCAGCGATGTGCAAGGTGTCACTTGGACGGCATCGGGCGCACATGTGACCATCACATCGTCCACCACCACTACAGAATATACCTACGCCCTTTCCGGAGAATCCGACAATGGTTCGCTCGTGTTGAACGGCTCATACAAACTCACTCTCGAACTGCGTGGACTGCAGCTTACCAATGCCAGTAATGGTGCGGCCATCGACATCGAGTGTGGCAAACGCATCGCCGTGGTGCTGGCCGATGGAACCAATAACACGCTGACCGACGCCCCGACTGGAACGCAGAAAGCCGCGTTGTATTTCAAAGGACATCCTGAATTCAAGGGAGCCGGCACGCTCAATGTGACGGGCAGGCTGAAACATGCCATCTCAGCCAAGGAATACATTGAGCTAAAGAAAACCACTGGGTGCATCAATATCCTTGGAGCAGTGGGTGACGGCATCCATTGCGGCAAAGGAAAACCCGACGGCGAGAACAATTATTTCTTGATGAACGGCGGAACCGTGGATATTACCCAGGTAGGGGATGACGGCATTGATGCGGATGACTACGGAGCCATACGCATCAATGGAGGTGCATTGGCTGTCAACGTGGGTGATGCCGCCACAGCATTGAAAGGCGACAGCATAGTAGCTATTGCAGGAGGGGTTGTCTCCTTGGCTGTTTCCGGCGAAGGGAGCAAGGGTATTTGTGCATGCCATACTGTGGATGTTGCAGGTGGCGACCTCAGCATCGTTGTTACAGGAAATGGGAGCAAAGCCATCATGGGCGAGAAAGGTGGCGAAGGTGCCACCGTTGCCAACGGTGGCTTTGTCAGCATCAGTGGTGGAAAAACCATCTTGCATGTTTTGGGTGAAGGGATGGATGATGGAACCGGCAACGTATCCCCATGCGTGGGCATGGCTGCTGGTAATGACATTTCCTTGAGAGGCGGGGAGGTGACCATTGTAGCTTTGGGAAAGGAGACAACACCCATCGTCGCCGATGCTGCTTATTTAGTAGAAGGATGCAATCTCTCCATCGAACGCACACCTTGGAAAGCTGACATTTTGGATTGTCCCTACGATATGACGCTGTATGTGGTGGTGGAGGCTGATGGCAGCCGCTTGGATAACTATGCCAACAAGGCCGTTGGGACGTTTATCGATGGCGTGTGCGTAGGATATGGTGTGTTCGGCACCACCGACTTTGGCACCATCCGTGTGTGGAGCCATGACACTTCTGCCCGGAAATTGACATTCAAGGTTTACGACTATGAGACGTTGACGGAATATGAGGCGGTGGCCGACAGCGATATCTTCTTCTCCTCCATGTCACATGCCGGAACACCAGGAAGTCCTGTGGTACTGAACTATCAACCCCATGGGTTGCTGGGAGATGTCAATTTGGATGGTGACGTGAATGTCACGGATGTCATGTTGATGGTGGACTACATCCTTCTGCATTCCACCAATCATTTCTATCTTCCCAATGCCGACATGGATGACAGCCACGACGTGAATGTGACAGACGTGATGTTGGTGGTGGCCATCGTTCTGGGCAACAACTAAAGAGTCTCGCCCACCCAAGTCCGGAGATATGGGTGGGCGAGGATTTGTTGCTTGTCGCGGAATGATTGTTATTGGAAATTCCTCTTGATTTTGTCCACGTAGGCATCGATGACGGCCACGGCGGTGATACTCACCACGTCGCGCACGGTACTGCCATAGTCGGCAAAATGGATGGGCTTGTTCAATCCCATCTGGATGGGGCCTATCACCTCGATGTTGGGTTCCAATGCTTGTATCATCTTGTACGAGGAGCGCGCACTGGTGAGGTTGGGGAACACCAAGGTGTTTACATCCATTCCCTTCAAGCGGTTGAAGGGGTAGAGTGTGTCGCGCAATTCCTTGTTGAGGGCGGTGCTGATTTGCATCTCGCCATCGATGGGAAGGTCGGGCATTTGCTCGTGAAGTTTGGCCACGGCTTCGCGCACCTTGCGGCTTCCCTCCGACTGGTCGCTGCCGAAATTGGAGTGGCTGATGAGTGCGATGCGAGGTTGCTCGTTGAAGAACCTCACCGCTGTGGATGCCAGTTTGGCGATGTCCACCAATTTGTCTGTGTCAGGGTCGTTGTTGATGAGTGTGTCGGCCACGAAGAGGGTGCCTCGCGGTGAATTGATGATGTGCATGGTACCGAAATTCTCATATTCCGGCCTGACGCCGATGATTTCCCTCACCACCTTGAGGGTGTTGGAGTATTTGGTGTAGAGGCCGGTGATGAATGCATCGGCATCGCCCGTCTCCACCATCATCATTCCAAAATAGTTGCGCTCGAACATCTTGTCATTGGCCTCTTCGAAGGTGTAGCCGTCGCGCTGCCGCTTTTGGGTAAGGATGCGGGCATAACGTTCGCGCCTCTCCGCCTCCCGGTCGTGGCGCAAATTGACAATCTCTATGCCCTCCAGGTTGAGGTCCAACTGGTCGGCCAGTTTGGTGATGCGTTCGTCGTTGCCTAAGAGGATGGGTTCGCAGATGCCTTCCGCCTTTGCTTGTACGGCAGCCTTGAGCATGGTAGGATGAATGCCCTCAGCGAAGACCACCCGCTGGGGATGAGCTCTTGCAGTGTCGTAGAGTTTGCGTGTCACCTTTGTCTGCAGACCCAGCATTTGCTGCAACGAGTTCTTGTATTCCTCCCAGTCGGTGATGACCTTTCGTGCCACTCCGCTTTCAATGGCAGCTTTGGCTACGGCGGCAGAGACCTCTGTGATGAGGCGTGGGTCAACCGGTTTGGGGATGAAGTAGGATGGGCCGAAGGTGAGGTTGTTCACCTTGTACACGTCGTTCACCACGTCGGGTACCGGCTGCTTGGCCAAGTTGGCAATGGCGTGCACGGCAGCCAGTTTCATCTCCTCGTTGATGGCGCGAGCGTGTACGTCGAGTGCACCTCTGAAGATATATGGAAAGCCGATGACATTGTTGATTTGGTTGGGATAGTCCGAACGCCCGGTGGACATGAGCACGTCGGGCCGTGAAGCCATGGCATCCTCGTATGAGATTTCGGGGATGGGGTTGGCCAGGGCGAAGACGATGGGGTCTTTTGCCATGGAGCGCACCATGTCCTTGGTGAGGATGTTGCCTTTGGAAAGACCCACAAAGACGTCAGCGTCTTTCACGGCTTCCTCCAAGGTGTGGACGTCTGTTCGGTCGGTGGCGAAGAAACGTTTCTGGTCGTTGAGGTTTTCCCGGTCGCTGGTGATGACACCTTTGGAGTCGAGCATGAGGATGTTCTCCTTGCGAGCACCCAAAGCCATGTAGAGCTTGGTGCAGGAGATGGCGGCTGCCCCGGCACCATTGACAACGATGCGCACCTTTGAGATGTCTTTGCCATTCACTTCCAATGCGTTTTTCAATCCGGCGGCGGAGATGATGGCTGTGCCGTGCTGGTCGTCGTGCATGACGGGGATGTCGAGCGTGCGTTTCAGGCGTTCCTCAATGTAGAAACATTCAGGAGCCTTGATGTCTTCCAAGTTGATGCCTCCAAAGGTGGGTGCGATGCGCTCCACGGCTTCGCAGAATTTCTCAGGGTCTTTCTCTGCCACTTCGATGTCGAAAACGTCGATGCCGCCGTAAATCTTGAAGAGCAAGCCCTTGCCCTCCATGACGGGTTTGCCGCTCAGTGCGCCGATGTCACCAAGGCCGAGTACCGCAGTACCGTTGCTGATGACGGCCACCAAGTTGCCTTTGTCTGTGTATTTGTAAGCTTCGTTGGGGTCTTTTTCTATTTCCTGGCATGGAAATGCCACGCCAGGCGAATAGGCCAGGCTAAGGTCTGTTTGTGTGCGGTAAGGTTTGGTGGGTGTCACCTCAATTTTTCCCGGACGTCCGCTCTTGTGGTATTCCAAGGCGGCTTCTTTTGTGATTTTTACCATATTTGTACCTATTAAAGTGATGATTTGATGCAACCGAAATGTATTTTGCAAAATAAGTTGCAAAGTTACGAATAAACGAGTGAAAAGTGAAAGAAAAGTTTGCTTTTCTTTATTCTTTTCCGAGTGGCAGTAACTTCGGCGAAGCCAAAGTTACGAATAAACGAGTGAAAAGTGAAAGGAAAGCTTGTTTTTCTTTTCACTTTTCCGAGTGGCAGTAACTTCGGCGAAGCCAAAGTTACGAATAAACGAGTGAAAAGTGAAAGGAAAGATTGTTTTTCTTTGTTCTTTTCCGAGTGGCAGTAACTTCGGTGAAGCCAAATTACGATATAATCATCGTGAAAAGGCCACTCCTTTCGAAAAAGAGACGAAAAACTGCTTTTTATTTTGAAGTTTTCAGAAAAAGTGCTAATTTTGCGATTCTTACATGACCATTCGTACTGCTATGCAAAAAGCTACAACAACCAACACCTATCGTTATGAATTGCGCGGCAGGATTCTGTCGGCGGCCATGGATGCCTTTCGGAAGAAGGGTATTAAAGCAGTGAAGATGGATGACATCGCCAATGAGTTGTCCATCTCCAAACGCACGCTATACGAAATTTATCATAACAAGGAGGATTTGCTTTACGAGTGCGTATGTGACCATGATGCGAAGTTTGAGAAAAGACTTCAGACTATGGTGAGTGAAGGAGGAAACACCGTTATCGACATCTTGGCATGTTTTATGAAACTTCACATTGAGGAGGCAGGTCAGACAAATCCTGTTTTTTATGCTGAGTTGGTGAAATACCCCAAACTAATGGACTACATCAATGAGCGTAATGAGCGTCAGCGTAGCCGTTCGCGAGGTTTTATGCAGCGTGGGGTGGAGGAGGGGTTCTTTCGCAGTGACATCGATTACGACATCACCAACCTTATGGTGGAAGTGTTCATGCACCACGTGATGGAAAACGGATTGTACAAACGCTTTCCTTTGCCGGTAATCATTCGAAATGTTGTCATGGTGATGCTGCGCGGTTTCAGTACTGAAAAGGGGCTTCGCCGCATCGAAATGCTCAAACTATGAGGATTTCCCATAGTATATGGCCGTGTTCACTCGATGCTTTCCACCCTCACTCCGTCAAGTTCCTCCATCATCGACATGACACGTGCATCATATTTGTCTCGCTTCATGATGACATCCATGGTCACCGTGTATGACGATTTCCCATCAATGGCGGTCTCCCGCATATTGTAGGAGTCGATGCGCAAGCCGTCGTTGCGCAAGCGTTGCAAGACACTGGCCACGTCGGCCATGGTGGGCGAGGAGAAGGTGATGGAGATGTTTCGTGTGCCGAAACGTTGCATCAGCCAGTTGAGTGTCTCCAAGCAGAGCAACACCATGATGGTGGCTGCCCCGGCCAGTGCATACATGCCTGCCCCGCAAGCCATGCCTATGGCCGCCGTCACCCACAATCCTGCAGCTGTGGTGAGTCCTCGCACCACATGCTTCTGGAAGATGATGGTGCCTGCGCCAATGAAACCGATGCCGCTCACCACTTGCGCCGCCACCCTGGAAGGGTCAAGGCGTATGTTGTATGGAAGTTTGAGTACATCCTCAAAGCCGAACTGTGAAATAACCATGAAAAGACCGCTTCCTAATGCTACGAGAAAATGTGTGCGGAAGCCAGCCTCCTTGGCGCGGTAGCCACGCTCCAAACCAATTAATCCACCGCACAATGCCGCAGCAAACAATCTTAGGATGAATTCTGTTGTCATACCTGTCGTGATTTAAAGAGCGACAGGACATTCTTTATGCCCTGTCGCTCGTATTTTTACTCAAAAACAAGAGCCTCCTTGTCGGCTGCCTTGTCTATCTTGATGATTGCTCCTTGTTGCACTTCGCCTCCAAGGATTTTTTCACAGAGGCCATCCTCGATGTAGTTTTGTATGGCCCTCTTCAGTGGTCGTGCTCCAAACTGCACGTCATAGCCTTTCACCGCCACAAATTCCTTGGCTGCCTCAGAGATTTCCAAATGGTATCCAAGGGCCTCTACGCGTTTGAACAGCCCGGCAAGTTCGATGTCGATAATCTTCTTGATGGCTTCCAAATCGAGTTGGTCGAAGGTGATGATTTCATCGAGGCGGTTGAGAAACTCTGGTGCAAATTGTTTGCTAAGGCTTTTCTGAATGATGGAACGTGCATGCTCCTTGTCGCTTTCGTTCAGACTTAGTCCCAGTGTGCCTCCTGCGTTGAAGCCCACTCCTCTGCCAAACTCCTTGAGTTGTCTGGTTCCTGCGTTTGAGGTCATGATGATCACCGTGTTGCGGAAGTCCACCAGTCGCCCGTTGCCGTCGGTGAGCCGTCCCTCGTCAAGTACTTGGAGGAGGAGGTTGAATACATTGCCATGGGCTTTCTCTATTTCGTCGAGCAAGACGATGGAGTAGGGGTGTCTCCTCACTTTTTCCGTGAGTTGGCCTCCTTCTTCATAGCCCACGTATCCCGGAGGTGCACCCACGAGTCGTGAGACGTTGAAGCTTTCCGTATATTCGCTCATATCGACACGAATGAGGTCTTCTGCGCTTCCAAACATCTGCTCTGCGAGTTTCTTGGCCAGATAGGTCTTGCCCACTCCGGTAGGACCCAGGAACATGAAGGCACCGATGGGGTGGTTGGGGTCCTTGAGACCTACGCGGTTGCGTTGGATGGCCTTCACCATCTTCTCTATGGCTGCATCTTGTGCAATGACGGCTTTCTTCAACTCATTGCCCATGTTGCGCAACCTCACGCCTTCTGCTTCGGCCATGCGCTGAACGGGTACGCCTGTCATCATCGAAA
>CADBBP010000009.1 GCA_902792855.1 uncultured Prevotellaceae bacterium
CGAGAAGCCGTATGTCGTGGAGCCCAGGCGGGTGGCCTTGGCGAAGGCGTTGTAGGTGGTTCGCCGTGAAGCGGAGGCTTTCAGGTAGTCGGTGTTGTCCACCCGGGTGACGGCGTGGGGCTGGGTGCTGAGGTATGCATTATTGCCCATGTTCATATATTTTTGTTGCTACAAAATTACGAAAAGAAAGGCTTAGTTCCAAAGAAAAGGAGTTCAAATATTTCACATTTTTGCAAATAGTTGCATTTCGACCATTTGAAGACCTCCAAGGAAACGCTGCTGACGTTTATTCTTTTGGCGACACGGTTTCTCGCTGCGTTGTAAGTGAATGTACGGGCGTTTTGCGCTGACAAGGGTGATGACACGGATGCCAGGATGACACATAATAGCAAATATGTCAAAAACCTTTTCATTTGAACAATTGACTTTCTCATCATCTTTCGGTTTTTGTTAATGATACAGATGCTACTTCCTTCCCCCGTTGGCATCCCATGCCAGACAGGTAATGTGGCTGCCAATAAAACTATATATAGTATGATCCTGTGAATGGAGTGGGATAGTCTCTGCGATGACCGTCGTGGTCAAAGTAATCGCAATGAAAAGTAATAAGATTTTCTTCATAATAAATACGTGTTAGATTTGCTGGCAAAAATATGACAAATTTTGCTATACACAATGGCATACAACTACGCAAATTACTACGCATTTAGAAAACGCAATTATTATTTTGAGAAAATCTAAGAACGTATTACAACCACATTATTAAATCCCCTTAACCTAAATTATTCATTGAAGTTTCCCACCCTCACCAATAACGTAAAAGTTTTATTTATCACGAGTTTGAGAACAAGAGGTCGGCGGCCAAAGGGAATTGAAAATCGACGTGCGAAGCGAAAGTCAAAGCCAATTAGAGAACCAACGGTCGACGTACGAAGTGGAAGTCAATTGGGATTTGAGGATGGAATATATAGGAATTTGGGAACAACGGTAAAATGGAGTTTGGATGACTACAAATGTTTTATCGAGTATTATAAAGCAGTTGACTTGTCAAAATTCAAGAATATTGAGAAGCGATACCGCCATTTGACGCCACAAAATGCCTTCTTCCTCATACTTTATGAAATGGGGATGAGTGACAAGGATGTGTGTCGAATAATGGGTATTACTCAGGAGGCTATTCGCTCAACAAGATTCCGCATACGCAAAAGCAACAATATGTAAGATGATGCCTTTATCCCCGGGTGCTCGCTACGCTCGTACCCAGGGTTATTGAGCGGTGACCACATTGCGGTCATGGCTGCTACATGAGAGAGACCTTTTCCTCGCAAACGTTTTCGCAAATAAATCCGTTTTTTATAAGTGATGATTTGCGCATAAGGATAATGTTGGATAAATTTGCACAAATTCCGACATTATCCTTTATACATGTCTTTCTGAAAGAGACCAAACATCATCCATTTATATGAGAAAAACAATCATTTTATCCATTGTGATGGCCTTGCTATCAGTGACAGCGAGCGCCGACTCCAAGGAGACCGTCCAGGTGAACGGCAGCCCTGTAGGCAAGTTTGCCACACGCCTTACCTTCTCCGGCGACAATGTGACGTTGACCTATGACGACGGCACAAACCAAACCTCCGACATCTCCACAGTGAGCATCGCCTTCGACTACGTGGCAGTGTTCAAGGAAGCCAACCACGACAACGTGGGAGTTATCAAGACCTTCGGCGGCCGCACCGTTTCCGTGGAGGCCACCCGCACCCTCGCCTCCGGGCAATGGGCTTTCATCTGTCTGCCCTTTGCCGTACCCTCCACCTCGCTCACCACCCTCTTTGGTGATGGTGTGAAACTTGCCACGCTGAACGATGCCACAGAGGCAGGCCTCAGCTTTACCACAGCTGACGAACTAAAGTCAGGCCTGCCCTACCTCATCAAACCAGGCAAAGACGTGAGCACCTTCACCATGGACAACGCCGTCATCGGCACAATGGCCGAAGGCAGCACCATTTCCGCCGGCGACTACAATTTCACTGGCAACATCTCCACACTAAGCGCAAGCCTCACTGGCGGCTCCTCAAGCGACTATTTGATGGGGGATGTGAATGACGATGGAATTGTTTCTGTAGCAGACGTGACCCTCATCGTCAACTGCATCCTCCTCGGCTCAAACGAAATCGACAACGCCCGTGCCGACGTAAACGGCGACAATCTCATTTCCATCTCCGATGTCACCTCGTTGGTGGACATCATTCTTGGCAACAGCCCGGTGACAACCAGCCCCGCCATCCTCATTGACGGTGAAGACAGTGGATTGAAACTCAGTGACATTGCCACTACGGCCACTACGAACACCACCTCCTTATGGGATGTAGAACTATGAACCCTTCAAAACCGATGACAATCATGAAAAAACAAGTCATACTCACGATACTTGCGATGATGCTGGCCAACCTCGGCCTGACAGCGCAAACCACCTGGGATTTCACCACCGTCAGCACCAGCGACCAAAACCTGTTAAGTGCCGATAATACGAATTGGAGCAAAGACTCCAACAACCGCTTCTGCAACAATGTCACCTTCTCCAACGCCGCCCTCATGGCCAATGGTAGTGAACTTGACTGGGCCAAAGGACTTCTTTTCACCTGCAGCGGCACCGACCAACTGCGTATCGACCCTCCCAAAAAGCGCGGATGGATAGGTGGCTCCACCATCATCACCATTCCCAACCTGAAAAAAGGCCAGACGGTGAGTTTCAACTATATGAGTTCCAAAACTGGCGAGGCTCGCGGTGTGACCCCCACCAACCTTGGCGGCACTTCCGGCTTTGAACTCTCTGAAAACAATCAGACTGGCACCGGCACGGTGACAGCCGACGGCGACGTGGTGCTCACCCCCACCGGCGCCCTCTACATCTACAGCCTCTCCGTAAGCGAGGCTCCCGGCACCGAGGCCATCGTCATCCCCGGTGCCAACGCCGAGCTATACAAGGATGCCACCACCAACGCTGTAGGCCGCAACACCAAGGAAAGCCAAATGCTGGTGGAGACCACAGACGGCAGCATCAAGTACTACAACACGAGCAGCATCGCAAGTGTGGATGTTGACAAGGAGCAAAGCACCGTCATCATCACCATGACAAACGGCGGCATCGACACCTACTACGGAACGGTGAAAAACATCACGTTCAACAAGGTTGTGAGCCAGGGCGACAACGCTGACATCCAAAACAACGGCGTGGTGATTACCGAGGCTAAAGGCTGGTTGGAGTCGGCATACGTGAAATGGGAGCCTTACAACGGCGCCACCACCTACAACGTCTATGTGAAAGGCGGCCAATACGGCGACTACACCAAGTTGGACAACATGCTCGTGCGTAACTATGGCACATACGGCCGCGCCGACGCCGTGGGCCTGAAGGCAGCCACCAATTATACGTTCAAGGTGGTGCCTGTGGTCAACGAAACAGAGAACACGTCGGTTGCCAGCACGGCAAGCAACATCACCGTGAAGAACTACAGCCGCGAGGGCTTCGCACACAAGAACCACAGCGGCGTGGGAGCCTACAACGACGATGGTACGCTGAAGAGCGACGCAAAGGTGTTCTACGTGACGAAGAACACTGCCAAGACCATCACCTGCAATGTAATTACAAAAAATGGACCCACAGACTGCACTGGCATCCAGAACATCATCGGAGCTTATGAAGATGGACTTGACACCACCCCCATCAGCTTCCGTTTCATCGGCATGGTGGAGAAAGACGACCTTGACTTTATCGGCAGCAAAGAAGAGGGCATACAAGTGAAGGGCAAAAAAGCCGACGCTCTTCTCAACATGACATTCGAGGGTATCGGCGAGGATGCCACAATTCGTGGCTTCGGCTTCTTGGTTCGCAACGCCAAGAGCGTGGAGTTCCGCAACTTCGCCATCATCCGCTGCATGGACGATGGATTATCGCTTGACACCGACAACTCCAACATCTGGATCCACCATATAGATGTGTTCTACGGTAAACATGGTAGTGGCGACCACGTCAAGGGCGACGGCTCGGTGGACGTGAAGAGCGATTCGAAATACGTCACCGTGAGCTATTGCCATTACTGGGACACGGGCAAGTCAAACATGTTTGGAATGAAGAGCGAGAGTGGTCCCAACTACCTCAGCTACGACCACAATTGGTTTGACCATAGCGACTCCCGTCATCCCCGCGTGCGGACGATGAGCGTGCATGTGTGGAACAACTTCTTCGACAACGTGGGCAAATACGGCGTGGGAGCAGCCACGGGTGCCAGTGTCTTCGTCGAGAACAACTATTTCCTCAATACGAAGAAGCCTATCTTGAGTTCACTGCAAGGCACCGACGCCCTGGGCAGTGGGACATTCAGCGGAGAGGATGGCGGAATGGTGAAGGCATTCGGCAACTCTTTCGACCGCTCTGCCACCAATTTCCGGTACTACACCCAAGCCAATCCCGCCTCCACCGGCTATGATGCCTATGAGACCAGTTCCCGCAACGAGCAAGTGCCCTCTTCGGAAGTCACCCAAGCCGGTGGCACTTCCTACAACAACTTCGACACCAATTCGTCGGTGATGTACACCTATACTCCCTGTACGGCAGCCGAAGTACCAGGCATCGTGACCGGATGGTATGGTGCAGGGCGCATGAACCATGGCGACTTTAATTACACGTTCAATGACAATGTAGGCAACGATGATACCGACTCAGCCTACGATGAAACCTTGGGAGCACTCCTCGACAACTACCAAAGTTCATTGGTGGGCATCTTCGGTGGCGAGACCATCAGCGGTGGTGGTGACAACCCTGGAGGAGGAGACAACCCCGGTGGCGGAGACAATCCTGGTGGCGGAGACAATCCTGGTGGCGGAGACGACCCCAGTGGTCAAACCATCACTGCCGACGTAGAATGCAATTTCCAGAACAGTGCACCATCTAACAGTGCATTTACCATCACAAATGGCAATTACACATCCAATGGCAACGCCACCGTCAATGGCACAACATACACAGTGGGTCTGAAAATAGAGTCGAAAACTATCATTGAGTTCACCACCGACAAGGAAATGACATTGACTTTGGTGTTCGGCTCAAAGGACACCAAATTCAACATCTATGTAGATGAAACAAAGCTAACCGGCAGCAATTACATACTTACCACAACGTTGGGGGCCGGCACTCACAAACTGACGAAGGCCGACACAGGAACCCTCTTCTACATCGGTCTGAAAGCAAACTAATCGAGGAACACACGTTATCACAATAAATGGCCTGCATCAGATGCAGGCCATTTATTGTGATATCCATTCCACCACAATCACTTCCTTGGTGAGTGTAGTTACTCGGTAGCGATTATCGGGTCGCCGGCCCACCACCCAAATGATGTTGTCATTGGCATCCGTAAGAAGGAGTTGGTCACGTTTTTCAAACAGACTGGCTTTCAAGTCGGTGAGGAAGTCGCTCACCAATTTAGTACCGCGCATGCCAAGAGGTGTAAACTTGTCACCGTTGCGCATCGTCCTCAAGGTCAATGGGTAACGGATATTATCGACATTGAGTGCCACTTTGTTGGCCTCCTTGGGAATGACAAAACGCTCGTCCACCTTGCAACAAGATATCCTTATCTTTCCTGCATCGGGAATGACATAGCATCCTTCTTCAGGGATGACAATCGGTTTGAAAGGCTGCCTGATGGGGCGAACAAGCATCAAGCCTTGATGGAAAACCATCTCATGAGTGGAAGACGAAAATTCCGTCCCCGAGTGTTGATGCCCCATGGCCTTGAAAATGTCAGAAATAGCGGCAGGGGAAAAACCGAAAGGCCTCAAGACATAAAACAAGGTGTATTCATCAGGGATGAGGGCCAAATCATAGATTTTTAAGGATTTTAAGGTCTTTAAGGACTTTAAGGACTCTAAGGACTCTAAGGACTTGTTATGGATTTCAGCTTTTTCCACGCGCTGGGCCATGGTGTCATCGAAAATGGTTGCCACTTGGCGGAGGCGGTCGGCGGTCACGGCGATGGATTGTGCCACCGAGGGGTTGATTTCGCGCATGAGCGGCAAGATGTCAAGGCGTATTTTGTTGCGCACCACGTCATCCACCAAGTTGGAACTGTCGGTGACATATCCCATACCCTGCTCTTGCAAGAAAGCCTCAATGTCCGTCCTCCCCACACAAAGGAGCGGCCTCACCACATGGTCGCGCGAGGGAGCGATGCCCGTCAAACCATGGATGCCCGTTCCTCGTATCAAGTTGAGCAAGATGGTCTCCACCGAATCATCACGATGATGGGCCACCGCCACGGCCTCTGCACCGATGTCGTTTCTCAGTTGCTCAAAATAATCATACCTGAGACGCCTTGCTGCCATTTCAATGCTGATATGCCGAAGTTCGGCATATTCACGTGTTGCGAAGTGGACCGTGTGGAACGCGACGGCAAGGTCTTCGCAAAGGCTACGACAAAAATCCTCATCCCTTTTAGCCTCCTCCCCACGGAGTTGGAAATTGCAATGGGCAGCCTCAACCTTATACCCCAAATGGAGCAAGACATGCAGCAACGCCACGCTGTCGGCTCCTCCTGAAAGTGCAACAAGATATTTGCTGTCATGCTTCAGAAGCCGATGTTGCTGGATGAACTCCTCGATGGTCCGGATGAAAGGATGCCTTTTCGCCATGCCTTGCCTACTCCCTACTCCACATACAAGACAAGTCCCTTGAGATATTCTCCCTCGGGATGATAGATGTTTATCGGATGGTCGGCCGGTTGATGAAGTTGGTGCAAGATGCGCACCTCCCTCCTTGCTTGGGCAGCCGCAGTGAAGACCGCATTGCGGAACTGGTCTTTGGTGACCACCTGGCTACAGCTGAAGGTGAAGAGTATTCCCCCCGGTCGTATGCACTCGAATGCTTTGGCGTTGAGACGCGTATATCCCTTGAGTGCGTTGTGGAGCGCCCCTCGGTGTTTGGCAAATGCCGGCGGGTCGAGAATTACAAGGTCGTAATCGTTCTTCGTCTTGTCGAGGTATCTGAATGCATCTTCGCAGAAAGCCTGATGCCTTGTGTCTCCCGGGTAGTTGAGTTCCACATTGAGATTGGTCAATTCGATGGCCTTGGCGCTGCTGTCCACGGAATGTACGAGTTTCGCCCCTCCCCTCATGGCATAGAATGAAAATCCGCCGGTGTAACAGCACATGTTGAGCACGCTTCTATCTTTGGCGTATCTTTCGAGCAATGCCCTGTTGTCCCTTTGGTCGATAAAGAAGCCCGTTTTCTGACCCTTCAGCCAGTCCACATGGAATTTCAGGCCATTCTCCATGGCCACGTCATCCACGCTTTCCCCATAAAGGAAACCATTTTCCTCACCTTCACCCTTGATGAACGGCAGGGTGGTTTCGCTTTTATAATATACATTTCTCACCTTGTCACCCATCACCTCCATCAAAGCTTTTGCCACTTGGTGCCTGCACTTGTGCATGCCCACGCTGTGCGCCTGCATGACGGCAGTGGATCCATAGCAATCGATGACCAACCCCGGGAGTTGGTCGCCCTCCCCATGTACAAGTCGGAAAGTCTGCCCTTCATCATCGCTGCACAACCCAGCCGCTTCACGGACGCATCGCGCCTTTCTGAGCCTCCTCACCCAGAAGTCATGGTTCACATCCTCATTGTCGAATGTCAGCACTCGCACCATGATGGTGCCACGCTGGTAATGGCCTTTGGCGATGAAATTCCCCTCCGCATCATTCACAATGACGAGGTCACCGTCTTCTATTCCCTCGTCGCATCGGGCGATGGCTCCGGAAAACACCCATGGATGGAATCTTCTCAAGCTCTCGTCTTTCCCCCTCCTGAGTTGTAAGATAGGCAAGCTGTTCATGGTTTGTCGTGATGGTTAGTTTGGACAATAGGGCTTAAACAGTTGGCAATGATGCCTCTTCGGCTTGTGGCTCTTCCACTTTTTGGAGGATGAAGTCTCCTGTGTCTCTTAGCCTGATATACTCGTCATACAGCATGATGCATGCCCATGCGTCGGTGGCGGCATACAATTTCTGCTTTTCCGTAAGCACGTCGGCCTCCCAGTTGGACAGTTGTTGGGCCTTGCTTATTTTCTGTCCGAACACATTGGCATACAATTTTTGCAGCCCCAAGTCTTCGACGCCAAGCTCATTGAAATGGTTCTGCAAGTCGATGAATTTTCCCGGCTTGAAGGTTTTCCTCTTGCTCAAAGAGTTGATGTCGTCGTGAAGGGACAGTCCCACCTTTGGCACCGTCTCATCCTCCAACAGTCTGACGATGTCGGGGGTAATGCCAGTGAATTGCAGCCTGAAGAGGAAGCACACCTCCCTTGTGGCCACTTGGAGCAGGGAGACAATGTTCTGCCTCCCCTTCTTGAACGACGGCCTCGTCTCCGTGTCCATTCCCAAAATAGGATTGGTGAGCAAGAAGTCCACCACTCTTTTCGTCTCATGAGGGCTGACAACAACAAAGATTCTTCCTTGGAAAGCCACTTGTGGCAGCTTTGCAATCCACTTTTTGTCGTACTTGTTGAAAAGCGTTTTTTTCATTGCCATTTGTTACAATTTGCAAAAATAGAAAAAAGTTGCGAAAAAAAACTTTTTTCTTGAAAATTTCCATTACTTTTGCATAATAAAACAGAAAGAGAGCATGCTTGAAGGCCATTTTTGCCAATATTTTTTGGCGGGACGATAGAAAATGAGCCACATGCAGATTGATTGGGAAAAAGAGAATACAGAAAGAATTATGTCACAAAAGAAGACTTTGAGAAAAGAGACGACTCTGATGGAGAGCCTCGGGCTTGACCGTCTGAAGTTGAACATTCAGATTCATATTGACGAGCGGCTGGTGTTTGTTTTCGGCTTGCTCCTTTTCCTTGTGGGCCTCTACCTGTTGGTAGCTCTCACATCTTACTTCACCACCGGCGAGGCCGACCAGAGCCTTGTCACCTCATTACAAGAGGGCGAGGTGAAGAATACCACCCATAGTTTCCAAAACCTATGCGGCTCCGTGGGCGCCATCGTCTCGCATTTCCTCATCGCCCGCAGTTTCGGCCTTGCCGCATTCATGATTCCCGCTTTCATCATCCTTGTCAGCCTGAAACTCATGCGAGCATACAAGAACATCAACTTGCTGAAATGCTTCTTTGGCATGACACTCATCATGCTGTGGTGCTCGGTGGCCTTTGCCAAGTTCCTCGCCCCTGCCTTTGGAGACAGCATTTTCAATCCCGGTGGAGACCATGGCCTCTACTGTGCACAATATGTGGAGAACATTCTCGGCACACCAGGACTTATCGCCATCCTTGCCGCCGTGGCCTTGGCCTTCCTTGTCTATTTGAGCGCGGAGACCATCTATGCCGTTCAACACGTCCTCAACCCGCTGAAATTCCTTCAGAACGTCAAGTTCACCATCACCAACAACACGACCAAGGAGACCGCCACCCAGAACCAGTCTCTTGTTTCCGTGCTCTCTCCCACCGTGGACTACGACGACCCTACACCTACGGAAATCACCTTCACGGATGACAACAAGGTGAATGTGGACGACCATTTTGACCCTGATGCCAGCGACAAGACTCCGAAACGTGAGAAGAAGGAATTTGGCACCATCCGCCGGACAAAGGATGTGAAGATGGAGATAGCTGTCGGCGGCGACGAGGCAAAAGCCAATGGGAAGACGGTGAACGAGAGCGACCCCCTCAGCACGCCCATCAATCCCAAGGAGCCTTTCACTCGCTACCAATACCCCACTCTCGACTTGCTGAAGCATTACGAGAACGACGGCAAGCCCTACATCGACGAGTCGGAGCAGCTTGCCAACAAGAACCAGATTGTAAAGGTGCTCAACAGCTTCGGCGTACAGATACGTGAGATCAAGGCCACCGTCGGCCCCACCATCACGCTTTACGAGATCACGCCGGCAGAGGGTGTTCGCATCTCCAAGATTCGCAACCTCCAGGACGACATCGCATTGAGCCTCGCCGCCTTGGGCATCCGCATCATCGCCCCCATCCCCGGCAAAGGCACCATCGGCATCGAGGTGCCCAACGCCCGGCCCAACATTGTGTCAATGCGCAGCATCCTCGACTCCAAGAAATTCCAGGAGTCGAAGATGGAACTCCCCATCGCCCTTGGCAAGACCATCACCAACGAAGTGTTCATGGTTGACCTTGCCCGCATCCCCCACCTCCTTGTCGCCGGTGCCACCGGCCAGGGCAAGTCGGTGGGTTTGAACGCCATCATCACCTCCCTGCTCTACAAGAAGCACCCCAACGAGATGAAGTTGGTGCTCATCGACCCCAAGAAGGTGGAGTTCAGCGTCTATGCCCCCATCGCAGCCCACTTCATGGCCTCTGTTGACGATGACGACGAACCCATCATCACCGATGTGACGAAAGTGGTGCGCACGCTGAAGAGCCTTTGTGCGCTGATGGACCACCGCTACGACATGCTCAAGCAGGTGAAGGCTCGCAACATCAAGGAGTACAACCAAAAATATGTGAACCACGAGCTCAACATTGCCGAGGGTCATGAATACATGCCTTACATTGTAGTGATTATCGACGAGTTTGGCGACCTCATCATGACCGCCGGCAAGGAGATAGAGCTGCCCATCGCCCGCATCGCCCAATTGGCCCGTGCCGTGGGCATCCACATGGTGATTGCCACCCAGCGCCCCACCACGAGCATCATCACCGGCAACATCAAGGCCAATTTCCCCGGCCGCATGGCTTTCAAGGTGAGCGCCATGATCGACTCCCGCACCATCCTCGACCGTCCGGGAGCCAATCAGTTGGTGGGTCGTGGCGACATGCTGTTCCTCAGCGGCAGCGAGCCCACCCGTGTGCAATGTGCATTCATCGACACCCCGGAGGTGGAAACCATCAACGAGTACATCTCCAAGCAGTCGGGTCCCGTGGCCCCGATGGAGTTGCCCGAGCCCATCAGCGATGATGCCACGGCAGACGGCTCCGGCGGCAACGCCATGCTTGATGGTGCCAAGCTCGACCCATTATTCGAGGAGGCCGCCCGCTCGGTGGTGCTTTCCCAGCAAGGCTCCACGAGCATGATTCAGCGCCGCTACTCCATCGGCTACAACCGTGCCGGTCGCTTGATGGACCAGTTGGAGAAGGCCGGCGTGGTGGGCATCGCCCAAGGCAGCCGTCCCCGCGAGGTGCTGATAGCCGACGAGAACAGTCTCAACGCCTTGTTCATACAGCTTAAGGAACAAGGCGGCATTTAATAACACATTTTCAGGACAACAAAACCACAAAACAATGAAAAAGACCATCATGCTAATGCTTGCCACAGCTCTCATGAGCCTGTGCGCGCAAGCACAAAACGCGACCAAAGCCCGCCAAGTGCTCGACAAGACAGCCGCCATCGTAGGCAACAAAGGCGGAGCAAGTGCCAATTTCACCATCAAGGGTGCCAAGGCCAGCACCTCGGGCAAGATATCCATCAAGGGCAACAAGTTCACCGCCACCACGCCGGAGGCCACGATGTGGTATGACGGCAAGACACAGTGGACGTATATGAAAAATACGGAGGAGGTGAATATCAGCAACCCCACGGAGGCCCAACAAGCACAGATGAACCCCTACAAGTTCATCACCATGTACAAGAACGGTTACACCCTTGGGATGAAGAACGTTGCCTCCGGTTATGAGGTGCACTTGACGTCACAAGACAAGAAGCGTGCCATCAAGGAGATGTACATCACGGTGAACAGCAAGACCTACCTTCCTTCCTCCGTCCGACTGTTCAACGGCAAGAACTGGACCACCATCACCATTAGCAACTTCAAGGCATCCAATCTGAATGATGCCATATTCACGTTCAACTCAAAAGACTTCCCCCAGGCGGAGGTCATCGACTTGAGATAAACAAATAGCAATCATCCACAAAACAACAAAGGAGAACAGGGTATGAAAAAAATGAGCCGTTGGGAGACCATCAAGACGTTGCGCCGTCACACGAAATTGTCTGAGAAACGCAGCGTAGCCTTCGCCCAGAACAAGGTAGCCAAGGTTTTCGGCTATGTGATGTTCGCATTTTGCATCCTCTACCTCATGTTCCTGTCGATTCCTCTCGCAATGGCCGCCAACAGCAGCCGCCAACATACGGGCAGCGAACTGATGTTTGGCATGCTGCCCTTCATCCTTTGCGTTGACTTCTATTTCCGCTTCATGCTGCAGCAGACACCCTCCCAGCGCATCAAGCCCTACTCCCTTCTGCCCTTGGGCAGGTATGCCTGCATCGACAGTTTTCTCTTCAACTCCGCTACGAGCTCAGGCAATTTGATATGGCAGGCGATGTTCATCCCCTATGCCATCATGTGCATCCTCTATGTGGAAGGCTTCTGGAGCACGATGGGCTTCCTGATTGCCTTGCAGCTGGTCATCGTAGCCAACAGCCTGTGGTATCTGCTCTGCCGCACGCTTATCAACCGCAAATACTACTGGTGGGCGCTCCCCCTGTTGTGGATGGCCCTGCTGTTCTCCCCATGGTACATCGGTTCCAATGCCAGTTTCACCCAACTCTGCGAGACCTACGCCGTCATTGGCGATGGAGCATCGCATTGGTCGCCCTGGGTATTCGGCGGGCTTCTTCTGCTCCTTTACATATTATATATTGTCAACCGCCGAGTGCAGTATGACAGCATCCATTTGGAGTTGTCGAAGAGTGAGAAGACCGAAATCAAGCATGTGACGCAACTGAGCCAGTTCGAGCGTTTTGGCGAGGTGGGAGAATACCTGAAACTCGAGGTGAAAAGCATCATGCGCAACAAGAACATCCGCAAGGCATTCATCAGCGCCAACATCCTCATCCTCCTCTTCAGCCTTGCCATCTCGTTCACCGACATCTACGATGGTGGCATGACGAAATTTTTGGCGGTATATAATTTCGCCATCTACGGAGCGATGCTCTTGGTGAAGACGATGTGTTATGAGGGCAACTACATCGACTGCCTGATGGTGCACAAGGAGAACATCCTTCAGTTGCTGAAGGCGAAGTATTTCCTCTACACGGCGTTGCTTCTCCTTCCCATGGTACTGATGCTCCCCACGGTGTTCATGGGCAAGTGCAGCCTTCTGATGCTCATAGGCATCATGCTGATGGTGGGCGGCCCGGTGCACGCCTGCTTCCTCTACCTTGCCATCATCAACAAGCAGACCATCCCTCTGAACACGAAGTTCATTGGCAAGGGAACGATGGAAACCAATTTCCTGCAAATTGCGGTTGAAATAGGAGCCTTCCTACTCCCCTTGGTGCTTCTCAACATCTTCCCATTGGTGTTTGGCGACATAGGAGGTGCGTTGGCACTGATGGCCATCGGCTTGCTGTTCATCCTCACCTATCGTGTGTGGCTCCGCGACATCTACCGCCGTATGATGAAACGTCGCTACGAGAATTTGGAAGGTTTCCACGCCACGAGGTAATGAGAGTTAAGCTCAACGAAAAAGCCCACCAAAATGGTGGGCTTTTTGCGGTGCGTACGGGACTCGGACCCGTGACCTCCGGCGTGACAGGCCGGCATTCTAACCAACTGAACTAACGCACCTTCAGATAACAAGTTGGCGGTGCGTACGGGACTCGGACCCGTGACCTCCGGCGTGACAGGCCGGCATTCTAACCAACTGAACTAACGCACCTAAAAGATTGTTGTTCTGATTTGCGGATGCAAAGGTAATATATTTTTTTCTATAAAAAAAATTTTTCCTTGCTTTTTTACAGAAAAATTTGCATAAAGGCAGCATGATGGTATTCTTTCCCATCAAAAATCCAATCTTTGAGAACAGCATTTTCCTGGAAGCCACCCTCTTGGAATATTTTCATTGAGGGAATATTGTCTTTTGCCACGACGGCACACAGTTGGTGCAGATGCAGCACATTTCTCGCATATTCCACCGCGAGGCATACGGCTTGCACGCCATAGCCCCTGTTTCGCTCGCTCCTGAGCACGGCCACTCCCACCTCGGCTCTCAGATGCTGCGGCTCGAAATTGAACAAGTCGAGCAACCCCACAGGATGTCCTTCCCCATCCTCCATCACCAAGCGCATCTGCCTGTCGGCATAAATGTCGGAGGTGCATGAAATGATGTATTTGTTGAGCAAGAAACGGGAGTAAGGCATGTTGGACACCCCAACGTCCCATAAATCACTGTCATTCTCTATGGTGTAGAGGAAGTCAATGTCTTCGGGTTCAATGGCCCTCAGTTTGATGTGGCGTGTTTTTAAGAAGTCGGTCATTTCAAGACCTCCTCTGCCGTGATGATGGTTTTTGTCCGTGGATTGTAGGTGCCAATCATGACGTTCTCCATGGGTTGCTGGGAGAAGATGTCGAGTATTGCCTCGTATGAAAAAGCCTCTGTGTCATACACGATATACTTGATGTTCTTCGTGTTGGCAAATTCATCGAGCAGCGAAAGGTGCCCATCGGGTTTCACTTTCTCATTGGCAACGATGAATTCTCCAGACAAGCCCTTTTTCCTTGCGAGTTTGCGGCACTGTGTGATTGATGACACAGAACCAATGAAGATGTAGTCCGGCTCCCTTTTCCGTCTCGGGCTGAAGAAGCCAAGAGCCTTCTTCATCTTCGTCGTCTGCATCTGTATGAGAGCGAGGGTAGCCTTGAGATAGATGGCCGTCTTGATGGGGAGGGTGAGCCACAAGCTGGAACTTCCATAGTGTTTCCTGAAGAAGATGAGCATGGCCTCATAGAAGACGTGTACGTACCTGAACGATGATTTCTGCGTGCTCTCCCCCTTGTAGTGGAGGATGGTTTCTGGCAGGTACCAGTTTTGATACCCACCCTTGAGCAGTCTGTATGAGAGGTCGATGTCCTCTCCATACATGAAGAAGTCCTCATCAAGCAACCCCACCTTTTCAATGGCTTTTCTCCTGAGCATGCAGAACGCACCGCTGATGACCTCTATGCGTGCCGGTTCGTCCCACGGCAGGTAACTCATGTAATACCTTCCGAAACGCCTGCTTTCTGGAAAACGCTTGCACAAGCCGGTCATCTTGTAGAATGATGTCAAGGGCGTGGGCAGTCCTCTTCTCGACTCCATGGCCTTTGTTCCGTCAGCCTTTAGCATTCTCACACCCACTGCTCCGGCCTCCGGTTTTTCCCCCATGAAATCCAACACGTTCTTTATAGTGTCTTCTCCCACGATGGTGTCGGGATTAAGCAGCAACACGTACTCACCCGTTGACTGCCGGATGGCGATGTTGTTTGCCCTTGCGAAACCGAGATTGTGGTTGCTTTCCACATAATTGACGTCTTGGAAATACTTGGATACATAGTTGACGCTGCCGTCGCGTGAATGGTTGTCCACGACATACACCTCCGCCTCAAGCCCCTTGATGGCCCTGTAAAGGCTTTGCAGGCATTGGTGAAGGTAATGCTTCACGTTGTAATTGACGATGATGACGGTCAGTTGCATTGTCTATAGTTGTAATTCCCTTGCACACCTTGCTTCCGATGGATAGACGAAGAAGAGGCAGATGGCGAGGATGAGCGCGAGGTAATAAAAGGTTGGAGTGAGGAAGAGATAATACGCAATGATGGCAGCAAGCATGGGTATGCACAGCAAGAGCAGCCTCGCTGTTCCCCACGTTGCGAGTGCCTTGGCGTTCCTTTGCTTGAGGTCGGTTGTGACTTTCTTCCATTTGAAGAGCCACAAGGAAAGGGGTATGACAATGAGTGTCAAAAGTTCGAGTGCCACGGCGGCAGCATACTCCGCCATCACGTTGCCTGTCAGCCATCCGGGTTGCAAGAGGCCCGTCTCGCATACGACGACGATGGCCAATGCTATCGACAACGCCCCCCATAGGATGCACAGCAGCAATGTTCTGGTTTTTCTCATAATTACATATTTGAATGACTACTGCCCGAAAGGCGTCCGATTGATGATGGAACGCCCGAGTGTCACTTCGTCGGTGTATTCCAGCTCATCTCCGACAGAGATTCCCCTTGCCAGGACGGTGAGCCGCACATCGTAACCGCTTAGTTTCCTTGAAATGTAGAAATTGGTGGTGTCACCCTCCATGGTGCTTCCCAAAGCGAGGATGACCTCCTCCACCCCTCCGTTGGCAACCCTTTGCACGAGTGAATCTATCTGCAGGTCGGAAGGTCCCACGCCGTCCATGGGCGAAATGACTCCCCCCAGGACATGGTATAGCCCATGGAATTGCTGTGTGTTCTCCACCGCCATGACATCCTGCACGTTCTCCACGACGCAAACGATGGACGTGTCTCGTCGCGGGTCGGCGCAAATGGGGCATGTGGTGGTGTCACTGATATTGTGGCATGTGTCGCAATACTTCACCTCATGCCTCAATTTCCCCATCGCCTGGGTGAAAACGTCCACATCATCCATAGGCTGGCGCAGCATGTGCAGCACCAGCCTCAAGGCCGTCTTCCTTCCAATACCGGGCAGTTTAGCAAATTCACCCACCGCTTTCTCAAGCAGCGTGGAGGGATATTGTTGGAGCATCCCCTCCCTTTAGTAGTTGGTGAAGAGATATACTCCCAATCCGAGGCGAAGCCCCACATTGGAGTAATCGCTGTGGTTCTTGAGTGACTGCTCGTAATAGATGGCAGGCTCGATGGTCACTGTTCGGTTGATGAAAAACGCATATCCCACCTCCACCGTTGGCATAAAGTCGTTGTAACTGTGGTTGGCATGCTTGTAGTTGACGCCCGCTCCGAGGTAGATGCCATTCTGGATGATGTAATATCTTCCCATGGCTCCTGCTGTGAACCTGTCGGGCGTAGGGTCGTTGCCACCCACGCGGTTGTATCCAAAATTAGCCAGCACCATGAGGTTGTCCTCCACGAAATAGCCTCCTTTTGCCTCAAAGCCACAGCTGAACTTGGTACTTCCGTTGTAGTTGAGGTCCAGCCCGGAGAGGGATGCGCTGATGTAGGTCTTACCCTGCTCAAACTGAGCGCTTACGGTGACGACGGTGGTCAGGGCCACCATCAGCATGAAAAATTTCTTCATCATTTGGTCGGATCTGTTATTTATTTGTGATTATTCTGATACTTGTTTTTCCATGTAGCAAACCACACGACGGCCAGTACGCAGCACGCGATGCCAAGGGCGTACCCTACTGAAAGCGGTATGCTCACACCGTTGATGGCGTTCAGTCCGTTGGGACTGACAAAGACAAACGTTGAGCACACAGTTGTCATGAACAAAGCTGGAATAAGTCCGATGACGTATGGTTTGTTGTTTCTCACGAGATAGACGGTGATGGTCCAGAGGGTGAACACGGAGAGTGTCTGGTTGCCCCATCCGAAATACTGCCAGATGGTGTTGAAGCCATCGGGATTTTCCATCTGCCATACGAGCAAGAGTATGGATGCAGCAAACATCGGCAGTGCGATGTAGAGCCTTTTTACAATGGTGCGCTGCTCCATCTTGAAGGCAGATGCGATGATAAGCCTGGCACTGCGGAAAGCCGTATCTCCCGAGGTGATAGGTGCTGCCACCACACCGAGGACGGCGAGAATGCCTCCGAAGAGACCGAGCCATCCAGAGCATACATACTGCACGACAGCCGGAGCGGTGAAGAACTGCACGAGCGTCTTAGGAGAATCGCCTTGCATCTGCTCATTGAACTGGCTGACAATTTCTGCCGGCACCACCTCGCGCCATCCTCCATAGTAGAAGAAATATGCAGAGACGGAAGCCCAAATGAGTGCCACGAGCCCCTCTGTGATCATGGAGCCGTAGAAAATGGGGCGGGCAAGTCTCTCATCCTTCAAGCATCTTGCCATGAGCGGGCTTTGCGTGGCATGGAAGCCACTGATGGCACCGCAGGCGATGGTGAGGAAGAGACATGGGAAGATGGGGTTCTTGCCAATAAACGTGTCAGCCCCGAGCAGCGAGGCAGGCTCATTGCGATTGGCTTGTTCAAGGTTGGACCACAATTCCGGGATGTCGGGCCACTTGATGAAGAGCACGACCAAGAGTGCTGCAGCCATGAAGAGCAGCGAGAATGCAAATATGGGATAGAAGCGCCCGATAATCTTGTCGATGGGGAGCATGGTGGCAAGGATGTAGTAGAGGAAGATGATGACCACCCAAACGATGATTCCCATGGGAGCCATGTTCTCCAAGAGCAGTGCAGGGCTGTAAACGAAGACGACACCCACCATGACGAGCAGGAATACCGAGAATACGAGCATGACAGCCTTCGCCGACTTCCCCAAGTACGTACCAATAAGCTCGGGAAGGTTGGCTCCGCCGTGCCTCATGGACAGCATCCCACTGAAATAGTCGTGCATGGCTCCGGCAAAGATGCATCCCAGGACAATCCAGATGTATGCCGTGGGGCCATACCAAGCACCCATGATGGCTCCGAAGATGGGGCCGGTGCCTGCGATGTTGAGAAACTGAATCATAAACACCTTCCACGTGGGAAGTACGATGTAGTCCACGCCATCGGCCATGGCCACAGCAGGTGTAGGCCTGTCGTCAGGCTGGACAACTTTCTCCAAAAACTTGCCGTAGCACACATATCCAGCGACAAGCGCCAAAAGGCTCAACAAAAATGATATCATTTCCTATATAAAATTGTAATAGTCGTGCAAAATTACACATTTTTTTTATAACAAGTGCAAAAAGCCAACAATTTAACATGAAACATGCTCACTCCATCATCCACGAGCCGAGTTTTCTAAGGGGTTTCTTGGGGATGTTGCTCCAAGTCTCCCGTTTCTTCACACTCTCGTCAAACATGTTGTATGTCACCCGCTGGTGCTTGCTTGTGAGGTAATTGTAACTGTCGATGTGGGCGTCACCGGTGTTTCGCATGAAATAATCCTCGTCGAAACCGATGAGGTAGAAGTCGCCTTTTTGGAAGCGAAACTTGTAAGTGTTGTGGCCGGCACCCCAGCTTCCAGCACTCCGAAACATCGACAAGTCGATTTCCAACACGCCCTTGGGATTAACGTCCATGCTGCAATCCAAGGACACATCGGGGTCATCGTCTGGGGGAAAGATGTCTCTGTATTCCCGGAAGCAGGTGTAACCGCCTCCTTGAATGCCGAAATAGATGGCCATGACTCGACCAAGTTCTTCACCCATGTTGGAGATGATGGCAAGGTCGGAGATTCCGTCCTTGTTGAAGTCACCCACGGCTTCAATGCATTCCCGGTTTTTGAGCGTGTCGAGGGGAATGTACTTGCCGTTGCTTACTATTGTTTGTCCGCTGAGCATCTGGACACATGCCACCGCCAATAAGAATAACATAGTCTTTTTCATGTTTGCAAAAGTACGGAAAAAAAACGTAACAAGAAACGAAAAGCCATATATTTTTGTATGGTTTTTCATATTTTTGACATCATCTCCTGCGGAATTTACGGAACAACGGAAGCCATTTTCAACATTCTTGTGAAAACTCTTTGCCATTTGTAGCAAAAGCCGTATCTTTGCATTGAAAAGAATATGAAAGCTTCCATGTATAGAACACCTATTTTGATGCTGACCTTCCTGCTCTCTTCCTTGTGCGCCTTGAGCCAAGTACCGAAGCATGAAGTCCGCGCCGTGTGGCTCACCACGTTGAAGAGCCTTGACTGGCCAAGCGTGAAAGCCACCTCCCCCGAGTCGATAGAGCGCCAGAAGCAGCAGTTTCGCGACATCCTCGACCGTCTTGGTCGAACGCATGTCAACACCATACTTCTTCAGACGCGCATTCGCGCCACCACCCTCTACCCTTCCCGTTTGGAGCCTTGGGACGCCTGCCTCACCGGCAAGGGCGGTCGCTCCCCCGGCTACGACCCCTTGCAGTTTGCCATCGACGAGTGCCACAAGCGTGGTATGGAACTCCATGCATGGGTCGTCTCCATCCCCGTTGGCAAGTGGAACGACACCGGCTGCAAGCAGTTGCGCGAGCGTTATCCCCGCATGGTGATGAAAATTGGCGACGAGGGATATATGAATCCCGAATACAGCGAAACAGCCTCATACATTGCTGGAATCTGTCGCGAAATTGTTGACAACTATGATGTTGACGGCATCCACCTTGACTATATCCGCTACCCAGAGAACATGAAGTTGCGGGTGAGCAAGAGCCAAGGCCGTGAGAACATCACCCGCATCGTGCGAACCATTCACGAGCGTGTGAAAAGCGTGAAGCCATGGGTGAAGCTAAGTTGCTCTCCCATCGGCAAATTCAGCGACCTCCCCCGCCATTCGAGCCTTGGTTGGAATGCCTACGACCGCGTGTGCCAGGATGCCCAGGGATGGCTTCGCGACGGCCTGATGGACCAACTCTATCCGATGATGTATTTCAAGGACGACCAATTCTATCCCTTTGCTGCCGACTGGGCATCCAACAGTTATGGTCGTACAGTGGTTCCCGGCCTTGGTATATGGCTTTTGTCTCGCCGCGAGGGCGCCAACTGGTCGTTGATGGACATCACCCGCGAGTTGAACGTGTTGCGACAGATGGGCATGGGTCATACCTATTTCCGCAGCCGCTTCTTCACCGATGACACAAAAGGCATCTATACCTATGTGGAGCGCTACCTCGACACCTACCCCTCACTCACACCTCCCATGACATGGCAGTCAAAGGCCATTCCCACCCGCCCGGACGGCATGGACCTTTCCCAGGATGGCACCCGTCTCCGCATTCGCTGGTGGGGTGGCAGCGACCGCAGCGGTGGCCCCTACTTGATGTATAATGTATATGCCGGCACGGAGACACCTGTTGACGTTAGCGATGCCCGCAACCTTGTTGCCCGCCGCCTCACCTCGCCTCACCTTACCATCGAAGGCGAAGATGGCCGCCACTATTTCGCCGTCACCTCCATCGACCGTTATGGCAACGAGAGTGAGGCTCTCCAAAGCGAGCAGCCCTACCGGCCCACGATAGAATGGCTCCCCAACGACGGCCGCCAGTTGCCAGTGCCTGCCCTCCCTCAGGATTTCGAGTGTACTTACCTGAGCATCGTGAGCCTGACGGGTACGACGATGACCATCCGCCCCGTTGGTGGGAAGACATTGAGCATCCGCCGCCTTCCCGAGGGTGTCTATATTTTGTGCGCTGTGGACAAGAAGAAACGCAGCCGGCGCATCGGACAATTCGTGGTGAAGCGTTCATGAAAACATCAAGACACGACAAAGGTCATTGGCAGCAGTTTGCCAATGGCCTTTTTTGTTTTTGTGAAGGGAAGCCTCAGAAGGGCAGGTCGTCGGATGACCCTCCGTCATTGGCGGGATTGTCAAATGGGTTGGACATTGGCGGAGCCTGCTGGGGAGCTGCCTGTTGGGGTGCCACTCCTGCTGCCGCCTCGAATGGTGCCTGGCTGAACGGAGCTGCCGTAGGCGCAGCCACCTGCACCGGCCTGACGTCGAAAGCCCTGATGCTGTTGAACCATCTGCCGTTGTATTCGCGTGCGTCGATGTCGAACGACACGTTGACGTCCTGACCCACCTGGATGTTGAACCTCTGTAGTTTGTCCTCTCCAAAGACCGAGAAGACCATTTTACGCGTGAACTGCCCGTCGAGAGTTTCCAAGACAAATTCCTGCACTTTCCATTCACCACGGCTCGAAACACCCGTCTTCGGTTCGAGCGCAAAGATGATTTTACCTTGTAATTCCATATAATTCTTATTTTATAAAATAATGTATAAGCAATTGTCCATTCATTCGGAAGCTTTGCAAAGACTTCCAAGTCGTACAAGCTTGGTGTAATGCGTAGCATTGCCGAAATCGTTTGCGAAATTACAAAAAATGCGTCATAAATCGAAACTTTTGGCTTAAATTTTTGTTATATGTGAGGATTTTTGTAATTTTGTGGTCAGTATGTGGAGTAGTGAGCCTTTTCCACAAGCCATTCGGCATGCACCCATCAGCAAATTAACAATTTAAAATACACCATAATGAAGTTTACCTTATCCAGCACCACCCTAAGCACAAAGTTGGGCATCCTCTCCAAAGTAATCATGGCCAAGAACGCCATGCCCATCCTTGAGGGTTTCCTCTTTGAGGTTTCCGACGGCCAATTGGTCATCACCGCCTCCGACAATGAGAATGTGATGAAATCCACCTGCCAGTTGTCAGATAGCGACGGCAACGGCCGGTTTGTAGTTAGCAGCCACACCATCCTCGACGCTGTTCGTGAGTTGCCCGACCAGCCCCTCACCTTCGAGGTGGACCTCATGGACTTCACCGTGAAGGTTTACTACCAGAACGGTAACTATAACTTCACCGTCCAAAATGCCGACGAGTACCCTCAGACACAGGCCCTTCCGAGCGATGTCACCACCATCAACTTCGAGGCCGGTGTGCTGCAGGCCAACATCACCCGCACCATCTTTGCCACCACCACGCAGGAAGAGTTGCGCCCAGTGATGAACGGCATCTATTTTGACATCACGCCCGACTACACCGCCATCGTTGCCAGCGACGGCAGCAAGCTTGTCCGCAACCGCTGCTTCGCCGTAAGAAACGAGCGTGCCGCCTCATTCATTCTCCCCAAGAAGCCCGCCTCACTGCTTAAGAATGTGCTGACAAAGGACGGCGGCGACGTTGTCATCAAGTTCAACGACCGCAATGCTGTCATCAGCTTCGCCGACGGCGTACTCATCTGCCGCCTCATTGAGGGCAGATACCCCAACTACAATTCCGTCATCCCCAAGGACAACCCCAACCACCTTCGCATCGACCGCCGCGTGTTGGTGAGCGCCCTTCGCCGCGTGCTTCCCTTCGCCAGTGAGAGCAGCCTGTTGGTGAAATTCAAGGTAGAGCAGGGCCAGGTGGTCCTCTCCTCAGAGGACATCGACTTCTCCACCAGTGCCAAGGAGGCTTTGGTGTGCGAGTACGACGGCGTTCCGATGGCCATTGGCTTCAAGGGTCCTGCCCTGTTGGAAATTCTCAACAATCTTGACAGCGACGAGGTGGTCATAGAGTTGGCCGACCCCAGCCGTGCCGGCGTGGTGGTACCTGCTCAGCAACCCGACCAGGAAGAGGTGCTGATGCTCATTATGCCGATGCTTCTCAACGACTAACCAAGTACGCCAACTGATGATACCTCATCTTACAAAGCCCCTGATAATCTTCGACTTGGAGACGACGGGGCTTGACCTTGTTAAATCGCGCATCATCCAGATAGCATTTGTCAAGGTTTTCCCTGACGGCAGCGAGCAGAGCCGCGACTACTATGTGAACCCTGAGTGCCCCATCCCCGCCGAGGTGAGTGCCCTGACAGGCATCACCGACGAGATGGTGGCTCAGAGCCCCACTTTCAAGGCCCTCGCCCCCCAACTATCCAAGGAGTTTTCAGGCTGTGACTTTGCCGGTTTCAACTCCAACCATTTCGACATCCCCCTGCTTGCCGAGGAGTTTCTCCGCGCCGGCATCGATTTTGACTTCTCCAAATGCCGTCTTATCGACATGCAGACCATCTTTCACAAGATGGAGCCTCGCAACCTCGCCGCCGCCTTCAAATTCTACTGTGGTGAGGAGATGACCCCTGAAAACGTGGGTGCCTCAGGCAGTGCCCACCGTGCCGACTTCGATGCCAAGGCCACCTATCGCGTGTTACAGGGCCAGCTCGACATGTACAGCCCCGACAATCAAGAAGACCCCTTGCGACAGTTGACCAACGACATGGATGCGCTTGCAGCCTTCTCTCGCACCAACGACAATGTTGACTTCGCCGGCCGCATCGTGTGGAAGCCCGTCTTGGATGCCAACGGACAGCCCGTGACCGACGACAGCGGTGCCCCATTGCGTCAAGAGGTTTTCAACTTCGGCAAATATAAAGGCCGCCCTGTGGCCGAGGTGCTCCGCAAGGATTCCGGCTACTACGGTTGGATGCTCAACGGCGACTTCACCCTCAATACCAAGCAGGCACTCACCCGCATCCGTCTGCGCAGCCTCACCCAACGCTAACTATAAACAAACAAAGATGAAAGCTTCGGAACAGACAATACAAACCATTGAACGTGTTATCCGCAAGATAAGTCAGAAATTCCCCTCCACCGACACCCCCACTCTCCTCACCGACCTACACCTTCGCGTGTCCCAGGAGAGCGGCGAAATGCTTGTCCTCGATGACGATGAGAATGAAATCACTCGATGTGTGATAGAAGAGTGGATTAACAACAAGGAGGACCATTTTTATGAGGATGCCACCTCCGTGCTTCGCCACACCCTGAAGCGCCTCAGCAAAGTCATCGACAATTTTGGGTTGATACAACCCTTCAGCCTGGTACTGGAGGACGATGACCATGAGTCCATCTCAGAACTCTACATCTCCGATGGCGACACCATCATCCTTAGTGGTGAACTGATGAAAGACCTTGACAAAGACCTCGATAGTTTCTTTGAGAAACTTATGGAAGAAGACTGACATCACCTCCCCAAATCTTAACATCATGAAAAAGACACTACGCCTTGTCGCCCTTCCTGTCATTGCGGCACTGATAGCCTCCTGCTCTACGAAAGAAACGAAATCCTACGACCCGACAAAACCCGTAGAAATGATAGAGGCATTGAGCAACGACATTTCCTCGAATTGTTCCGACTGGAGCAAAGAAGACTGGGACAATGCCGCCGACAATATGGAAACCGCTTTGAAAAGCCTCCCCGACCCGATGGCTGATGACGAAGCCACCATCATCTCCTCGAGCCTGTCGCGCATATCGGTATATGCCAACCGCCACAAGCGCCTTGCAGCAAGCCTCATCGATGTGATTTCAGAATATGACGACACCGAGGCGGATGAGGATGAGGACGCGGATGCTGATGTTGAAGCAACCATCACTGAAGCGACACCGCAACAAGCGGCAACAACAAACAACCAGGTAGAAGCCGCCGCACCTGTCCAGGCTCAGCCCGTAGCCGCCCCGGCACCACCACAACCCGCCGTCGCTCCTCCTTCCATCCCCAAAGCCCGTGTGCCAGCCGGACTGCTCATGGGACATGTCATCCGCGAAGGTGGCTACACCAACGTTCGCCAAGGCCCCGGCACCAACTACGGCATTGTTCAGAAAATCAAGGATGGCAGCCCCATCTACTACACCAACTACAACTCCAACTGGCGCGTGGTGTATGACAATGCCGGCAACGCCCTGGGCTACATGCACGCCAGCAAAGTCATCCCCGACGGTGCCCCTGTGGCAAGAAGCAATACTCGTGGCGGCGTGGTCTATGGCACCCCCTACGACTGGCTCTCCTCTCGCTATGTCACTCACAACGACCTCGCCTCCCTCAACCAGGGGCAGTTGCGCGTGCTTCGCAACTCCATTTATGCCCGACATGGCCGGAAATTCAAGGATGCCAGCCTTCGCCAATATTTCAACTCCCAGCCTTGGTACAACGGCTATCGCAACGAAATCTCCGCCGGCGAACTCAACAAATACGAGAGCTACAACATCAACTTCATCCAAAAATATGAATAAGAGCCATAGGAGCTATAGTGGCTATAAAAACTATAGGAACTATAGCTCCTATAGACACCATAAAAATAAAAAGGTGAGAAGACTATTCACAGTCTTGTGCTGCGCCATCTGCCTTTCCGGCTTCGGCCAGAAAGCCATCAGTGACACGTCGCGCTTGCGAGATGGCGACTTGCTCTTCCTTGTTGCCCCGGAAACGAATGCCATCACTGCTGTGACGAGTGGCACACAATCTCTTCCCATCGACCATGTGGGCATTTTCCACCACCACGACGGAAAAGGCATGGTGCTTGAAGCCACATACAACGGTGTGGTGGAGACCCCATTGGCAGACTTTGGCAAAGGAGCAGCCAAGGTGTTGGTGGGTCGAGTGCGCGGAAAGATTGACATGGTGAAAAGCCTTGCCAATGCCCATGCGCTTTTAGGCAGGCCCTACGACTTTCTGTTCCTTCCCGAAAACGAGGAGATATATTGCAGTGAACTGGTGCAGCTGTCATTCGTCTTCAAAGATGGCAGCAAGGTGTTCGCCCCCATCCCTATGACGTTCCGCGACAGCAATGGAGACTTGCTCCCCTACTGGCAGGAATTTTATGCCCGCCGGTTGTCAATGGTTCCAGACGGCTTTCCCGGCAGCAACCCGGGCGAGTTGTCACGCCGTCAAAATGTTCGTATCAAATACGAATTACGCGGAATTGCAAGGTAGAGTTGACAGAAAAATCCCGTCATGGTGAAAAAAGCTAAAAAACACCTCTTATCTCATTGTAATTGACAAGAATTTCTTAACTTTGCAAAAGTAAAACGACACATTCTCATTTTAAACACCAATAAGCAATTATGAAGATTGACCAATTCAATTTTGCCGGCAAAAAGGCAATCGTACGTGTTGATTTCAACGTACCCCTGGACGAAAATGGTAAGATAACCGACGACACCCGCATCCGCGGTGCCCTTCCCACGCTGAAGCGCATTCTCTCCGATGGTGGCGCCCTCATCATCATGTCCCACATGGGCAAGCCCAAAGGAAAAGTGAACCCCAAGTTCTCCCTCGGTCAGATTGTTGACGCTGTTTCCGCCGCTCTCGGCACGGAAGTGAAATTTGCTCCCGACTGCGCCAAGGCCAAGGATGCCGCTGACGCCCTGAAGCCCGGCGAGGTGCTTCTGCTGGAGAACCTCCGCTTCTATCCTGAGGAGGAAGGCAAGCCTGTAGGCATCGAGAAGACCGACCCTGCATACGATGATGCAAAGAAGGCAATGAAAGCCAGCCAGAAGGAGTTTGCAAAGACCCTTGCCAGCTACGCCGACTGCTACGTGATGGATGCCTTCGGCACCGCTCATCGCAAGCATGCCTCCACCGCCGTGATTGACGAGTTCTTCGACAAAGACCACAAGATGCTTGGCTACCTGATGGAGAAGGAAGTGAAAGCTGTTGACAACGTTCTTGGCAACATCAAGCGTCCGTTCACCGCCATCATGGGCGGCTCCAAAGTGTCCACCAAGATTGGCATCATCGAGAACCTCCTCGGCAAGGTTGACAACCTGATTCTCTGTGGTGGTATGACCTACACCTTCGCCAAGGCCCTTGGCGGCGAGATTGGCAATTCGATTTGCGAGAACGACAAGCTCGACGTTGCCCTCGATGTCATCAAGAAAGCCAAAGAGAACGGCGTGAACCTCGTCCTTGGCTCTGACTGCATCGCAGCCGACGCTTTCGACAACAACGCCAACACCCAAGTATGCCCCGCCAACGCCATCCCCGAGGGTTGGGAAGGTCTTGATGCCGGTCCCGAGACCCGCGAAGCCTTCGCCGAGGCCATCAAGCCTGCCAAGACCATCCTCTGGAACGGCCCTGCCGGCGTGTTTGAGTTCGACAACTTCATCGGTGGCTCGAAGGCCATCGCCGACGCCATCGCCGAGGCGACAGCCAACGGTGCCTTCTCCCTCATCGGCGGCGGTGACTCCGTTGCATGCATCAACAAGTTTGGCATGGCCGACAAGGTGAGCTACATCTCCACCGGCGGCGGCGCCCTGCTCGAGGCCATCGAGGGCAAGGTGCTTCCCGGCGTGGCAGCCATCGAGGCATAACCATTCCCATTCATCCAGCCTCCCCCTCAACAAGGGGGAGGCTTTTTCTTCCCCTTACCCAAACACCCCGACTATGGAAAAACCATTCTCCCAAAAACTCCTTGCTCAACGCATCCTCCTTCCCCTCTTCCTCGCATTACTCGCCAGTGGGGCCATGGCCCAAACCGACTACACCTCCTCGATAGTCAATCCCAATTTCGACGGTCTTAGTTTCTCCGGCTGGCAGCAAATGGGCATGGGCCTTCAGACCAACTCTGAGTTCCCCGGAAAGAGCAACCATGCCTATGCCGAACGATGGGTGAGCAAAGAAAACAACCTGCCCGACACCTATATCCGTCAGACCCTCTCCGGCCTTCCCAAAGGCCGTTACATGCTCACCGTCGCTGCCCAGCACGTGAAACAGGGCAGCACATCGGCGGCCACAGGCGGAACAATCTTCGCCGACTGGAAGGAGACCACCGTCACCAGTTCCGGTGACTACACACTCACTTTCGACCTCCTCACCGACGATGTCACCATCGGCTTCAAGTGCGAAGGTTCCACCGCCAACTGGATGGCGTGCGACAATTTCCGCCTCTCCCTCGTGAGCAACGATGTCGCCTACCTGCGCAGCGGTCTCTCCGACTTGGTGTCCCAAGCCCGCACGATAGCCAACCAGTCCATGTCCTCCGAAGCGAAAAACGCCCTCTCCACCGCTCTCAGCACTGCGAGCGGCCTCACCACCTCCGGCGATGTCACAAGCATCGCTTCCGCAGCCAACACCCTGAAAAGTGCCATGCTCGCAGCCGAGCGCAGCATCTTCGCCACGAAGGTCAGCGCGACAGGGTCCACGCCCACCGTCACCACCCAGCACAACCATGCCCGCGGCGCCACGATGATATTCGGTCGCATCAGCGTCAGTTCGTCGGCAAGCATCCTCGAGCAAGGCCTGTGCTACAGTTCCACCAACCCGGAACCCACTGTCGCCGACGAGCGCACAACCCGCTATGTGAGCAACGGCGGCAACATCTACTGCATCGACAATGTCACCCCGGGCACCCTCTATTACGTTCGCGGCTATGCCGTCACCACCGGGTACAAGGTAGGCTATGGCGATGTCATCCGCGTTTATACGCTTCCCAAGGGGAACATCACGTGGAACTACGACAACGAGGGCGATAATGCCCAGAACGCCCGCATCTCACAAGCCGTTTCAGGAGCCATGAACTATTGGAACAACCTCACGAGCATCAGCGGCTTTCACCTCTCCGCCCACTACAGCTATGGTGCCGGTGCTGGCGACGGCACCGCAGACTGCTCCTACGGCGGTTGGATGCGCATCAGCCAGAACGTGGCCTACCAAGCCACCGGCACAGTGCTCCACGAGGGCGGCCATGGCATCGGCGTAGGCACCACCAACACCTACTACGGCGACATCCGCTCCGGCAGCAGTTCCGGCGTGTGGTATGGCAAGCGTGCCACCCGCTTCCTCCAGTTCTGGGACAACAGTTCCGGCATCCGCCTCACGGGCGACGGCACACACCTCTGGTCCACCAATGCAGCACAAAACCTGTCGTACACCATCAACGGAGCACACGAAGACGCCCACAGCGATGTCCAATACTATGGCAACGCCCTGCTCATGCAGGCGATTGTGGAAGACGGTCTGTTCCCCGTGGAAAACCAGTTACAAGGACTGGCCTACACCTTCGAGCATAGCGACGATGCCACCTATTACCTCCGCAACAGCGATTCGAGGTACGGCCTCAAGTCGTCGTTCCTCGTTGACAACGGCGGAAAGCTCCAACTTCGCGAACTGTCCATCAGCGAGGCTGCCACCGCTTCCAACAACGCCCAGTGGAGCCTCAGCTTCGACCCCTCGCAGCAACTCTATCGTCTGAAGAACAAGAGCACGGGCCGCTACATCCAATACTCCACCGACAATGCCACCGACGGTTTCAAGGCCAGTTCCGGCACATCGGGCGAAATCGACCTCCGCCTGCAGCTGTCGTTTGCCGACGTCACCATGGGCAGCGGCAGCAATGCCCTTACGCTCGACTGCTACCATGTGATGCGTCGCAATGCCACCCCCTCCCCACAGGCGTTGTGTGCGGTCAGCTCCACCGCCACAGGCTCCACAGCATTCAGCAACACCCTGTCCGCCACCGCCCAGCGCTGGCTCATCCTCACCGATGACCAGTTGTCACAAATCGATGCCGCCCTCCGTGGTGACGAGCGAGCCAACTTGGACGATTTGATTGCTCACATCCGCTCCCTTGCCGGCCAGTCGCATACGGAGAAAGTCGAAGGAACAGACGAAGCACTTGAGGCTACGCTTGTTGGTATCGAAAGTCGCGAGGCAGGAGTCGACGCCTCCACCCTTGTGTCACTGCAAGGGGAGGCCAAAACAGCTCTTATGACATTCCTCCAACACACCACACCGCAAGGTGCTCCCTACGACCTCACTTTCCTCATTGCCGATGCCGGAATGGATGGAAAGGCCGGATGGGAAGGCACAAGTCCCACCATCAGCCATTCTTGCGGCGAGTACTACCAGAAAGTGTTCGATGTTTACCAAACCATCAACGGTGCCCCCTCCGGCCGCTATGAGTTCAAGGTACAAGCCTTCCAACGCCCCGGAACAGCCACCGACACTTACACCGATTATGTGAACGGCTCGGGTGCTTTTCCCGTCACGACCCAGGTGTATCTTGGCACAAGCCACACGGCAGCCTGCCACATCGGCCGATACGCCCAGTCGTCAAAAGTTGGCGTAGGCAGTGAAAGCGAGGTTGGCTCGCCTGTGAAGTACATCCCCAACAACATGGAGGCCGCCTCCGCCTATTTCGCACGAAACCTTTACGACAACAGTGTGGAGACAACGTTGGAGAGCAACAACCAGACATTGCGCTTTGGCATCCGCGGTGCCTCCTATGTCTCCTATGACTGGACCATCTTCGACAATTTCCGCCTTTACTACCATGGTGGTTCCGTCATCAGCCAGGAACCGGCCTCCGAGGCCGACGGCTACGACATCACCACCGCCATGGCCCCCTATCTCTGCACCGGAAGCCTGAAGGACTGGACAACCAACGGCATGGTGTCCAATTACAACGCCGGCAGCGCACCCTACACCAACAGTGCAGATGGCTCGCTCATCGACTTCCCCTTCATCGAGCGCTGGACGAGCAGTGCCAACGGCGGCCACCTTGCCGACACGAACCTCTCACAGACCATTACCGAGTTGCCCAACGGCAAGTATTACATCCGAGCCTCACTCATCGCCGTCAACCAGTCATCTCCATCCACCGACGTGAGTGGTGTGACTTTCTGGGCTGGCAATCAGGAAATGTCGGTGGCCACCGGCGACGGACTTCCCGAGCGCTACTCCCTCTTGGTGGAAGTGAGCGACGGCACGTTGACGTATGGCCTCCGCGCCACCAACACCTCAGCCAACTGGATAGCCATCGACAACATCTCTTTGATTTACTGCGGCACGGAGGAGGAATACTTCGCCTTGGCCACCCCCTGTCATCCCATTCGGGTACCCGTAGGCCACTCCACTTTCGACCATTGGAACCTTGACGGTTGGACACAAAACGGCACATGGGGCACGATAAACACCACTTACGACCATTTCAATCCCCCCTTCGCCGAGAGTTGGGTGCGCTCCACCAACCTTTCCGACCGCAGTCTGACGCAGACCCTTTCCCTGCCCAAAGGCTACTACACGCTTCAGGCCGCCGTGGAGGCCGTCCGGCAAGACCAGCCGTCCTTGGAGGTGAGCGGCGTATCGCTGCGCATTGACGACACCGCCCTCGGTTGCCACACCGCCGACGGCGCACCCGAGTTCTTCACCGTGGGAGAGCAGCTGGAAGAAGGCGAACACACCATCGGCCTCTACGTGTCGGGAACGAACGCCAACTGGGTGGCCATTGACAATGTCGTGCTGCGCTATTATGGCCTTCACCGCCCCTTGGCCGGCGACATCAACAACGACGGCTATGTGACCATCACCGATGTCACCATGCTGGTGGACAACATCCTCGACCCCACCAACCATCCAATAGAGACCTGCCTTTCCGACTTGAACGGCGACGACCTCATCACTGTGGCCGACGTCACCTATCTTGTGGACATCATCTTGGCAGAATAGCAGGTACGCCGCCTTACGGCGCAACAAACAAAAAGCCGGGGGTGCATCGTTGCACCCCCGGCTTGTCTATCTTGCACGTGCTTATTTCTTGAAGAGTCTCTTGTAGAGTCCCTCGAAGCCAGCACAGTGACGAGCCTCGTCCTTTGCCATCTCGTGCACGGTGTCGTGCGTGGCGTCCATATTGGCCTTCTTGGCGTTGCGTGCGATGCGGAACTTGTCCTCGCAAGCCCCTCTCTCGGCAGCGATGCGTGCCTCGAGGTTGCTCTTGGTGTCACCCAGGACATCGCCAAGCAGTTCAGCAAACTTGGCAGCATGCTCGGCCTCTTCAAAAGCGTACCTCTTGAAAGCCTCAGCCACTTCCGGGTAGCCCTCGCGGTCGGCCTGGCGGCTCATGGCGAGATACATACCCACCTCTCCACATTCGCCATTGAAATGGTTGAGCAAGTCCTTAATCATCTCCTCGTCGGCACCCTCCTTGCGGGCAGCACCCAGTTCGTGTACTGTTGCAAATGGTTGCTCCTCACCCTCAACTACTTCGTTGAACTTCGATGCAGGAGCCTTGCAGATGGGGCATCTCTCGGGAGCCTCGGTACCTTCATGGATATATCCACAAACGGTGCAAATAAACTTTTTCTTCATAATGGTTGTTGTTAATGTGTATAGAATAAAATGAGATATCAATTAGTGAGAACTACGCTTCCCGCATTCTTCACAAAGCCCCTTGTAATAAAGTTGCACCTCATCGACAAGGCATCCCTCTATCGAGGCAGAGTCAGGCACTTTAGGAGCCGCTTGTCCAAACAAGTTGATCACCTTCCCACAACTCTTGCAGAAGAAGTGCACATGTGGTGATACAATGCCATCGTAACATACCCTGTGGTCATCGATGGTGATCATCTGTGCCACCTTGTGCTCTGAAAGCATTCTCAGCGTATTGTAAACAGTCGTCCTGCTTAGCGTGGGAATATCCGCGCACAGTCCTTTGTAAACATCCTCCACTGTAGGATGTGTGTCATGGGCCATCAGATATTGCATAATGGCCAATCTTTGCATGGAGGGCTTGATGCCACATTCCACTAATTTTTTGAAAGCTTCTCGGTTGTTGGAATCCATAGTCTTATCAATTAAAAAACGCCTAGTGTTTTGTTTTGCAAAAATAGTGATTTTTTTCATAGCATCCAAATATTTTTGTAATTTTTTCAAAAAATTGAAATAATAGATAACACATTTTCCCAGGATGGCCTGGGAAAATGTGGGATAGCAGGGTTTTCTGGGACTTCCTAAGATTTTCAGGTCTTCTTAGGACAGCCTGAGATTTCCTATGGCTACCAAAATTTTAATAGATTTTGGCGTTTTCGGAGATGGAGAATTTTATTTTCTTCCCTTTGGGAATGGTCGGCTTTTGCCATTCCCCATTAAGAATTCTAATGGTGGTTTTCTTTCCTGTTGGAGCCTCGTCGATTGCCTTTTGCAAGTCCATGTAGTTCCCATGGCCGTCTTTGGCGACGATGAAGTCATAATGCCGCACATATTTTTTCAGAGCAGGGACCTGCTTTGCCATTTCGTCCACAAGCAATCCTGCCACCACATGTGCGCCATAGATGTTGTAATGGGTGTTGTCCTCCCTCCCCTTGGGAATGGAAGGGTTCTCCCCTGGTTTGAACCACATGTGCAACTTTTTCGACCCTTC
>CADBBP010000010.1 GCA_902792855.1 uncultured Prevotellaceae bacterium
TTCATTGAAGATGATGTTCACGGCACAACTTTGCTCCTCCTCCGGCAGCTGGCCGCTTTCGACGTAGCGATAGACGTGCCTGAAGAATCTGGCCAGTTCTTCGTTGTCCAATTGTGACGACATGCACATGATGTTCTCATGTATGATGAAATTCCGCGTTTTGCGATTGGCGTTTGCTTGTTGTCCTTCCATGGTAAATTGCGATAAGATGGGTGTCATTTTCAAGTTCGATGCAAAAATAGTGCATGGATGCCGGTAAAAGATGTCATTTTGATATAAACTCTCTTTTTTTCGTTGCGGGAGAGGGTCAAAGAAATTTTTTTTCTTTGCTTCTCCCTTAGGAGAAGTTTCTTTTTTTTTTATTCAGAATCATAATCAGAATCATATATCATTATCAGCTATTTTTGTCTTCCACTTCATAACTTTGCTTTCGTTTGCTTAGTTATACCATCCATTTCATAGTTATGCTATTGTTTGCTACGCTTTACTATATTCTAACATCACTATAGTCCCTTGCACAGAATCTGTTCAGTTCACCACGGGATTGCTCCCAAACGAAACAAGGAATTACAGGCATAAAATATTGGAGCGAACCATCTTTTTGGGTCGCCTACGGCGACTACTTTTGTGATTCGCTGAATCGTTACAATAACGCAGCAGATTTGTAAATCTTGTTAAAATTATGAGGTTGCAAGGTTTTTCCAAAAAATATCCGTAACTTTGCATCTTCATTTACAAAACATTTGAGGCAAACTGTTGAAAAAGTCACAAAAGTGGCTGAAAAACAGAAAGATAATAGTAATCATTTATAAAAATGTCCAAAAAATTCTCTGAGTACAAAGGTCTCCATCTGACCGAAATCAACAACGATGTGTTGGAACAGTGGAAAAAAGGCAATGTTTTCCAACGCTCAGTCGATGAGCGCGAAGGCTGCCCGGAATTCGTCTTCTATGAAGGGCCTCCATCGGCCAACGGCCATCCTGGCATCCACCATGTCCTGGCACGCACCATCAAGGACACCTTCAACCGTTACAAGACAATGAAAGGCTTCCAAGTGAAGCGCAAGGCAGGATGGGACACCCACGGACTGCCCGTGGAACTTGGTGTGGAGAAAGCCTTGGGCATCACAAAGGCCGACATCGACAATCCCGAAAGCTCCCGTTACATCTCCGTGGAGGACTACAACCAACGCTGCCGCGAAGATGTGATGAAATTCACCGCAGAGTGGGATGAACTCACCACGAAGATGGGTTACTGGGTGGACCTCGACCATCCTTACATCACATACGACAACAAATACATTGAGACCCTGTGGTGGTTGCTCAAGCAGTTCTATGACAAGGGACTGCTCTATAAGGGCTACACCATACAACCCTATTCGCCAGCCGCTGGAACAGGCCTCTCAAGCCACGAACTCAACCAGCCCGGATGCTACCGCAATGTGAAGGACACCACATGCACGGCGCAGTTCGCCATCACCGACCCACGCCCCGAAATGGAAGGGTGGGGCAACCCCTTCTTCCTGGCTTGGACAACGACCCCATGGACACTGGCCGCAAACTCTGCACTCTGTGTGGGGCCGAAAATCGACTATGTGGCCGTGAGAACATACAATCCCTACACTGCACTTCCTGTCACGGTCATCCTGGCAGAGGCAAGACTTTCCGCCTATTTCAACGAGAAAGGACGTGATGCCGACCTCGCAGCCTACAAGAAGGGCGACAAAGTCATTCCCTGGACCATCGTTGCCCGCTACAAGGGCACCGACCTCGTGGGCATTCACTACGAGCAGCTGCTGCCCATGGTGAAACCCCTCTCAGAAGGGGCTTTCAGGGTCATCCCCGGAAGCTATGTCACCACGGAGGATGGTACGGGCATCGTGCATATCGCCCCCAATTTCGGTGCCGATGATGCCATGGTGGCCCGCCAGGCAGGTGTGCCTCCCATCGTCATGGTGGACAAGAAAGGGCATCAGCGCCCCGTGGTGGACTTCCAAGGCAAATATTTCGCCGTGGAAGACCTCGACCCGGCTTTTGTGGAAAGCAACATCAACCTTCCTTTGTGGAGTCGATATGCCGGGCGCTATGTCAAAAACTCATACGACGAACAACTCACTGAGAAGGATGAGACGCTCGACATCACCATCTGTATGGACCTGAAGGCCGAAAACAAGGCTTTCAAGATAGAAAAGCATGAGCACAACTACCCACATTGCTGGCGCACCGACAAGCCAGTGCTCTATTATCCACTTGACAGTTGGTTCATCAAGAGCACTGCCTGCAAGGAGCGCATGTCGCAACTCAACCTCAGCATCAACTGGAAACCGCAGTCCACGGGCACAGGGCGTTTCGGCAACTGGTTGGAGAACCTCAACGACTGGAACTTGAGCCGCAGCCGCTTCTGGGGCACACCGCTGCCCATCTGGGTGAGCGAGGAGGATGGCGAGGCCCTTTGCATCGGCTCCGTGGAACAACTATACAACGAGATAGAAAAAGCCGTCAAGGCCGGGGTGATGGAAACCAACCCCTTGAAGGAAAAAGGGTTTGTTCCTGGCGACTATTCCAAAGACAACTATGAGCGCATCGACTTGCACAGGCCATACGTTGACCAAATCGTGCTCGTCTCGTCGAAAGGAAACCCGATGAAGAGAGAGACCGACCTCATTGACGTGTGGTTCGACTCTGGTTCCATGCCTTATGCACAAATTCACTACCCGTTTGAGAATGCCGACCTTGTGGAAGAGCACAAAGCCTTCCCTGCCGACTTCATTAGCGAGGGCGTGGACCAAACGCGAGGATGGTTCTTCACTTTGCATGCCATCGGCACCATGATTTTCGACAACGTGGCCTTCAAGAATGTCATCTCTACCGGCTTGGTGCTTGATGCCAAGGGCAACAAAATGAGCAAGAGACTTGGCAATGCTGTCGATCCCTTCGAGACGTTGGACAAATACGGGGCTGACGCGCTACGCTTCTATATGATGACCAACTCCCAACCCTGGGACAACCTCAAGTTCGACGTCAATGGCGTGGAAGAGCTCAGGCGCAAGTTCTTTGGAACACTTTACAACACATATTCTTTCTTCGCTCTCTACGCCAACGTGGATGGCTTCGACTGCTCACAGCCGGAAGTGCCCATGGCCGAGCGGCCTGAAATCGACCGATGGATCATCTCCCAACTCAACACGCTTATTAAAGGTGTGGATGAGAGCATGGCAGACTATGAGCCCACCAAGGCAGGACGCATGATTGATGAATTCGTCTCCGACCATCTTTCCAATTGGTACGTGCGCCTCAATCGCAAACGCTTCTGGGGAAAAGAGATGGACACCGACAAACTGAGTGCTTACCAAACACTTTACACCTGTCTCGTCAATGTGGCCAAACTATTGGCACCCTTCTCGCCTTTCTATGCCGACTGGCTTTACAATGACCTTACCCAGCCAGTGGGGAAGGCTGAGGCCGACAGTGTGCACTTGACGCTGTTCCCCGTCGCCGACGAGGCTCTTATCGACAGCGAACTGGAAGCCCGCATGGGGCAGGTGGCGCAGAAAGTCACGTCCATGGTGCTCGCGCTGAGGAGAAAAGCCAACATCAAGGTGCGCCAGCCGTTACAGTGCATCATGATACCCCCTGTGGACCAACAGCAGAAAGAGCGTGTGGAAGCTGTGGCAGACATCATCCTTAACGAGGTGAATGTCAAGCAGCTGCAATTTGCAGAAGGAGAAAGTCTCTTGGTGAAGAAGGTGAAATGCAACTTCCGCGTTATGGGTAAGAAATATGGCAAACTCATGAAGGCCGTTGCCGCCACCATGAGTGCTCTTCCTCAAAATGATATCTCCCGTTTGGAGAAAGAAGGCACGCTCGCCATCAATGTGGAGGGCCAAGAGGTTGTGGTGGAGGCCGCCGATGTGGAAATCATCAGCGAGGACATTCCCGGTTGGCTTGTCGCCAATGAGGGCAATCTCACCGTGGCATTGGAGGTGGAGCTCAACGATGAACTTGTGGATGAAGGACTCGCCCGTGAGCTCATCAACCGTGTGCAAAACTTGCGCAAGGAAGCAGGACTGGAAATCACCGACCGCATCAATGTGACCATCACTCCTTGCATGCCGGTGGAGAAGGCCATGAAGTCGCACGGCGACTATGTCATGACCCAAGTGCTCGCCGACGGTGTCAAGTTTGAGGACAATGACGGCACCCCGGTGGAATTCGATGACTTCACACTCAACATCAAAGTTGACAAAACCGTATGAACCTAATAAATTGAAACAACAAACGATTATGACCGAGAAAACACGTTACACCGATGAGGAGCTGGAGGAGTTCAGAGCCATCATCAACGAGAAATTGGAATTGGCCTATCGCGACTACAACCAAATGATGAGGCAACTTATGAACCTTGACGGCAATGATGTGGACGATACGTCGCCCACATACAAGGTGCTGGAGGAGGGAAGTGCCACACAAAGCAAAGAGGAACTCATGCAACTGGCTGGAAGACAGCAGAAATTCATACAAGGGCTCGAGGCTGCCATCGTGAGAATAGAAAACAAGACCTATGGCATCGACCGCATCACCGGAGAGCTCATTCCCAAGGAGAGGTTGCGCATGGTGCCACACGCCACGCTTACAGTGGCCTCGAAAAACGCCAGAAAAAAGTAATCCATGGCATCCTCGAAGACATTGAAAGGGTGGGCGATGGTGGTACTGGTGGTTGCTGCCGTCATCATCGACCAAGTCATCAAGATTGAAGTCAAGACGAACATGTGTTTACATGATCACATCAAGGTCTTCAATTGGTTCTTCATCTCGTTTATCGAAAACGAGGGGATGGCTTACGGCATGACGTTCATCAACAAGTTCTTCCTCACATCCATACGCATCGTCTTCGTGGTGGTCGTCACCTGGTACATCGTCAAGCAGGTGGCTAAAGGCGCACGATGGAGATTCCTCGTGTGCCTGACCTTGGTGCTGGCGGGTGCCATCGGCAACATCATCGACTGCCTCTTCTATGGAATGGTTTTTACTGAGTCCACCCCATACGACATCGCACAAATCGTGCCTTGGGGAGAAGGGTATGCGGATATGTTCTATGGCAAGGTGGTCGATATGTTCTATTTCCCCTTCATTGACACCTTCCTGCCTCAATGGGTTCCATTTTGGGGTGGCGACCATTTTGTGTTCTTTGCTCCTGTGTTCAATTTTGCCGACTCATGCATCTCTGTAGGGGTGGTTGCCTTGCTCCTCTTCTGCTCCAAGGAAATTGGAGCCTTCTCTGCGTCCAACAAAGAGAAAGCCGAAGAGCCTGTCGAGGATAAACAGGAATGAGCCATGGGAAGGAATACCGCCACCATCATCATAGGTTGCCTGTCGTGGATGGCTTCGATGCTTGTGGGATGCAAGCCCGGAGTGCCAAAGCAATACATACAGCCGGGGAAGATGGAGGACATCCTGTACGACTTCCACTTGGCCGACGCCATGGCATACGGCGGTGCCGACTACCAGGAACTGGCATTCCGCAGACAGGCCTACCGAGAGGCTGCACTTAGGAAGCATGGCATCACTGAGGCTGAACTCGACTCGTCGCTAATCTATTATTACCGACATACAGAGCAGCTTCACGACATCTATGAGAAATTGTCGAAGAGGCTTAACAACGACGCCATCGCCTTGGGAGCCACCGCCAACGAACTCAGTCAGTTGGAAGGCATGACATCGCAAGGCGACACCGCTACCGTATGGAGCAATACACAGTCGATTGTACTCATGCCTATGGCACCCTACAACCATGTCTCTTTCGACATCAAGGCCGACACCACCTACCACAAGGGCGACAAGATGATTCTCTCGTTCGACTGCCTTTTCATCTTCCAGAGCGGCATGCGCGACGGGGTGGCCATGATGGCTGTCACCTTCGCCAACGACAGCACCGCCTCCCAGGTGTTGCACTGCTCACACGAGAACCATTTCAGTTTGCAACTGCAGGACAATGAGCGCTTGGGCATCAAGCGTGTCACAGGCTTCATCTATCTTGGAAAGGGTAATGAGAGCCCACAGACCAACGACTTGAAACTGATGACCGTCAGCAACTTGCGGTTGATGAAGATGCACACCTCGCCTCCCAAGGAAGAATCCGACGGTGAAAAGAAAGCTGAAATGGTAGATACCAACTCCGTTCTCCCACGGTTGGCCGATGGGGCTTCCGAAGACATGCGTCCCACCATGCATCCAAGACTATTAAAACCAAAACCATGATGCTAAGCAATCTAATACTTGCTGTTGTGACATATCTGTCACCCGTACATTTTGATGTGGTGCTGGCAGGAAATTTTGGGGAACCGCGCCCCAATCATTTCCATGGAGGCCTTGACATCAAGACGCAAAAAGTGGAGGGGAAAGCAGTCTATTCCATTGGAGATGGATATGTATGCCGTGTGACGAAAAATGTGGGAGGAATGGGCAACGCACTTTATGTCAGGCATCCTGAAGGCTATACCAGCGTATATGCACATCTCCAACGCTTCGCACCAGCCATAGAGGCCGTGGTGAAAAAATGGCAATATCAACACCAACAGACGGACTTGGACTTGACATTGGAGGCAACCGACTGCCCGGTGACAGCAGGACAGCTCATCGCACTCAGTGGAGACACTGGAGCAAGCATGGGGCCTCATTTGCATTTGGAAATCCACCAGACGGACACATGGAACATGATGGACCCTTTGGAATTCATACCCAACCTGCTTGTTGACAGCATGGCCCCCAAGGCACACGCCATCATGGCATACCCCATGGAGGGGGAGGGCATGTTTTGCGGAAGCGACTCTCAACAACGTTTCGACTTCGACAACGGCTCCATCAACGACACGTTAACAGCATGGGGAAAGGTGGGCTTCGGCATTTATGCAGATGACTACATGCAAGAATCTGACAACAGATTTGGCATCCGATATACAGCATTTTATGTTGACGGTGAAGAGGTGTTCACCAGCAATGTGGACAACATTTCCAAAGACTGCCAAAAGATGGTCAACGTGTGGGGGGACTATGACTACTATGCAGAAAACCAGCAATGGTTCATGAGGTCGTATGTACTGCCAACCAACAAACTGCCTTTTATCAAGACCGGCCCAGGAAAAGGGATTGTGGATTTCAGCAAACAAAAGCCCTATCAACTCACATACGTGCTTTGCGATTTCTTTGGCAACAAGTCACAATATTCTTTTGTTGTCCATGGCCTGCCACAAGAATTCAAGCATGAAGAGCCGACAGACTCCATACGTTTCATCCACGAAAAGGAAAACGATATAGGGACGGAGGGAATGTCGGTTGTCGTTCCCAAAGGAGGGATGATGCACGATACGTGGGTGAAGGCCTCCGACAAGGCACGGCCATCAAAATACTCCAAGGGATACATGCTTGCACAAAAGTCCATTCCACTCTTTGAGAAAGCCCTGCTGAGACTGAAGGTGGATGCCGATGTGGAAGACAGGAGCAAATTGTGCGTGGTCAGTATGAGACGTAACAAGAAAGACGAACTTGCCCCGGATGCTGAATCCAGAATGTTCATACCTGCCACCTATAAGGATGGTTGGCTGGAGTGCAACATCGACGACATAGGCAACATTTACCATGTGGATTACGATGACACGCCTCCCAAGGTGATGCCTCTCAACCAGAAAAACTGGGAAAGCGAAGCCACGCTTTTGGTGGATGTGAAAGACGACCAAACGGGTTTGGCCAACTTCCAGGCATTCATCGACGGGCAGTTTGTTCTCTTCGACCATGTGAAAAAATCCACACGCATGATATGCTGCTTGAAAGACACACCGGTGGAACGCAAAGGTGAGGAACGGAAGCTACTGCTCAAGGCTCTTGACAACGTGGGCAATGAAACCATTTTGGACACCACCATACATTATTAATATATTACAACCATTTCACAATACCTAAAAACCTGAAAATATGAGAAAAGCATTGTTTTTACTCGCATGTCTTGCCGCTGTGGACGCCTTTGGGTGCACCAATTTCATCGTGGGAAAGGAGGCCAGTGCCGATGGGTCGGTGATTTGCACCTACAACGCTGACGACTATGGCATGTTCCAATCACTATGCCATTACCCTGCTGCAAAGCACGCACCCGGAGAGATGCGTCGGGTGGTGGACTGGGACACCAACGAGTATCACGGCGACATCCCCGAGGCACCAGAGACGTATAATGTGATTGGCAACATCAATGAGTTCCAAGTGACCATTGGAGAAACCACTTACGGAGGGCGCGAGGAAATGGTCGATTCTACTGGCATACTCGACTATGGCTCCCTTATTTATATCACCTTGCAACGTTCCAAGACTGCAAGGGAGGCTATCAAAGTGATGACCACCCTTGTCGAGACATACGGTTACAACTCCGAGGGGGAGACGTTCACCATTTGCGACCCCAATGAGGCATGGATTATGGAGATGATGGGCATGGGTCCTGGCAGCAAAAGTGCCGTGTGGGTGGCCATCCGCATACCCGACAACGCGATTTGCGCACATGCCAACCAAAGTCGCATCACCACTTTTGACATGAAGGACAAAAACAATGTGTTGTATTCTAAAAATGTGGTGAAATACGCACGCAAAATGGGATGGTACGAAGGCAAGGATGCTGATTTCAGTTGGAATGCCGCATACGCCGCCCCTGATTTCTCAGGGCGCCGCTTTTGCGAGGCAAGGGTGTGGAGCTTCTTCAACCATTTCACCAATACCATGGACCGTTACCTGCCATACGCGATGGGCAAAGTAGCGAACGCTGAACCCATGCCCCTGTGGATTGTGCCCGACCATAAAGTGACGGTTCAAGAGGTGATGGCATGCATGCGTGACCATTATGAAGGAACTCCGTTTGCTTTGGACAGCGACATTGGGGGAGGAATTTGGGGGATGCCCTATAGGCCAACACCTCTCTCCTTCGAACTTGATGGGAATAAATATTTCAACGAGCGCCCCACTTCCACACAGCAGACCGGCTTCTCATACGTCAGTCAGATGCGCTCTTGGTTGCCAAGGGAGATAGGAGGATTGATGTGGTGGGGAAACGATGACGGCAACATGGTGGCCTACACACCCATCTATTGCAGCATGACGCAAAGGCCCGAATGCTACAACACGCCAGGTGCAGACGAAATCAATTTCTCTGACAAGAACGCCTTTTGGGTATGCAACTGGGTGTCCAACATGGTATATCCCAGATATTCACTCTTGTTCCCATCACTCAAGGAGGTGCGCGACTCACTCGAACAGTCTTATTTTGACTTGCAAACTGCCACAGAGAAAAAGGCTCTAGCTCTCCATGAGCAGCAACCGGAGTTGGCTGGGAAATACCTCAACGCTTACAGCGTGGAGAAGGCACAGCAAATGCTGAATTGTTGGAAACAACTTGCATGGCATCTCATCGTGAAATACAACGATATGATCATCCATCCAGAAGAGAATGGTAAATTCACGAGAGACAAATTCGGATTGGGTTCACGCCCCAAGCGTCCCGGATACCCCGAGGCTTACAAACGCGCACTCATCCGCCAGACTGGCGACAAGTTCGCTTATCCGAAAGAGTAAAGTAAGTAAGGTGACTGTACATCACCATCGGCGAAGAGCACCCAGCAATTGGCTGTTCTCGCTCTTCGTGCCGATGGTGATGCGCAGACAGTTGCCGCAAAGGGCCACCCGGCTTCGATTTCTCACAATGATGCCGTTTTCCACCAAATAGTTATAGATGCTGTTGGCATCTGTCATCTTGGCAAGGAAGAAGTTGGCATCAGTGGGATAAACCTTCTCACAGATGGGGAGCATCTGGAATGCCTCCATCATGCGGCCACGCTCCATCAGCAGCGTCTTCACCCATTTGTCCATCTCATACGGTGACTGAAGCATCTCCATCGCCTTCTCCTGGGTGAGGAGATTGACGTTGTAGGGATATTTCACCTTGTTGAAGAGGTCGATGATTTCCTTTTGTGCGAAAGCCATGCCAAGGCGGATGGCGGCACAGCCCCACGCCTTGCTCATCGTGTTGAGCACCACCAGTCGTGAACGGCGTGCCACTTCCAAGCGAAATGCCGGTTTACGGGAGAAATCGGAATAGGCCTCGTCGATGACCGTGATGCCGTCGAACTGGTCGAGCAGCCTTTCAATTTCATCGCTGTCGATGAGATTGCCTGTGGGGTTGTTGGGTGAACACACCCATATCACCTTCGTGTTTTCGTCGCAGGCAGCGAGCATCTTCTCTGCCGACATCTGAAACTGCTCGTCAAGGGGAACGGGACGGTACTCCACGTCATTGATGTCGGCACACACCTTGTACATGCCGTAGGTAGGTTCGATGGCTACCACGTTGTCTATACCGGGGCGTGTGAAGCATCGATAGACCAAGTCGATGGCCTCGTCGCTGCCATTGCCAAAGAAGATTTGTTCAGGACGGACGCCTTTCAGTTTGCCCATCACCTTTTTCAACTCACGCTGCAGCGGGTCGGGATATCGGTTGACGGGTTGGTTGTAAGGGTTCTCGTTGGCATCGAGAAACACATGCGCCTCATGGCCACTGTATTCATCGCGTGCGCTGCTATAAGGCGACAAATCCCAAATGTTGGGACGCACAAGGTCTTTCAATTCTCTCATGACTCTTCTTGTTTCACTTGATTGATACGCACACTCATTGCTCGCTTGTGGGCCAGGAGCTGCTCGTTCTCGGCCATCACCTCCACGGCACGTCCTATGGAGCGGATGCCTGTGGCGTCGAGATGTTGGAAGGTTATCTTGCGACAGTAACTATCGAGGTTGACACCGCTGTATGCCAAGGCATAGCCGTGGGTGGGCAATGTGTGGTTGGTGCCACTGGCGTAGTCACCTGCGCTTTCACAGGCATAGTTGCCAAGAAATACGCTGCCGGCATTCACCACTTTCTCCGCCAAGAGTGCATAGTCTTTTGTGCAGATGATGAGATGCTCGGGGGCATATGCGTTGCTTAGACGGATGGCTTCCTGACTGTCAGACACCAGCACCATGAGGCTGTTGCTAAGGGATTGGCGGGCAATCTCTTGACGCGGGAGCATGGACAGTTGACGTTCCACTTCCCCTGCCACGGCATTCAATGTTTCCTCGCTTGTGGTGATGAGCAAGACCTGGGAGTCGGGACCGTGCTCAGCTTGCGACAACAAGTCGGCGGCCACAAACTCGGCATTGCTGCTCTCATCGGCTATCACACACACTTCCGATGGACCGGCAGGCATGTCAATGGCCACATCATGGAGAGAGACTTGCTGTTTGGCTGCCATCACATATTGATTTCCCGGACCGAAAATCTTGTATGACTTGGGCACGCTTTCCGTACCGTATGCCATGGCGCCGATGGCTTGTACGCCGCCAGCCTTGAACACTTGGCTCACTCCGGCTATGCGCGCAGCAACGAGAATGGCAGGATGCACCTTCCCCTCACGGTTGGGAGGGGTGCAAAGCACGATATCGCCACATCCGGCAATTTTGGCAGGGGTGGCAAGCATCAGCACGGTACTAAAAAGAGGTGCGGTGCCACCAGGGATGTATAGTCCTACGCGCTCGATGGCCACACTTTTCTGCCAGCAAGTCACACCTGGGAGGGTCTCAATCTTCTTTCCCTCGAATACCTGGGCTGCGTGGAAGCGGTGGATGTTGGAATGAGCCAATTCAAGCGATGCCTTCAATTCTGCAGGAACAAGTTGTTCGGCCTCCAACATTTCTTCTTCGGTTACTCGCAAGGAAGAAAGGCGCACATGGTCGAACTTCTCCTCATATCGCAAGACGGCCTCATCGCCATGAAGGCGCACGTCATCGAGCACGGCACTCACCGTCTCTGTTAGTTTCGACATATCCATTTGCGGGCGGCGAACCAATTCGCCCCACATTCGCTCATCGGGATATTTCTCTATTCTCATTTTCTTGTTATTACTGTTTTGTGGCTGTGGTGCTCCCTTTTACAAAATCATTTTTTCTATGGGGGTGACGAGAATGCCCTGTGCACCAAGTTCTTTCAACCGACCGATGATTTCCCAAAAACGACGTTGGTCGAGAACTGTGTGAACACAGCACCAAGCTTCGTCGGCAAGGGGGATGATGGTGGGGCTCTTCAAGCCCGGCAGCACATCGACAATCTCTTCCAAACGGTTGCGGGGAACGTTCATACGAACGTATTTCTTGTCCTCTGCCTGACGAACGGCTCCAATGCGGAAAAGCAGTTCCTTGAGTGTCTCTCGTTTCGTCTCGTCCATTCCTTTATGGCCTATCAATAAAGCCTCGCTTTGCATCACCACTTCCACCTCGCGCAAATTATTGCTCACCAATGTGGAACCACTGCTCACGATGTCGAAAATGGCGTCGGCCAAACCGATACCAGGGGAAATCTCCACACTGCCAGTGATGACATGCACTTCAATGTGAATGCCTTTGCTCTCCATGAAGCGACGAAGGATGTTGGGATAGGAGGTAGCCACTTTCTTGCCTTCAAACCATTGCAGGCCGTCATAGTCGATTTCCTTGGGGATGGCGAGGGAAAGTCGGCATTTGCTGAATCCAAGCCGCTCGATGACCTCTGCTGGTTCACCACGCTCCTCGTATTCATTCTCGCCCACCACGCCGATATCGGCTACACCCGATGCGACACTCTGGGGGATGTCGTCATCCCTAAGGTACAGTACCTCTAAAGGAAAATTGGTGGACTGCGCAAGAAGTGTGCGCCTGCTGGAACTAATTTTGATGTCTGCCTCTGCAAGCAGGTGAAGGGTGTCTTCGAAAAGACGGCCCTTGGATTGTACGGCTATTCTTAACATTATTTTCTCTTTACCTTAGAAATTCGTTGCAAAATTATTCATTTCTGTCAAAAAAACCAAAGATTTTCTTTCTTTTTTCAGTTTACTACACAAGTCGATGAATAATCATGCCATGAGCCAGATGCACATTCGGCGGATGAGAAGAGTTTTTGGGATGTATTTACAAGACAAAAAAATCCCCTCCCATGGTCGAGGGGGAGGGGAAATGGTCTTAGTTTTTCACCACTTTCATGGTGTGGATTTTTCCGTTTTTGTCGGTCACTTTCATTAGATAAACCTCTTGTGGTGTGAAGTGCTTGACCTTCTTGCCGTCGAGAGTGTAAAATTCGCGGCTTACCACTTCCATGTCCTCTTCACTCCACGTAGGAGCAATGCCTGTGTTCTCACCGGTGACGGCGATGCTCAACCGTTGGCTGAACGAAGTACCTTCGCTATCGGTCACACGCAAGGTAATCAGGCCAATTCCTCCTTCGGCTTTGGCATTGACCGTGACGATGGAGTCCTGAATGGTCGCAGTGAAAAGCTTGCTCTCCGTTTCGATGGAGTAGGAGGGTGACTTCTTGAAACCTCTAAAGAAAGGAGCCACATTGATGGAGCCGTCGGCCTCCGGCTGGAGAATGAGATAAGGATGGGCCATGAATTCCAGATAGTCTTCCAGAAGCGTCCATCCATCGTGGTCGGGGTCGTCGTTGTGATTGACCACAAGTGGGTCGCTACCAGTCAGTTTCTCATACCAATTGGGAATGCCATCCTGGTCGGTGTCGTAATCGGATTCACGGGTCTCCTCTGGATAGACTTCAAAGCCTCCGCAATCATCCTCATGGTCTATCTCACCTTTGATTTTCGAACGTGAACCAACATAGGTATAGGTGCCGTCCACCGTTTCCCGGACAACGCGCACATGCTGGTCGTCGCGCATGGGCATGGTGGCACCAGCGTCGCTGGTGACGATTTTCAATGCTTCCTCAGCACTATGGATGACAGCATAAGAAGGGAAGAATGGGGCATCGACAATGCTCTCGTAGCTGGGCCCGGGATCGCCGTTGGAGAGTTGTATGGTGTAGGTGTCACCTTTCTTGTCATAGCTGAGCGTGTGATTCTTGTTCTCTCGGATGTTTCCGCTGACGTAGGCGCGCCAAGTGCTTTCAGGCGAGCCAACATTCTCATATTGCTGGATGAAAAGTTCCTTGCGCTTCGTATCGGGGCCCATCTTGTAGTAATTGCCCACAAAATTCACCTCGTGGCAATTGCCATCGGTGGTTCGGCCATACCAGTTATAGACGACATTGTTGAATATGTCCATTTGTCCTATGGCGGTGTTCGTGCCGTCCATGCCGCCACCCATGCTCCAGTTGCGACCGTTGCAGTTCACAAGCAGGTTGTGATGCCATGAACCGATTTTTCCATCGATGGTGGCTGCAAAGCCGTGATTGGTGCCGGCAGCGTAATTCTTGTGGTCGGCGATACCAAGAGCCTCTGCGATAATGGAGTATTGGAAACTAACATTTTTCGCACCTCTGCCCGAGACAGTTTCATCGGTGCCCCAAGCCGCCGTGGTGTGATCGACAATGGCATGGTCGGAGCCCGACATGCCCATCGCATTGCCTGTGTCCCCATATCCTCTTTTGAAACGCATGAAACGGCAGATGTTGTCGGAGCCGATGTTCACATTGGAGTTTTTCAAGCAAATGCCTTTGCCTGGGGCTGTTTGGCCGGCTATGGTGACATAAGGTTTGACAAATACCGAACTGAAATCCATAACAATGAGACCAGAGACGTCGAAGACGATGGTGTGTGGCTCGGTGATATCAACAAGGCCATAAAGCAAGGAGCCTGGGTTATGGTCGTTGTTCAAGTTGGTCACGTGATAGACAGAACCGCCTCGTCCGCCTTGGGCGAAACGTCCGTAGCCCTCGGCACCGGGGAAGGCAAGTTGCCTTGGTTTGAATTTCCATGTCTGGCCTTCTGTTACCTGACCGTTGGCATCCACTTCGTCCACGCGCCAATAATAGGTGTTCATCGAGTAGAGGCCATCCACCTGGTAAGTGGTGTCTGAGTAAGCCAGGGTGGCATCTGCCTGTTTTGATGCTAATTCAATGGAGTCGAGAGCGATGAAGAGGCGATGCTCTTTCACCGTGTTGTTGGCTGGCGACCATTTGAGTGTGACGCTGTGCGTGTCATCAGCATCCACATGCATGTCGCCGTTGGCGGGAGTCGGGTCTTTCGCTTGGGAGGCAATGCTCGCTGTGTTGAGTTCGAAGCCATTGCACAACGGCGACATATAGGCGTTGGTCTGGCCGGCGGACGGCGTACCAGGAACGTCGGCGGAGGTGGAAAATTCAAATTCCACAGCATCACCCTCTTGGGCGATGTCAAAGGTGGTGGTGACGAGGCAGGCATTGGCGGCTACAGCTTGCCCAAAAGACAAATCAACGCGTTCGTGTACTACCTTGCCGTTGCACTTGATGACCATCGGTGCGGCATAGAAGCGCTCCGGATTCTCCCAACAGTTATGGTAGGTCTGTAGGGTGTGGCGACCTATAGGAAGACCTGTGATGCGAAGTGTGAATGTGCCATAAGTGTTGGGGTCAAGATTGATGCCGTCGAAAGTGAGACGACCGTTCTTCGACTTGTTGTCGGCATTTTGCACATACGACTTGCTCCAACCAGTGCGGATGTCATAGTCGGCATCTCCGGGGCAGAAGAGTGTGCAAGTGATGCCGTTCTCCGTCATCGTGTCGCTTTTGCCTTGTTTCACACGCCAGCAAGTGTAGCCGGGCTCCAAGGTTTCCTCGTCGCCACGATTGGCGATACTGAGGTCCACTTTCAGCTGAGGCTTGTCTTGGGCGTAGATTTGGGAGGTTGAAGTTACACCCAGAAGCAGCAGCAAGGAGGTAAGGAAGACTTTGCTTACATAACGGTGTAAGTGAATGGTGATGAAATGTTTTAGCATGTTTCTTTGTTATTTGGTGGTAGTTGGTTGATTGATGGTGGCAAAGGTAAGCATTTTTCGCCGCTTAAAGGAGGAAAAACACACAAAAAATGAGTAAAAATCGTGCACTTGTCTTCTTTTCTTGCATTTGAGCATGACTTTCCACGCATTTTTTTTGCTTAAAGCATCCTGTTTTCCCTATTTTTCTCTATTTTTGCACTAAAAATGTACAAATATTGTGGAATATGGGTAGCAAAGTAATCAGTTCTGCACAAGGCGGCCGTGGTTTCCGCTTGTGCTACCTCACACGCAATTACCGTGGCGTGGAGGGGTCGGGCAATAAGGCAAAGACCGACAATGAGGATACCTTGAAAGAGATGGGTGCTGTCAATCTGGGCCTCCCGCGCACCTTCCACGACAACAAGGTGCTCAAGTTTGTCATCGACTTGGCTGGTGTGCTGGCCTACTGTATTCGTGTGCGAAAAAACGACGTGGTGGTGCTGCAATATCCCGTCAAGAAATATTTCTCTTTCCTCTGCCGTGTGGCACACGCCAAAGGTGCGAAGGTGATAACACTTATACACGACCTTGGTTCCATGCGCCGAAAGAAGCTCACCATCCAACAGGAAATAGACCGCCTCATGCACGCCGACTATGTCATCGCCTCCAACGAGGTCATGCGCCAATGGCTTGACAACAACGGATATCGCAATCCATTGGGAGCGTTGGGCTTGTTCGACTATCGCTCTAAGACCGTTGCACCGGAACACAACAACGAGCCCCATGGAGAACGCTCCATCGTCTATGCCGGTGCACTGGCAATGAGGAAGAACGCCTTCATTTTGCAACTTCCCAACGTGATTGAAGGATACAAGATGCACATCTATGGCAACCGCTCCGGATTGCCATCACTTCAAAACAGCGACCGACTCGTGTTTCACGACTTCATGCCCGCCGACAAGTTCATAGAAGGTGTGGAAGGCGATTTCGGCTTCGTATGGGACGGCGATGACATCGACAGTTGCACCGGCAGTTTTGGGGAATACCTTCGGTACAACAGTCCGCACAAGGTGTCGTTCTACCTCAGGGCAGGAATGCCCATCATCATCTGGAAAGAAGCGGCCTTGGCCAACTTGGTAGAGAGCGAGGGCATAGGGAAGTGCGTGGGGAGCATCAGAGAACTAAACACGCTCTTTGCACGCATCACAGATAAAGAAATGGCCGAGATGAGAGGGAATGTGCGACGAGTGAGCGCCCGCCTGGCTCGAGGTGGCTTTTTCCGCGAGGCATTGGAGAAGGCTCTTCATGAGTTGGTGTGACTTCACAAGAACTACATCAAGAAAATGCAGGAAAATTGTATTTTCCCAAGCATATCGGTTCTTATATGAATATTTTTATTTAAATTTGCATGTCAAAAACAAGACAACGTTATGATAAGACTATCAAAATCGGTCGTCGGCAAGGCAGAAGCTGAAGCCGTGGCCCATATCATAGAAGACATAGGCTACCTTGGAATGGGGGAGACCGTGGGTGAATTTGAGCATGCCCTGGAAGGCTACATAGGAGGTGGAAGAAGGTGTATATGTGTCAATAGCGGTACAGCGGCATTGCATCTCGCCATACAAGCCGTCACACATCCAGGTGACGAGGTTCTTGTGCCATCCTTCACTTTCGTGGCTTCCCTGCAAGCCATCACCGGTGCCAGGTGCATACCTGTTTGTTGTGAAATCGACCCTGTCACACTTACACTTGACCTTGAGGATGCAGAACGGCGAATCACCCCTCGCACCACTGCCATGATGCCCGTTTATTATGGCAGCAACTGCTCCATGGCTGCCCAGTACCAACAATTCGCAAGGAAACACAACCTGAGATTGGTGGAGGATGCTGCACATGCTTTCGGTTGCACTTGCGAGGGACAAAAAATCGGTTCCACCGGCGACGTGGTGTGCTTCAGCTTCGATGGCATCAAGAACATCACGTCGGGTGAGGGCGGAGCCATCTTCACTGCCGACGCAGACGTCATTCAGCAGGTGAGCGACGCACGACTGCTCGGCGTCCAAAAAGACTCCGAGAAACGTTATGCTGGAAAGCGTAGCTGGACTTTCGATGTGGTGAACCAGGGCTACCGCTATCACATGAGCAACATTTTCGCAGCAATTGGCATCGTGCAACTCTCGAGGTTTGAGAAAGAATTTGCACCCAAACGGAGAGAAATTGCCATGGAATACACCCGGCTGCTTGAAAACAACCCCAATGTGCGCCTCATCCCCATGGATTACAAAAACGAAGTGGTGCCACACATCTTCCCACTCGAAATTCTCAACGGCAAGCGTAAACAGCTCGAAGAGGCTTTCAAGGCACAAGACATCCAGTATGGCATCCAATACTACCCCAACCACCTGCTGTCATATTTTAAAAGCGACTATTCGCTGCCCGTCACAGAGGGGGTGTATGAGCGAATCATTTCCATCCCCATGCATCCCGAACTGACAGAGGGAGACATCAAGCAGATATGCAACATCATCAACCAACTATAAGCCTATGAAGACCGTTATACTCGCCGGCGGCTTCGGTACACGCCTGTCGGAATATACCAAACTCATCCCCAAACCAATGGTGGAGATTGGAGGAAGGCCCATCCTCTGGCACATCATGAATCATTATGCCAGCTATGGCTTCAATGATTTTGTCATTGCTTTGGGTTACAAGGGAGAAGTCATCAAAAACTATTTTCTCCAATATTACGCACTCAATCACGATTTCACCATCGACCTCTCTGACAACTCCGTGAGCTACCTCAACGAGCACACCACCAACTGGCGTGTGTCGCTTGTGGACACTGGTGCTGCATCCATGACAGGAGGAAGAATCTTGCGTCTGAAAGACATCATCGGCAACGAGGATTTCATGGTGACATACGGCGACGCCGTCTCTGACGTGGACATCTCAAAACTCGTCGATAGCTACCGAAAGGCCGGGAAGCTCGCCATGGTTACTGCCGTGCACCCTACAGCCCGTTTTGGTGAGATACAAATCGACGATGACGACTTTGTGCGTTCCTTCAAGGAAAAACCCCAACTCAATCAGGGTTGGATCAACGGAGGCTTCTTCGTGCTAAGCCCCAAGGTGTTCGATTATATCGACAACGACCTCACAACCTTCGAGCGTGAGCCCCTTGAGCGCTTGGCCGCAGAGGGGCAACTCAAAACCTACCGGCACGAGGGATTCTGGCAGTGCATGGACACCGTGCGCGACCGCGACTTGCTCAACCAAATGTGGGATGCCGGAAACGCCCCTTGGGCGGTTAAAAACAAATAAGAATCTCCAACAATCACCATCGTGGCCACATACGACATACGACCGTTGCAAGAACGCATGCTGAAAGTGCTGCTCGCCATCCATCAGACATGCATGGAGCACAACCTCAAATATGGCATCTTTGCAGGTAGCCTGCTTGGAGCTGTAAGGCACAAAGGCTTCATTCCATGGGATGACGATATGGACATACTCATGCCCAGACCCGACTATGAACTATTCATTGCACACAGCAAAGAATGGCTTCCTGCACCATACGAGTTCGTTTGCCCGGAAAACGACGACAAATACCCGCTGCCCTTCGGAAAGGTGCAAGACGCGTCCACAACACTCATAGAGCGATTGCATCTGAGTTATCTTGGGGGGATTTACGTCGATGTCTTCCCGCTTGATGCCGTGCCGCAAAACTTTGTGACAAGAAAGTTGCATTTCGCTCACTATGGATTTCTCAGGCAAGCTCTCTATTGGATACATCGCGACCCATACCGCCATGGAAGGGGACCCAATTCGTGGGTGCCACTCATCACCCGCAAAGTAACCACGATGGAAAAGTTGCAGCGAAAAATCAGGAAACTCCTCACCAAGTATGATTACAACACCACGCTTCTGGTGGCCGACTACACCGACGGGCTAAAGGGCGTGATGCCAAAAGAGGTGGAGGGTGTTTATGCGCCATACCTCTTTGAGGGAGAAACCGTCATGGGCGTGAAGAACTACAAGCACTACCTCACACAGATGTATGGGGACTATATGAAAATACCCGATGGCGAACACCAACGGCAGCATAATTTCCACATTCTCGACCTCAATATGCCTTATAGGGAATACAAGAACAAAACAACATAGCAACATGCAGAACATTCTCACCAACGACATCCAGCACACACTCGAAGGCCTCACAGACCAAGAACGTGCAAAATTCCAAGGAGCCACCATCCTCATCACGGGATGTGGAGGCTTCCTGGGCTACTATTTCATGAATTTCTTCGCACAGACAGCACAACAGCTCGGAGTGAAGAAAGTCATAGGTCTCGACAACTTCATGCTTGGTCACCCAGCATGGATTACCAAACTGGAAAAAGAACCGATTTTCAACATCCAGAAATTCGACATCATCAGAGACAACATCGCTGATGTGGAAGGAGCCGGAGAGGCCGACCTCATCATTCACATGGCATCCATCGCATCACCCATGTTCTACAGGAAATACCCCATTGAGACTCTCGACGCCAATATTTGGGGGCTGCGCTCGTTGCTCGATTTCTACTGCCAGCGCAACATCAGGGGCTTCCTCTTCTACTCATCAAGCGAACTATACGGCGACCCCGATCCTGCACATGTGCCAACATCTGAAGATTACAACGGAAATGTATGCGCCACTGGCCCCAGGGCATGCTACGACGAGTCGAAGCGATTTGGGGAAACCATGTGCATGCTTTTCGCACAAAAATTCAACATGCCCATCGGTGTTGCAAGACCATTCAACAACTATGGGCCGGGCATGCGCATTGGGGACAAACGAGTACCGGCCGATTTCGCACTCGCCATCATGCAGGGAAAAGACATCGAAATCCTTTCCAACGGCACTCCTACACGTACCTTCTGCTATATAGCCGACTCCATTTGTGGATACCTCAAAATACTCGTACACGGCAGCTACGGCTATTACAACATTGGCATAGAAAAACCAGAAATCACCATTGCACAACTGGCCGACATCTATGTCAACGCCGGGCGTGAAATCTTCGGCTACACGGGTGAGGTGAAATATGCTACGTCGGATGACAAGGAATACCTCACCAACAACCCACAACGCAGATGCCCCAATATCGACAAGGCAAGACGTGAACTGGGATACAACCCCACCATCTTTGTGGAAGAGGGAGTGGCAAGGTTCCTGCAATATCTTAAGGAGAGCGAGGAGGGCGAATACAAATGGTAATCACTGTCTTCGGTCTGGGATTCGTGGGGCTCACCACATCCCTGGGATTTGCAGAGTATGGACACAAGGTGTATGGTGTGGAAATCAATCCGCAACGACTTGAAACCATCAAGGGCGGGAAACTTCCCTTCCTTGAGCCGGGGCTTGATGAAGCCCTCATCAGGCACCTGAACAAGAACTTCAACCCCATTGGCACCGACCAATTGGAAGAGGCTGTGAGGCAAAGCGACTGCATTTATTATTGTGTGGGGACACCATACGGCAAGGATGGACAAGCAGACCTCACTTACCTTCTCGCCGCCATCGACCAAACCATTGCCGCCAGGGACAAGGATAAATACATGGTGCTCGTGGTGAAATCCACCATCCCTCCATCTACCACCTCGACGAAAATCATACCACACCTGAAGGAGAAAGGTTTGGAAGTGGGCGTGGATGTTGGAGTGGCCAACAACCCCGAATTCCTTAGAGAAGGGCATTGCTGGGATGACTTCATCAATGCTGACCGCATCGTACTTGGCGTGAGCGACGAACGCTCCGCAAAGATGCTGAAGGAGGTTTATGCTACCGTGAAAGAACCCGTTTTCTGCGTATCGCTCAACACAGGTGAATTCATCAAATACCTATCCAACACTCTCCTCGCCACACTCATCAGCTATAGCAATGAAATGAGCATCGTGGCCGACACCATCGGTGACATCGACGTGGCACAAGCCTTCCGCATCCTTCACATGGACAAGCGATGGGGAGGGGCAACCATGGCATCATACGTCTATCCTGGATGCGGGTATGGTGGCTACTGCCTGCCAAAGGACACCAACGCGCTTTATGCTGTCACACGGACGGCTGGTTTCGACGCGAAAATTCTCCACCATGTCATCGACACCAACGACCACATGCCCCAGTTCATTGCCACGAAAATCATTCGTGCCATTGGTTCTGACAAGAGTCGGTGCATTGGCATCCTCGGACTATCTTTCAAGCCTGGAAGCGATGATGTACGCGACACACCCAGTGCCAAAATCATCAAGGCGTTGCTGGAAGAGGGATACACCAACATCTGTGGATACGACCCCGTGGCCATAGAAGAGTTCAGTTCCCACTATCGCCTGCCCATTGGCTACGTGGTCAGTTATGAGGAGATGCTCAAGAAGGCGGATGCCTTGGTCATCACTACTGCTTGGCCTGAATTCAAGGACGTAAGAGAGCGCACCAGCAAGACCGTGGTGGACTGCCGATACATGCTTTGACATTATTTTATATATGCCATGAATTGGGTGAATTTGCAAGCGGAGGAGCGCAACGGATACCTTGTCAGCGAGGAGATGAAACGTGTGTGGGACGTGCAACTCGACATGTTTCATCGCCTCATCGAGGTATGCAAGAAGCACCAACTGAGATGTTGGTGCGATGGAGGAACGTTGCTCGGGGCCATAAGGCACAAGGGCTATATCCCCTGGGACGACGACATAGACGTTTGCATGCCAAGGCCCGATTATGACCGCTTGCAACAAGTGGCGTCAAAAGAGTTCGAACCACCCTATTTCTTCCAAACGGCAGCTACAGACAAGCATTATTACCGTGGCCATGCACAACTGAGGCGCAGCGACACGGCAGCCATCAGGCCCTCCGACAGTTACAGGCCATTCAACCAAGGCATCTTCATTGACATCTTCGCCTTCGAAGGCGTACCCGATGACGAGGAAGAGGTGAGAGAGACGGTGAAAAAGGCCAACAAGAGGATGAAACAGCTCAAGTCAATAGACTATCCCATCCTCGTTTCCGGGCGTCTTGGACTGGTGTTCCGAAAGATGAAATGGAGGTATATGGTGAGTAAGTACGGTTTCTACAATCTCTTCAAGCCTATTGAAGAAGCTTACCGCCGACACGCATGGGACGATTGCGAGCGGGTAGCACAATTAGGTATCGACGGGCTGCGTTTTGTTTTCGACCGACACATCTTTGACCAGACGCTATGGGTGCCTTTCGAGAAACTCACTGTCCCCATACCGGCAGGATACGACAAGTTCCTGCGCACTCAATATGGTGACCAATACATGACCCCTGTGCAAGCGCCGACCAACCATGGCTCTTTGGTCATCGACACGCAGCACAGTTACCTTGACTTGCTCCCCAAAGTAAGGGAGGACTACAAAAAGCGATTTTGGAAAAAACACGGATAACCTGACAGCCATGAAGCAACGCCGCACATCGTTGAAAGACCTGGCCGACCGCCTCGGAGTGTCCATTGCCACCGTGTCAAGGGCACTAAGGGGAAGCCATGAGGTGGGGGAGGAGATGAGGGAAAAAGTGAAAGCACTCGCCAAACAACTCAACTACCGCCCCAACCCCTTCGCACAAAGCCTGAGAAAAGAGGCTCCACGCATCATAGGAGTGGTGGTGCCCAACTTGGTCACACATTATTATGCCGCCGTGCTCGACGGCATAGAGGACTATGCGAGGCAGAAAGGATACTCCGTTTTCAGTTCCAACAGCCATGAAGACCATCTGAGGGAAGAGCAGGCCATTGACAACTTCATCTCCTTGCATGTGGAGGGAATTATCGCATGTCTCGCACAAGACACCATCGATTACTCACACTTCAAGGAAATACACGACATGGGCATTCCACTCGTGTTCTTTGCCAGAACATGTCTGCCGGAACTGTTTTCGCAAGTGGTGGCCGATGGCGACGTGGCGGCGCAAAACGCTACTCAACACCTTATAGACAACGGATGCAGACGTATCGCTTTTGTCGGGGGACCCAACCACCTTGACATGGTGAAACGTAGGAAGCATGGCTACCTTGAGGCACTTAGGGACAACAGAATACCCATAGACCGCGAATTGGTGGCATGTGGGAAGATTGATTTTGACGTGGCAAGAAACGCCACAATCAAACTGCTCGAAAGCCCCAACCCACCAGATGCCATACTCGCTTTCAACGACATCATCACATACGCTGCTTTCGATGCCATCAAGAGCAAGGAACTGCATATACCGGGAGATGTGGCCATCATGGGCTTCACCGACGGAGACAGCGCCGCATTTGTCACTCCCAAACTTTCTGCCATCATGGACCAAGCACATGTGCAAGGCATGAAGGCGTGCGAATTATTGTTGCGCAACATCAATGGAGACCAAAAAATCTATCGTGAAGTGGTTCCCATGATACTCAAAATCAGGGACAGCAGCGTAAAGAAAGAGATAACAAACCATCAACAAAACACTACTTTATCAGAAAAAACCTAAAAACCATCCATTATGAAACTATTTAAATTGTATGTTTACACCATCTTGCTAACGGCAACCACATCGGCTTATGCTGCCGGATACGTGAAAGATGGCAACAATGTCACCATCCAAGTGGGACAACCACAGACCAATGGCGCAAAGGTTGTTTGCTTGCAAGTAGTCAACGACAACATCATCCGTGTCAGGGCAACATCCGACGAACAGTTTCCTCAAAAAAACAGCCTTATCATCGTACCGCAAAAAGCAAGCCCAAAGTTTGAGGTAACGGAAGACAATCAGGGAGTATATGTGAAGGCAGCCAATGTCTCTGCCATGGTGGACAAGAATACTGGCGATGTGTCTTTCTTTGACTCCAAAGGCAACAAAGTGCTCAAGGAAGCTCGAAACGGGAAAACATTCAAAAACTTCCGAGTGCCCGACCGTGAACTGGGCGTCATGCAGCGGGAGGTGACAGAGAAAGAGCGCAACGCTCTCTCATGGCACCTGCAGTTTGAGCCCAACAATGCCCTGAAGGCAGTCTATGGCCTCGGGCAGCACCAGGCAGAGGAATACAACATGCTTGACAAAAACGAGGAATTATATCAATACAATACAAAGGTGAGCGTGCCTTTCATCCTCACCAACCTTAATTTTGGCATTTTATGGGACAGCTACAGCCTTGGCCGATGGGGCAACCCGGAAGACTACATGCAGCTTAACCGGGCATTTAAACTCTATGACAAGAGTGGAAAAGCAGGTCACCTCACAGGCACTTACGTGGACAAGGACGGAAAGAAAATCGTAAGGGATGAAGACTCCATCTATTTTGAATATGACTGTCCCTCCACCTCAAAGATAGGAAATGCCACTGACAATGGTGGTATCAAAAACCTGCCCAAAGGTTTCAACTTCGATGGGGCGCAAGTGGTATATGACGGGTTCATCGAGGCTCCTGAAAGTGGCGCTTACGACTTCATCCTCTATTATGCCGGATATGTAAGGGTGTATGTGGGAGGCAAGGAAGTCGTGGCTGAGAGGTGGCGCACGGCATGGAACCCCAACTCATGGAAATTCAAGACAAGCTTGCAAAAGGGTCAACGCACCCAACTGCGCATAGAATGGAAACCTGATGGCGGGGTGAGTTACTGTGGCCTCCGGGCGGCACCGGCCTACAAAATGTCAAAGACCATCAGCATTTGGAGCGAAATGAGCCGAGACATGGACTACTATTTCATCGCAGGAAACAATATGGACGACGTCATCAGCGGCTACAGGACACTCACCGGAAAAGCTTCCTTATATCCAAAATGGGTGTTGGGATTCTGGCAGAGCAGGGAGAGGTATTCGAGCAGCAACGACATCGAAACCAATCTTGCTGAATTCCGAAAAAGACACATTCCCGTGGACAATATCGTGCAAGACTGGAACTATTGGCCATTGCCAGACTGGGGAAGCCACAAGTTTGAGACTTCAAGGTATCCCAACCCGCAAGCCATGCTCGACAGCGTGCACCAAATGCACGGACGCTTCATGATATCCGTCTGGCCCAAGTTTTACGACACCGTGGACAACTACAAGGAACTTGATAGCAAGGGATGGATTTACCACCAGGCCATCACAGACGACATACATGACTGGCTGGGATACACCGGCTCTTTCTATGACGCATACGATCCAGGAGCCAGAAAGGTATTCTGGAGGCAGATGGATGAGAACCTCTACTCCAAATTCAATAAAGGAATTGATGCTTGGTGGATGGATGCTTCAGAGCCCAATGTGAGAGACTGCACCCCCATCTGGTATCGCAAGGCTTTGAGTGGACCGACTGCGCTGGGTACCTCTACTGAGTTTTTCAACGCTTACTCCATCGTCAACGCAGATGCCATCTACAATGGGCAACGCTCCGTCAACCCCAACCAACGAGTTTTCCTCCTCACACGTAGCGGCTTCGCTGGAGAGCAACGCTTCTCCACTGCCACATGGTCAGGAGACATTGGCACAAGATGGGAGGACATGCGCGCACAGATGACCGCAGGTCTTAACTACTCCATGAGCGGACTGCCTTTCTGGGGAATGGACCAAGGTGGCTTCTCTGTGGAGAGCCGATACGTCAAAGCGCAGCAGGAATATGACAAGACTGGTGTGGAGAACGCAGACCTCACGGAATGGAGGGAACTGCAGACACGATGGAACCAGTTTGGATGCTTCATCCCTCTCTACAGGGCGCATGGCCAATGGCCGCTGCGCGAGGTGTGGAACATCGCACCCGACAATCACCCGGCTTACCAAACAATTGTGTGGTATGACAAACTTCGCTATCACATGATGCCATACCTTTACTCCATGGCTGGATGGGTGCATTTCAACGACTACACCATGATGAGAGGACTGGCCATGGACTTCAACGGAGACCAGAACGTGTATGACATACCCGACCAGTGGATGTTCGGACCGGCATTCATGGCATGCCCCGTGGGGTACTACAAGGCACGTAGCCGGTCTGTTTATTTCCCTAAACAGTGCGGATGGTATGACCTTTACACTGGAGAGCACGTGCAAGGAGGACAGACTCTTGTGGTGGATGCGCCCTACGAGCGCATGCCTGTATTCGTAAGGGAAGGAAGCATCGTACCTTTCGGACCGGAGATGGAGTGGTGCGACGAGAAGCCTGCCGAGCTCATCAACCTCTATGTCTATGCTGGAGCCGATGCCAAGTTCCAATTATACGAGGACGAAGGCACCAATTACAACTACGAGAAGGGGAAATATGCAACCATTGACCTCTCTTACGATGAGGCGACCAAGACATTGACCATCGGCAAGCGTAACGGCTCTTTCAGCGGAATGCTCAAAAACCGAAGGTTCAACATCGTGCTCGTGACAAAAGACAAAGCCCAACCACTCAACCTTATCGACCCTGTAGGGAAGATGGTTGACTACAGTGGAAAGGAAATGAAAGTGGCACTCTAATTTTGTCAAAGGAACAAATGAGAAAAGCAACCAACAAATGGCTCTTCGCAGCATTGCTTCTCCTCTGCGCTGCAACAAGCAGCGCAAGGGAGCGCCAATGCTTCGATGACAACTGGCTGTTCATCCTTGCCGACTCCGTGCAGATGGCAACTCCAGAATACGACGACAATTCCTGGAGACACCTCGACCTGCCACATGACTGGGCCATTGAGGGTGACTTCCTGCCATCCAACCCTTCTGGCGCGAGCGGAGGGGCGTTGCCCGGAGGGGTAGGATGGTATAGGAAGCATTTTACTGTGGGAAACGAGGACAAGTATTTCATCGAGTTCGATGGGGTCTATATGAACGCAGCCGTGTATCTCAACGGGCACCTTCTCGGACAAAGGCCCTACGGTTACAGTTCTTTTGAATACGACCTCACTCCCTATCTTAACAGGGGTGGAGACAATGTGATGGCTGTCAGGGTGGACAATAGCGACCAGCCCAACTCCAGGTGGTACAGCGGTTGTGGTGTCTATCGCCATGTGTGGCTTACTTCCACAGCCCAACTCCATGTGGCTCATTGGGGAGTGTATGTCTCCACCACATCAAAGGGGGATGTAAATATCGAAGTGACGTTGGCTGACGATGACAAATCTGGCGCACGGCCAATAATTACACACACCATCACCGATGCCGAAGGAAAAGTGGTGGCCTCCACAAAGAGCAAGAACACGAATGCACGACTCAAGGTGAGAAAGCCTATACTATGGTCCACCGACAACCCTTATATTTATAAGGTGACAACAGAACTGGTGTTGGATGGTAAAATCGTGGATACATACGTCACCAACACAGGATTCAGATTTTATCAGTTCGACCCCCAAAAAGGTTTCTCACTCAATGGAAAGTCTATGAAAATCAACGGTGTGTGCGAACATCACGACTTGGGATGTCTCGGAGCGGCCGTTGCAGAAGATGCCTTACACCGCAAATTGCGCATACTCAAGGAGATGGGCGTCAATGCCATCAGGTGCTCCCATAACCCGCCCGCTCCGGAATTGCTCAATATGTGCGACACCATGGGGTTCATTGTCATGGACGAGTCGTTTGACATGTGGAGGAGAAAGAAGACACAAAACGATTACGCACGTTTCTTCGACGAGTGGCATGAGCGCGACCTCACCGACTTGTTGCTGCGCGACCGCAACCACCCCTCCATCCTCATGTGGAGCATTGGCAACGAGGTGCTTGAGCAATGGTCTTCGGCAGAAGCCGATACGCTCACCCTCGAACAGGCAAATCTCATACTCAATGCCGGCCACGACGCATCCACACTCGCCAAAGAGGGAGAGTTGAGTGTCAACTCGCTTCTCACACGACACTTGGCTTCCATCGTCAAGAAGTACGACAAGACAAGACCTGTCACAGCGGGATGCAATGAGCCTGACCCCAACAACCACCTCTTTAAAAGTGGTGCCATCGACATCATCGGCTTCAACTATCACCACCAGTGGGTGAAGGACGTGCCGAAAAACTTTCCTGGAAAACCTTTTATCTTCAGTGAGAGTGTGTCGGCTCTGCAAACAAGAGGGTTTTATATGATGCCCAGCGATTCCGTATATGTAGCCCCCGTGGAGTGGTGGTTGCCCTATTCCGACCCATCAATGAAATGTAGCGCATACGACAACATGCACGCATCATGGAGTAGCACGCACGAGGAGACTTGGGATGTGGTGAAGCACAATGATTTTGTGGGAGGTCAATTCATCTGGACTGGCTTCGACTACATTGGTGAGCCAACACCATATTCCTTCCCAGCAAGGAGCAGCTATTTCGGCATCGTTGATTTGGCTGGCTTCCCCAAGGACACATATTACATGTACCAAAGTGAGTGGACCAACAAGCCCGTGCTGCACCTCTTCCCACATTGGAATTGGTTGGAGGGCCAGACAATCGACATGTGGTGCTACTACAACCAAGCCGACGAAGTGGAACTATACATCAATGGGAAGAGCATGGGTGTGAGACGCAAGGCCGACAGCCACCAATACCATGTGATGTGGCGAGTGACTTTTGAACCAGGAGAGGTGAAGGTTGTGGCAAGACAAGATGGTCGTGAAGTGAGACAGAAAGTCATACGAACGGCAGGACCACCTCATCATTTACGCCTCACCACTGACCGGCAGACCATGGCGGCAGATGGAAAGAGCCTCGCATTCGTCACAGTGGAAGTAGTGGACAAGGATGGCAACCTTTGTCCCAACGCAGAGAACCAAGTGTTTTTTGAGGTGGACGGAAACGTCAACATCGCCGGTGTGGACAATGGGTGCCAGACATCCATGGAGCGTTTCAAAGCCGACAACAGAAAAGCCTTCAATGGCAAATGCCTCGTAGTGCTAAGAGCTGGCAAGCAGCCGGGAAAGGCTACACTCAAGGCAAAAGCCGTGGACTTGAAAACAGAAACCATCACCATTGCCGTGGAATGACGGCAGATGGCCATATTTCATAACTCAAACAAACAAATTTTTAACCCAAGAAAAAAAATGAACAAGCTTGACAAGCCAGCAATTCTGGTCGTAGACATGCTCAACGACTTTGTTACAGGCGCATTAGGATGCGACCGTGGAAAGGCCATCGTGCCTGCAACCGCCCAACTGCTCGATGCAGCACGCGAGGCAGGTGTGCCGGTCATCTTCTGCAACGACGCACACATCAAGGGCATCGACCGCGAGCTCAAACTGTGGGGCGACCATGCCATAGCCGGAACAAAGGGTGCGGAGGTAATACCCGAACTCAAACTTTGTGAAAAAGACTATGTGGTGCCCAAGCGCCGCTACAGCGGCTTCTTCCAGACAGACCTTGACATCCTGCTCAAGGAACTGGGAGTGAAGACTGTTGTCATGACCGGTCTCCATGCTCACATGTGTGTGCGCCACACTTCGGCCGACGCCTACTGCCTGGGATATGACGTAGTGGTGGCCAAGGAGGCAACAGACTCCTTCACCGAGGAAGACTACAAGATTGGACTGGCCTATCTGAAGACCTGCTACGGCGCAGACGCCTACAGCAACGAAGAACTCATTGCTGCATTCTAAGACTGGTCTATCAATCATCAAAAATCCCGCTTGCCGATGCAAGCGGGATTTTTCAAATTGATCGTTTTATAAAGTCTTCTTTTATTTGCGAATCAATTTTCTGCTAACACGTGAGCCATCTGCTTTCCTCTCCACACGAATGAAAAGACCACGGGAAGGTGTGGAGAGTTTGACACCATCGAGTGTGTAATATTCGCAACCCATTGGTTCGGAATATTCTAAACCTTGGATGCCGTTTACACACGAAGGATAATAATCATCCACGGTGCTCTGGGCATCAGCATTTCCGTTCTTCATGATGTCCTCCACCAAGGAGTTGAGATAAACCTCCAAGTTGCTATACCATTGCTTTTCTGTATCGATGGTGAAGAGGGCTGCATCGCTGGCATTGTTGGGATTCAAACCGTTGGCCAATTCCCAAGCGTCAGGCATGCCGTCTTTGTCACTGTCCCAGCCCGCAGGGCGCGAACCTTTGGGAAAATTGGCTTCCGTGTATCCGTTCACGTCGCTCACGAGGTCGATGCGTCCCGCAGTTTTAGTCACAGAGCCCCTATAGGTGGCCGTGCCGTTGCGTGCCTCCTGCATGTAACGCTCGTCCACTTCGTCGCGTTGCAATGATGC
>CADBBP010000011.1:0-30916 GCA_902792855.1 uncultured Prevotellaceae bacterium
ACCATGCAAGCCAATGACGGCGTGTATTACGTGAACGGCAACCAGTTGGTGCCCGTGCGGGAGACCGACATCGCCGTGGTGAAGGAAGTGCTCACCATCAGCCTTTGCGACGACGGCTATGCCTCCGTCGATGTGCAATATGAGTTTATGAACCGTGGCAAGGCCAAAACGGTGGAGATGGGGTTCGAGGCCCAAGCCCCCTACAATGCCGAGGAGACAGTGAACAAAGCCGGAAAGCATCCCTACATCTCCAACTTCACCGCCACGTTGAATGGGAAACAGATGGAATACCGCAACGCCATCGTGGTGACACCACTTGATGAGGAATGCAACTTCGAGCCTGTTGACCGCAATCGATATTTGTTGGACAAGGAGGGCGACTGGGATGCTGGCTGTCACCTTTATGACACCAAGACCAACGAAACCGTGCCCTTCGCTTACGCATACCTCTTCACCGCCAATTTCAAGGAAGGCCTCAACACGGTACACCACACCTACCGCTACTGCATGTCGTTTGGCGTAGGGCGCACCTTCGAGGTGCCTTATTGGCTGAAGCCCGCCATGCGCTGGGCCAACCGTCAAATCGACGACTTCACACTGCGCATCAAGGCCGACGGCACCGCCAAGCATTTCATCATTGAAGACTCCCTCTTCTCCTCCGCCCCCTTCAAGGTAGTTGAAGGCAAGGGAAAGATACGCAAGAACAATTTTGGTTTTGACACCACTTTCACGGAGGTGACCCTTCGCAACGGCGTCGTGGAATGGCACGCACGCAACTTCAAGCCCGTGGACGACCTCGACATCTCCTCCGCCGACATTTACACCAGTTTCAACGAAGAATACCCCTTTGGCTATTTCTACGACAGGAGCAAAACCTACGTTCCCAGTTGGCAAGAAGAGAAAATGGACAAGCGCATCCTGCGCAACCTGCCATACGCCCACCGTGGATACGTGTTCAAGGACGACAAACTGAAAGCATATTTCAACAAACTGTGGTGGTACATGCCCGACCCAACCTGGGAGGCCTCCACCGACGATTTCACGCCAAAAGAGAAAAAATTCATCAACGGAGACATAGAGTAACCATTCCTTAAAAAAGTTTAAAGGAAACACCATATTTGCTTTCTTGGTATTATATTTGTAGGCTATAACGTCAACATAGCAGGAAGCCATGGCCAAGCAATCACTCAAGCAAGGACTGAAACAGACGCAGAAACAGCGGCTCACCCCCCTTCAGCTGCTCATCGGGCAGATGATAGAGAAGCCGGTGGACCAACTGCAGGAATACATCAGTCACCAACTCATAGACAACCCCGCCTTGGAAGCCACGCCCAGCGAAGAGCCGGCGTGGGAGGAACCGGCAGCACCCGCCGCCACGGAGGAGCCACCCACCAACGACTACGACACGTGGGAAGACGCCATCCCCGTGCAGGTGCAAGGCCCACGCCAGGACCCCTCCGACAGCGTGTCGTTTTATGACAAACTCAAGGAGCAGATGGGTGAATGCGACCTCGACGACCGACAGCGGTACATCATGGAATACCTCATCGGTTCGCTCGACAACGACGGACTGCTGCGCAAGACCTGCGACACCATCTGCGACGAGATGGACATCTACCACAATTTCGAATGCACGCCGGAAGAGGTGGAGGACGTGCTGGCCATCCTGCACGACTTCGACCCTCCTGGCATCGGTGCCAGCAACTTGCAGCAATGCCTCATGCTACAGGTGAGGCGGCGCAAGGAGGGGTGGATGAAAGACATGCTCACCAAGATCATCGGCACCTATTTCGACGACCTCATCAAGAACCACTGGGACAAGTTGCAACGAGCACTGCACCTCGACGATGAGCAAAAAGAGAGCATCAGGGCGGAGGTGAGAAAACTCAACCCCAAGCCCGGTGCCGCCTTGGGAGAGGCCGTTGGGACCAGCAAGCTGCAAGTCACGCCCGACTTCGTGGTGGAGACCGACGAGGAGGGGCATGTCAACTTCACCCTCAACCGCGGCCGCCTGCCACAGTTGGAAGTCTCGGAAGCCTACTTGGAAACCATCAACAACATCAAGGGACTCTCGCAACGCGACAAGGAGGCCCTGCCACTCCTGCGCAAAGACGTGGAGGGTGCCAAGATGCTCATCGAGGCCATCCAGCAACGTCAAGCCACACTGACGAAAACCATGGCTGCCATCATCAAGCGGCAGAAGAAATTCTTCCTCGACGGCGACGAGGCCGACCTGAGCCCCATGACGCTCAAGGACGTGGCCGGCGACACGGGTCTCGACATCTCCACCATCTCCCGTGTGACCAATGAGAAATATGCCGACACGCCATGGGGTGTCTTCCGACTGCGCTTCTTCTTCAACGACCGCTACGACAACGACGGCGACGAGGTCTCAACAAGGAAGATAAAAAGCCTGCTCAAGGAAATCATCGACCACGAGGACAAGCGACACCCGCTCACCGACATGCAGTTGGAAGAGGAAATCAAGAAACGAGGCTTCAACACCAAACGCCGCACCATCGTGAAATACCGCGAGCAAATGAACATCCCCCGCTCAAGCCTAAGAAAACAATGAAAGAGAATGACGTGACACAACTGTCGAAAGTGGTGAGCGCTGTCGCCTCGCCACTCTACATGCCCGTCATCGGGCTGCTGGCCCTCTTCACCTTCAGCTACCTCAGCCTCCTGAACTGGCAGGTGAAACTCTACATCCTCATCCATGTGGTCCTCTTCACCATCATGCTGCCCACCACCCTCATACGCATCTATTGCCGATACCGGGGGTGGAACAAGGAAGACCTGAAGGAAGACAGGCAAAAGCAGACCATCCCCTTCGTCATCACCATGGCCAACTACTTCTGGTGCTACTACTGCCTGAGTGTCAACCATGTGCCTTACACCATAAGGTGCATCCTCGTTGCTGCCATGATGGTGCTGATCATCTGCGCACTCATACAAAGGCGATGGCACATCTCCATACACACCGCCGCCATGGGCGCACTCACGGGAGCCGTCGTGGCATTCGCAGAGGTGTTCTCCTTCAACCCCACCTGGTGGCTGTGCCTCATCCTGCTCATGGCCGGCATGGTGGGTTCCAGCCGCATGCAACTCCAAGGCCACACGCTCGGACAAGTGGTGGGAGGCTATTTCATAGGGATGGCTTGCGCACTCCTCTCCATCTGACAACAATCCAAAATACACCACACCATGACACCATTAGTAAGCATCATCATGGGCAGCACCAGCGACCTGCCCGTCATGGAGAAGGCCATGGGCCTGCTCGATGAAATGGAAATACCCTTCGAGGTGAACGCACTCTCGGCACACCGCACGCCAAAAGCCGTGGAACAATTCGCCCAAGACGCCAAGGGGCGCGGAGTGAAAGTCATCATCGCCGCCGCAGGCATGGCGGCAGCACTGCCCGGCGTCATCGCCGCCTCCACCACACTCCCCGTCATCGGCGTACCCATCAAAGGCATGCTCGACGGCCTCGACGCCCTGCTGAGCATCGTGCAAATGCCTCCCGGCATACCGGTGGCCACCGTTGGCGTCAACGGGGCCCTCAACGCCGCCATCCTCGCAGCAGAGATGCTCGCCTTGGGCGACGAGGACGTGGCCCGCAAGGTGGAGAACTACAAGTCGCGCTTAGGCGAGAAGATAGAGAAGGCCAACCAACAACTGGCCGACATCAAGCAATACAGCTACAAGACCAACTGAGCAATGAACAACCTTTTCAACTACCACCGCAGGGCATCGACGGAAGTCGCCGTGGGCAACTGCCCGTTAGGGGGAGAGCAACCCATCCGTGTGCAGTCGATGGCCACTGTGCCCACCACCGACACAGAGGGGTGTGTGGAGCAGGCCCGACGCATCATCCAAGCCGGGGGTGAATACGTGCGGTTCACCACGCAAGGCACGAGGGAGGCCGAGAACATGGCCAACATACGCCTCCGCCTGCGACAGGAGGGGTTCGACACCCCCTTGGTGGCCGACGTACACTTCAACCCACACGTGGCGGAGGTGGCTGCCCGGAACTGCGAGAAGGTGCGCATCAACCCCGGCAACTATGTGGACCCCGCCAGGACGTTCAAACAACTGGAATACACCGACGAGGAATACGTCCAGGAAATCAAGAAGATAGAGGAAACGCTGCTGCCACTTTTAGCCATCTGCCGCGAGCACGGCACCGCCCTGCGCATCGGCGTCAACCACGGTTCGCTCTCCGACCGCATCATGTCGAGGTATGGCGACACACCGCAAGGCATCGTGGAGAGCTGCATGGAGTTCCTGCGCATCTGCAAGAGGGAGCAATTTCACAACGTCGTCATCTCCATCAAGGCCTCCAACACCATGGTCATGGTGCAGTCGGTGAGGTTGCTTGTGGAGCAGATGGACAAGGAAGACATGCACTTCCCGCTTCACCTCGGCGTGACGGAGGCCGGCGAGGGAGAGGACGGCCGCATCAAGAGCGCCGTGGGCATCGGGGCGCTGCTGGCCGACGGCATCGGCGACACCATACGCGTGTCGCTCAGCGAGGAGCCTGAATGCGAAATACCCGTGGCACGACACTTGGCGGAGCATTTCGTCAAGCGCGAAGGCCATGCACCCATCGACGCAACACCTTTCGACGGCTTCGACTACGCCGCACCCCGTCGCAGGAAGACCAAGGCCATCGGAATAGTGGGCGGCGACAACCTGCCCGTCGTCGTCTGCCCCGGAGCGTGTGATGAGTCCAAACGCACCGGAAACATCCGACCCGACTTCATCTACACCGGGAAAGACTGCCCCCCACACACCGGAGGCCCAGGGCAATCCTTCATCATGGACCACGATGCATGGCTGTCGCTACCGGGCACATACCCCCTCTACCAACCCCATGAGGCAGGGTTCATCAAAGACAACGACATCCCCTTGAAATTCCTCCTCGTACACTACGGGGAGCACAGGGAAGAATACTTGTCGTGCCTGAGAAATCATCCCGAGGTGGCCGTGGTGAGCGTGAGCAGCAACACCAATCCCTTGGGAGAGCACCGCGCTCTGGCACACGAACTGATGAGGGAGGGGCTTGAAAACCCGCTCATCTTCCTCCACAACTACAAGTACGGCAAAGACCAATTGGGGATGCTCCAATTGGATGCCGCCGCCGACATGGGAGCACTCATGGCCGACGGCCTCGCCGACGGGATATGGCTGTCCAACGAGGGAGACATCTCATACGACGACCTGGCACACACCGCCTTCGCCATCCTCCAAGCCGGGAGACTGCGCATGAGCAAGACCGAGTACATCAGTTGCCCGGGCTGCGGACGAACGCTCTACGACCTGCAAGCCACCATCGCACGCATCAAAGCCGCCACACAACATCTCAAGGGCCTCAAGATAGGCATCATGGGATGCATCGTCAACGGACCGGGCGAGATGGCCGACGCCGACTACGGATATGTGGGAGCAGGCCCCGGGCGCGTGTCGCTCTACCGGAGGAAGGAATGCGTGGAAAAGAACATACCTGAAAGCCTGGCAGTGGAAAAACTGCTGCTCCTGATAGAACAAACAGAAAAAGAAAAGCCATGAACACCAAGCAACATTACACCGCCGCACCCGACCGCTATGCCGACGCGGACAACCTCTACCGCCGCTGCGGGAAAAGTGGCGTGCTGCTGCCAAAAGTCTCTCTCGGCTTCTGGCACAATTTCGGGGACTGCGACCCATACCAACGCAGTCGCGACATCACACACTATGCCTTCGACCACGGCATCACTCATTTCGACCTGGCCAACAACTACGGGCCGCCATACGGCACGGCGGAGGAAACCATGGGCCGGCTGATGAAGGAAGACTTCGCACCCTACCGCGACGAACTCTTCATCAGTTCCAAGGCAGGATACGACATGTGGGAGGGACCCTACGGCAACTGGGGTTCGAGAAAATACCTCTTCGCAAGCTTGGAGCAAAGCCTGCGACGCATGAACCTGGAATATGTGGACCTCTTCTACAGCCACCGCTATGACCCCGAGACACCGTTGGAGGAGACCCTCCAAGCCCTCGTGGACATCGTAAGACAAGGGAAGGCCCTCTATGTGGGCATCTCCAGATGGCCACTGGAGGCACTGAAAGTGGCAGACAAATATCTCAGGGAGCGCGACGTGCCGCTGCTCATCTTCCAAGACAAACTCAACTTGCTCGACCGCTCGCCACAGGAAAAGGGCATTACCGACTATTGCCACGAGCACGGCATCGGCTTCATCTCTTTCTCCCCATTAGCGCAGGGACTGCTCACCGACCGGTACCTGAACGGCATCCCCGAAGACTCACGCATGTCGAGAGGCGGCTCGCTGACAAGCGACGTGCTCACCCCTGAGCTCCATCAACAACTGCTACAACTCAACGAGCAGGCTGCAGGGCGCGGAGAGACATTGGCCGAGATGGCCCTGGCATGGATTTTGGCGCAGAAAGGCGTCACCTCCGTGCTGGTGGGCGCCAGCAGCGTGGCGCAGTTAGAGAAAAACCTGCGCTGCGTGCATGCAAAGGATTTTTAGAGGATATAATAGGATAAGAGAGGACTGGAGAGGATATCCTAGGATTTTCTAGGGCATCCTAGGGCTTCCTAGGAAAAAAACCAAGACTCCCTAAGACATCCGGGATTTCCCAGGGTTTCTTAGGGAGTCTTTTGTGAGCAGGCGGTTGTGGCCTTTTTACTCGTCGGGGCTGAAATCCTCTTTTCCTACACCGCAGATGGGGCATACCCAGTCATCGGGAAGGTCTTCGAAAGCTGTGCCGGCGGCGATGCCATTGTCGGGGTCGCCCTCAGCTGGGTCATATACATACCCACAAGTGTCGCAAATGTACTTCATAATCTCAAGTTTTTATAGTTAAAGAATAAAATAATCAAGGACGCTTGTTCTTGTGGTTGAGCACCATCTCCACCTTTTCCAGCACCTGCTCGGGCTTGATGCCCGCCAAGCATGCCAAGTCTCCACGACGGCACATCTTGTTGCCATAGATGCTGCACGGCCGACAAGCCATGTCGAGTTGCACCTGCGTGTCGAGGTCCTGTCTCCAACCCATGAAGCCGGCGAAAGGATGGGTGGAGCCCCATATTCCCACCACCGGCACATCGACGATGGATGCCAAGTGGGTGTTGGCACTGTCCATGGACACCATGACATCGAGGTGGCTCATCACCACCAACTCCTCATAGAGGCTGGCGGCATGTGTGGAGACAGCCAGGCACTTGGGATATTTCTCGCACCAACGCTCGAAGCACTCACGCTCGCGACGGCCTGCGCCGAAGAGCAGCAGGCGGGCATTGGTGTATAGCTGGCAGAGGTTGGCCACCACCGCCTCCATCTGCTCCAAAGGATATTCCTTTGTGTCATGGGCGGCGAAAGGAGCGATGCCTATCCACTTGTGAAACGACTTCTTCTCCTTCAGTTCTGGTATGGACACTTGGCGCAGGTTGCCACCTTGTGGGGAGAAGAGCGACTTGAAATTCAGATCCACAGGATACCCCAAGCGCGCCAACACATCGGCGTAGTTCTCAAAGGCCGTGGGCTGTTGCACCAACTGGCGGTTGGTGGTGGCAATCATCCGCTTCTTGCCGGAGCGGTGCTTGTCGATGTGGAACACCTTGTAACGGTCGATGGAGAAGCGGGTGCGAAGGTATTGTGTGCGAAGCACGTCGTGCATGTCGGCGATGGCGGTGAAATGCTTCGCCTTCAAGCGACGATAAAGGGCGTTGAGCCCGCGCAAACCTCTATATTCCTTTCCCAAGTCAGCCTCCATGAAACCAACGTTGGGAGCCAGGCCGTCAAAAAAGGCCTTGGCAAAGCCGCGACTGAGCACCGTGATGCGCAAGTCGGGATATTGCATGGCCACGGAGTACACCACGGGGACGAGCATGGCCACGTCGCCCATGGCTGAGAAGCGCATGACAAGAAGATGTTCGTTTCTCACCATCGTCTTTCCTCCTTCTTAGTTCTTCTTGTAAAGCACTGGGTTGGTGGAAGGGTCGTTGTACATCTTCATCTGACGATAAGTCTTCATATATTTCTCGCCGGAGGCAATGTCGGCAAGCAGTTGGTCAATGGCCAGTGAAAGGTCGCGCTGCTGCTCCAACAACACGGCAAGCTTTGCACGGCACCGCTCGCGGTGTGCTTCGTCGGCATCCTTACGCTCCACCTGCTCGCGCATGTGATAGATTTTAAGTGCCAGGATGGAGAGGCGGTCGATGGCCCAAGCCGGGCTCTCGGTGTTGATGCGCGCACCAGGTTTCACCACCACGTCGCTGAAGTGATGGAGGAAATAGGCGTCTATCTGCTCCACCAAGTCGGTGCGGTCCTGATTGCTGCGGTCTATCCTGCGCTTGAGCTGCAGGGCATCCAGCGGGTTGATGTGCGGGTCGCGGATGAGGTCTTCCAAATGCCATTGCACGGTGTCAATCCAGCATTTCAGGTAGAGGCGGTTCTCCAAGGAGTCCCTGTCGTAGGGGTTGCTGATTGGCGTGTCCACGTTGTCGAGAATGTGGTAGTCGGTGATGGCTTTGTTGAAAACGATGTTGTATCCTTCTGTGTTTGACATGTGTGTTTCCTTAAATGATGATGTGATGCCGGCGCAACAAAGTAGTCGAAGCGACGGCGCTTGCATTTGCAAATATAGCAATTAAAGGCAAACACCGCAAATAATTGAGTGTTTTTTTTCATTTTAACCTTGATTTTTGCACAATTAATATGGTTTTGTGCAACACGAGAGCCTTTTTTTAGCAAAATATTTGCACACGTGAATAAAAATTCGCACCTTTGCACCCGAATTTGAAAACAGAAAACAATTATCAACATTTTAATTTAGATTATCATGTCAGAAATCGAGAAAAAGGTAAGAGAAATCATCGTTGACAAACTCTGCCAAAATGAAAGTGATATCAAGCTTGAGTCAAGTTTCCAGGGAGACCTCGGAGCTGATTCGCTCGACACAGTAGAGCTGATCATGGAGTTCGAAAGAGTATTCGACGTTTCCATCTCCGACGACAAGGCTGAGAAAATCCAAACCGTGGGCGACGCCGTCAAGTATATTGAGGCCAACATCAACAAATAAGCAAGTCATACCCCGACTTTCATATTGTGGTTTATAGTCCCGGCTGCCCATTCTTAGTGATGAGCCGTGGCTATAAACCACTTTTTTAACCCACCACTTTTCATATACAACGTCATTTCAATGGAATTAAAAAGAGTAGTAGTAACCGGATTGGGAGCTGTAACACCCTTGGGAAACACACCAGAGGAAACATGGAACAACATCATTGCCGGCGTTAGCGGAGCTGCCGAAATAACACAATGTGACACATCCAAATTCAAGACACATTTCGCATGCGAGGTGAAGAACCTCAACATCGGCGACTACCTCGACATGAAGGAAGCCCGGAAGATGGACCGTTACACCCAACTGGCGCTCATCGCCGCCATTCAGGCCGTTGGCGACTGCGGCATGGACTTGGAGCGTGTGAACAAAGACCGTATCGGCGTGATTTACGGTGTGGGGATAGGAGGTATCAACACCTTTGAGTCAGAGGTGAAATACTATGGTGTGCACGAGGCCGACGGCCCTCGCTTCAGCCCATTTTTCATCCCTAAGATGATTGCAGACATTGCAGCCGGGCACATCTCCATACATTTCGGCTTCCATGGCCCCAACTACACCACCACTTCGGCATGCGCTTCTTCAAGCAACGCCCTGGCCGACGCCTTCAACCTCATCAGACTTGGAAAGGCCGACGCCATCGTAGCAGGAGGAGCCGAGTCGGCCATCTGCGCCTGCGGAGTGGGAGGTTTCAACTCCATGAAGGCCCTCTCCACCCGCAACGACGACCCGGCACGCGCCTCCAGGCCTTTCAGCAAGAGCCGCGACGGCTTCGTCATGGCCGAGGGAGCAGGATGCCTCATCCTCGAGGAACTGGAGCACGCCAAGGCTCGCGGAGCGAAGATTTACGCAGAGATGGTGGGCGAGGGCATGAGCGCCGACGCCTATCACATCACCGCCTCACACCCTGAGGGCCTTGGAGCACGACTGGTGATGCAGAACGCACTTGATGATGCTGGATTGAAGCCGGAAGACATCGACTACATCAACGTACACGGCACCTCAACACACGTGGGAGACATCTCAGAGGTGAAAGCCATCAAGGACGTCTTCGGAGAAGCAGCATACCGCCTCAACATCAGCAGCACCAAGTCGATGACAGGGCACCTTCTCGGAGCAGCAGGAGCCGTGGAGGCCATGCTGACCCTCCTCGCCGTGAAAAACGACATCGTGCCACCCACCATCAACCACGATGACGACGACAAGGACGAGGAGATTGACTACAACCTCAATTTCACCTTCAACAAGGCACAAAAGCGTACTGTCAGAGCCGGACTGAGCAACACCTTCGGCTTTGGAGGGCACAACGCATGTGTCGTCTTCAAGAAATATGCTGAATAAACTCATCGGACGCATAAAGCTCCTTTTCCGTCAGGACAAGGAGCTTTATTCGGCTCTATACGACATCCTTGGCTTCTACCCCGACAACATCAAATATTACAAGCAGGCATTGATGCACAAGAGCATCATGCACAAGGAGAAAGGGAAACCCATCAACAACGAGAGGCTCGAGTTTCTCGGCGACGCCGTGCTTGGTGCCGTCGTGGGCCACATCGTATTCAAGCGCTTTGAAGGAAAAAGAGAAGGATTTCTCACCAATACAAGGAGCAAAATCGTACAAAGGGAGACCCTCAACAAACTGGCCAACGAACTGGGCATCACCAACCTCATCGTCACCTCCGGCACGTCCGGCTCCCACAACAGCTACCTTGGAGGGAACGCATTCGAGGCCTTGGTGGGAGCCATCTACCTCGACAAGGGATATGAGTCTTGCATGCTTTTCATAAAAAAGCGCATCCTGGGCAAACTCATCAACATCGACAAGGTGGCGTACAAGGAGGTCAACTTCAAAAGCAAACTCATCGAGTGGAGTCAGAAAAACCGCGTCAACGTGGATTTCCAACTCGTTGAGCAGAAGAAGGACAGCGGTGGAAGCCCCATGTTCCAATACATGGTGATGCTCGAAGGCATCGAAGGATGCATAGGAAAAGGATATTCCAAGAAAGAAAGTCAGCAGATGGCCTCGAAACTCACCCTGGAACGCCTTCGCAAGGAGCCACAATACATCGAGGCGGTATTCGCCTCCAAGGCCAACCGGACAAAGATGGAGGAGGAGCCAGTGGAAAACGTGCCAAACACGGAGGCAAAAGATGACTTCATCATAACAAGCAACAAGGACGCTGAAAAGCAAAATCCCGGCAAATCACCGAAAACGACTGTCGCCAAGGAAATGAAGAAGGAGGACAATGATGAATTCGACCTCAGCGACATCACAGCAACCCCGGGTGAGGCCTCGAGAGAGGACATCATCGCTGCTGCCGAGGAGGCAGCATTCGCCGAAGAGCAAAGATGACAAACTACACCACAAGCCCAACAAAGAATATTAAAAAAGGTGAAAAAGCACCTTTTTACAAAACTTTGGGGTAATTTTGCATCCTTAATAAGCTCTTGTCCGCTTGAAATAAGGAAAAAACGTAACAATGAGTATAACGAAGATTGTCAACAGACTCTATTTAAGTTCAAGACAAAAAGCTCTCGACCGATATTACACGGAGCACGCCGCCGACATGCAGCACAGCGTGTTGCGACACTTGTTGCAACGAGCAAAAGACACCGAATTCGGCCGGAAGCACCTCTTCAGCACCATCACAGACTACGAGAGTTTCATCAACAACATATCGGTGAACACCTATGAAGAGCTCAAGGGTGACATCGACCGCATGCGACATGGTGAAAACAACATCCTCTGGCCTGGGAGGGTGAGATACTTCGCCAAGTCATCGGGCACCACCAATGACAAGAGCAAATTCATACCCGTCAGTGACGAAGGACTGCAGCGAATACACTACGCCGGAGGAACAGACAGCGTGGCCGTCTATCTCAAGAACCGTCCCGACAGCCGTTTCTTCGATGGAAAGTCACTCATCCTCGGCGGCAGTCACGCCACCAACTACGACATCAACGACTCATTGGTGGGAGACCTGAGCGCCATCCTCATAGAAAACATCAACCCCCTGTTCAACCTGGCGAGAGTGCCTAAGAAAAGGACGGCGCTGCTCTCCGACTTCGAGGTGAAAAGGGAGCGCATCGCAAGGGAGACAATCAACAAGAACGTCACCAACCTGTCCGGTGTGCCTTCGTGGATGCTCTCCGTTCTCACACGCGTGTTGGAAATCTCCGGAAAACAATACATCAACGAGGTGTGGCCCAACTTGGAAGTGTTCTTCCACGGTGGAGTGGCTTTCACCCCCTACAGGCACCAATACGAGCAAATCATACAAAGCAGCAGGATGCGTTACATGGAGACCTACAACGCCAGCGAAGGCTTCTTCGGACTGCAGGACGACTTGAACGACCCCAACATGCTGCTGATGCTCGACTACGACATCTTCTACGAATTCATACCGGTGGAAGAACTTCACAAGGAGAAGCCAACCATCGTACCTCTCGACGGAGTGGAAAAAGGCGTCAACTATGCCATGATCATCTCCACCTCATGCGGACTGTGGAGATACCTCATTGGAGACACCATCACATTCTCATCAACAAAGCCCTACAAATTCACCATCACCGGAAGAACAAAGCATTTCATCAACGCTTTCGGCGAGGAGCTCATCGTGGACAACGCAGAAAAGGGACTGGAATACGCATGCAGCAAGACAGGGGCGGAGGTGCTCGAATACACTGCCGCACCGGTGTTCATGGACAACCATGCCAAATGCCGCCACCAATGGCTCATCGAGTTTGCCAAAGAGCCAGACAGCATAGAGAGTTTCTCAGACATCCTCGACCAAAAACTGCAGGAAATCAACAGCGACTACGAGGCCAAGCGTCACAAGGACATCACACTGCAACACCTGGAAGTGGTCAAGGCAAGGCACGACCTCTTCAACCAATGGCTCAAAGCACGAGGAAAACTTGGCGGACAGCACAAAGTGCCACGCCTCTCCAACAGCCGAAACGTGATAGAAGAACTTCTTGAAATGAACGTATGAGAAAACCCCTCCTCCTGCTCGCCATAGCGATAGTCACTCTCACCGGCTGCGCCAGGATGGGGCAGCCCGATGGAGGTTGGTTTGACGAGACACCGCCACACGTGGTGGAAACCTCGCCAAAAGACCAGTCCACAAACGTCAACCAACGCACCATCACCATTCTCTTCGACGAGTTCATCAAACTCGACAACCCCACGGAGAAAGTCGTCATATCGCCACCACAAATAGAAGCCCCGGAGATAAAGGGAGCAGGAAGACGCATCATCGTTGAACTAAAGGACAGTCTCAAACCCAACACCACATACACCGTGGACTTCTCCGACGCCATCTCGGACAACAACGAGGGAAACCCTTTGGGCAACTACACATACAGTTTTTCCACAGGAGAACACATCGACACCATGGAAGTGGCAGGGTATGTCGTGGAGGCTGAAAACATGGAACCCATCAAGGGAATACTCGTCGGACTTTATGACAACCTTGCCGACTCTGCCTTCACCACGCTGCCCATGCTGAGAGTGGCACGAACCGACAGCCGCGGCTATTTCGTCATCAAAGGTGTGGCGCCAGGCAACTACCGCATCTATGCATTGCAAGAAGCCGACGGTGACTACGTACACTCGCAGAAAAGTGAGAAAATCGCATTCTCACACGACATCATCACCCCATCATTCAAACCCGACGTCAAGCAAGACACGCTGTGGAGAGACTCCCTGCACATTGCCGACATCATCCCCACAAATTACACCCATTTCCTGCCCGACAACATCGTGCTAAGGGCATTCACCGAAGAACAGACCGACCGCTATTTCCTCAAAAACGAAAGAAAGCAGGCCGACAACTTCACACTCTTCTTCACATACGGAAACCCACAAATGCCTGAAATCGAAGGCCTCAACTTCGATGAGCGTGACGCCTTCCTGCTCGAAGCAAGCGAGCAACTCGACACCCTGCGCTACTGGCTGAAAGACACCCTGCTCATCAACCAGGACAGCCTGAGGATGCAACTACGCTTCCTGGCCACCGACAGCACCGGCATCCTGGAAACCAAAACCGACACCATCACCGTCCTTTCCAAGGAGCCCTACGCCAAACGAATGAAGGAATGGCAGAAAGAGCGTGAAAAATGGGAGAAGCAGCAAGAGAAGGCACGAAAGAAAGGGATGGATGTGCAAGAGGAGATGCCATCCACGCCTCTCGACCTCAAGGTGAACATCAAGAGCGACATGATGCCCGACAACTCCATCACCTTGGAGTCCGCAACACCCATCCTCCGCATCGACACCACAAAGATACACCTGGCTGTCAAGAGAGACACGCTCATGGACGAAAAACCATTCATACTCAGATGCGAGAAAGTGGACGTGGAAGGATGGGAGAGCGCACAAAGGAACTTCACCCTCCTGCCCGACAGCACCGACAACCTATGGAACATCGGCGCCCGATACACCCTCGTCATCGACTCTGCTGCATTCACCGACATCTACGGCAACGTCTGCAACACCATCAAGAAAGGGGCCAACATCAGAAAAGAGGAAGACTTCACAACCATCATCTTCCACGTGGTGCAACTGGAAGACGCACCATACGTGGGGCAACTCCTCGACGGACAAGACAAAGTGGTGAAACAAATCAGTTCGCCTGACGGAAAACTCTCATTCAATTACGTCAAGCCGGGAGAATACTACCTGCGCGTCTTTGCAGACAACAACAAAAATGGAAGATGGGACACAGGAAACTACGAGGATGACAGGCAGGCCGAAAAGGTGTACTACTACCCCGAAAAGATAGAATGCAAGGCTCACTGGCCGTTGGAGAAATCATGGAACCCGGAAAGCGGAAAAACCCTCAAACCGTCAGCAATCACCAAACAAAAGCCTGACAAGGAAAAGCGGATAAAAAAACAAAACCAAATCAGGGCACAGAAACTCGGAATAATATACATCCCACCAGGAACAACCATTAACAACCAGAAAAAATGAGAACAAACAGCCACCACCATAACTGGAGGGGCATGCTCCTCTCCATTGCCTTGCTGCTGCCAACTTTTGCAGCAGCACAATGCCCTCTGGAAAACAAAGCTTTCAACAGCGGAGAATTCCTGTCATACAACCTCTACTTCAACTGGAAATTCGTATGGGTGAAAGTGGGAACGGCATCACTGTCCACCGTCAGCACGAAATATGATGGAAAGACAGCCTACCGAACAAGCCTCATCACTCGCTCCAACGGAAAACTCGACAAAGTATATGCCATCAGGGACACACTCACCGGATATGTCACACCCACGCTCTCACCGCTCTATTTCAGAAAAGGAGCAGAAGAGGGTGACCGATACACCGTGGACGAAGTGTGGTACACTTACCCCAATGGAAAGTGCAAGGTGAAGATGCACCGGAAAAGGCACGACAACACACACAACAGAAGTGAGAAGACCGTGGAGGAATGCGTCTATGACATGCTCAACATCTTCACCAGGGCAAGAAGCTTTGACAACACATCATGGAAGAAAGGGCAAACCATAAAGTTCAACGTCGCCGACGGCAACGGGGTCACCACCGGAATGCTGAAATATGATGGAAAGGCCAACGTCACTGGAGAAAACGGAGTGAAATACAGATGCCTCAAACTCGAATACTCGGAATGGAGCAGCAAAAAGCAGAAATACAAGCACTATGGCTCATTCTTCGTCACCGATGACGCCAACCACGTGCCCATACGCCTCGACATCGTATTAAATGTGGGCAACGCCAAAGCATACGTGGCCACCATGAAAGGGCTCAAAAACCCCACCTCATGCATAGTAAAATAAAAGATAAGAAGATAGAGGAAATCCTAGGAAGCCCTAGGAAGCCCTAGGAAGTCCTATGAAATCCTAGGATATCCTCTATAATCCTCTTCAATCCTCTATAATCCTCTATAATCCCAGAAAAAAATCAATCAAAAATAACAATGGAATACAATTTCAACGACATTGAGAAAAAATGGCAAAAACGGTGGGTGGAGCAACATACCTACCGAGTGACCGAAAACCCGGAAAAGAAAAAATTCTACGTGCTGAACATGTTCCCATACCCCTCTGGAGCAGGACTGCACGTGGGTCATCCCTTGGGCTACATCGCATCCGACATCTACGCACGATACAAGCGGCAGCAAGGCTTCAATGTGCTCAATCCTATGGGATACGACGCATACGGCCTGCCTGCAGAACAATATGCCATACAAACCGGTCAGCACCCGGCAATCACCACGGTGAACAACATCAACCGCTACCGCCAGCAACTTGACAAGATAGGTTTCTGTTTCGACTGGGAGAGGGAGGTGAGAACATGCGACCCAACGTACTACAAATGGACACAATGGGCCTTCGTGAAAATGTTCAAATCATACTACGACAACAAGGCCAAGCGTGCTCTTCCCATCTCACAACTCGTGGAGCACTTGGAAAAGGAAGGAACGCAAAACCTCGACGTCGCCTGCACCGAGGAACTCAACATCACCGCTGAGCAGTGGCGTGCCATGGACGACAAGCAGAAGCAGGAAACGCTGATGAACTACCGCATCGCATACTTGGGAGAGACCATGGTCAACTGGTGCGCCGGACTGGGCACCGTGCTCGCCAACGACGAGGTGGTGGAAGGCGTCAGCGTGAGAGGCGGCTTCCCCGTGGTGCAGAAGAAGATGCAACAATGGTGCCTTCGTGTGTCGGCATACGCACAACGCCTGCTCGACGGCCTCGACACCATCGAATGGACCGACTCCCTCAAGGAGACGCAACGCAACTGGATAGGACGCTCGGAGGGAGCAGAGGTGGTCTTCCACGTGAAAGACAGCGACATCGACTTCACCATCTTCACCACCAGGGCCGACACCATGTTCGGTGTCACTTTCATGGTGCTTGCTCCAGAGAGCGAACTGGTGGAAAAGGTGACCACCGCCGAGCAGCGAAAGGCCGTGGAGGAATACGTGGCAGACACCAAGAAGCGCACAGAGAGAGAAAGAATATCCGACAGGAAAGTCACCGGCGTGTTCACCGGAGCATACGCCATCAATCCCTTCACAGGAGAAGCCATCCCCATCTGGGTGAGCGACTACGTGCTTGCTGGATATGGCACCGGAGCCATCATGGCAGTTCCGGCACACGACTCCCGCGACTATGCCTTCGCCAAGCATTTCTCCCTGCCCATCATACCACTCGTAGAGGGATGCGACGTGAGTGAGGAGAGCTTCGACGCCAAGGAAGGCATCGTGTGCAACTCACCACGGCCAGGCGTCAAACCCTACATCGACTTCTCACTCAACGGCCTCACCATCAAGGAAGCCATCGAGGCCACCAAGAAATACGTGGCAGAGCACCATCTCGGAAGAGTGAAGGTGAACTACCGCCTGCGCGACGCCATCTTCTCCAGGCAAAGATATTGGGGTGAGCCATTCCCAGTGTATTATGTGGATGGAATGCCACAGATGATACCCGAGGACAAACTGCCCATCGAACTGCCTGAAATCGACAAGTATCAACCCACAGAGAGTGGCGAGCCGCCACTTGGAAGGGCTACCAAATGGGCTTGGGACACCGTCAAGGAAGAAGTGGTGGAGAAGAGCCTCATCGACAACAAAACGGTCTTCCCCATCGAACTCAACACCATGCCTGGCTTCGCAGGTTCGTCGGCATACTACCTCCGATACATGGACCCACACAACGACAAGGCACTCGTGGACAAGGAGATAGACGAGTACTGGCAAAACGTGGACCTCTACGTAGGAGGCACCGAGCATGCCACGGGACACCTCATCTACTCACGCTTCTGGAACAAGTTCCTGCACGACTACGGATACTCCTGCAAGGAGGAGCCCTTCCAAAAACTCATCAACCAAGGCATGATCCAGGGTCGCAGCAACTTCGTCTATCGCATCAACAACACCGACACCACGGCCAACCCCGTCTTCGTGAGCAAGGGACTGAAGGACCAATACGAGACAACGCCCATCCACGTGGATGTGAACATCGTTGACGCCGACATCCTCGACATCGAGGCCTTCAAGGCATGGAGACCCGAATACGAACATGCAGAGTTCATTCTCGAAGACGGAAAGTACATCTGCGGCTTCAGCGTGGAGAAGATGTCGAAGTCGATGTTCAATGTCGTCAATCCCGACATGATTGTTGAACGCTTCGGCGCAGACACCCTGAGACTTTACGAGATGTTCCTCGGACCAGTGGAGCAGAGCAAGCCGTGGGACACCAACGGCATTGACGGATGCCACCGCTTCCTCAAGAAATTCTGGGCTCTCTTCTACGGAAACGACAAGAACAACACGCAACTCACCGTGGACGAGCAACCGGCAACACCGGAAATGCTCAAAAGCCTCCACAAACTCATCAAAAAGGTGAGCCAGGACATCGAGAACTTCTCATACAACACCTCCGTCGCCGCATTCATGATTGCCGTCAACGAACTAAGCCAGCAGAAATGCCACAACAAGGATGTGCTGCGCACCATGGTGACCCTCATCGCACCATTCACGCCGCACATAGCAGAAGAATTGTGGGAAGCCCTGGGCGAGAAAGGTTCGGTATGCGACAGCACATGGCCACAATACGACGAGAAACATCTCGTGGAGAGCATGATGCAACTCACCATCTCGTTCAATGGAAAGGCAAGATACCAGATGTCATTCCCCATGGATGCCCAAAACGACACCATAGAGCAGACCGTGCTCAATGACGAGAAGGCTGCCAAGTACATCAACGGCAAGAAAGTGATAAAAGTCATCATCGTACCAAAGAAAATTGTCAACGTAGTGGTAAAATAACACATTGATGACAACCAACAACCAACACATACTAAATGAGGCCAAGGATTATCTATTCATTACCCTTGGCCTCTTGCTCTACACCATTGGGTGGACGGTTTTCCTGCTGCCATACGAAATAGTGACAGGAGGTGTGACCGGCATTTCCGCCATCATCTTCTATGCCACTAACGCCAATGGTAACGGAATACACATTAACTACAGCTATTTTATCATCAACGCCCTACTCCTCGTGCTGGCATTGAAAATACTTGGATGGAAATTCCTCGTAAAAACCATCTATGCCATCATCGCACTCTCGCTCATGCTTGGAGTGGCTCAGGACGTGATGACGAACGACGATGGTACGATGATACACATTCTGGGCGACGAGAACTTCATGTCGCTCATCATCGGATGCTGCTTCACAGGCACCTCGCTCGCCGTCGTCTTCCTGCATAACGGAAGCACTGGTGGAACAGACATCGTGGCGGCCGTTGTCAACAAGTACCGAAACATCTCGCTCGGCACCACTCTCATCTTCGTGGACTTGTTCATCATCGGCTCCAGCTTTCCCATCTTCATCTACGCCAGAGACTTCACCGTCACACAAGCACTGTATAAAATCGTCTTCGGACTATGCACCATGGTTGTGGAAAACTTCGTGCTCGACTACGTGATGAATTCGAGAAGGGAGTCGGTGCAATTCCTCATCTTCTCCAAGAAATACCAGGAGATAGCCAATGCCATAGGAACGAAGATGAACCATGGAGTAACCATTCTCGACGGCCATGGATGGTACACCGGGCAGGAGATGAAAGTGCTGTGCATCCTCGCGAGAAAGAGAGAGAGCGTCAGCATCTTCCGCCTCATAAAGACAATCGACCCCAATGCTTTCGTCAGCCAAAGCAGCGTCATCGGTGTCTATGGTGAGGGATTCGACGAAATGAAAGTAAAAATCAACAAAGAAGAAAATGAAAATAGTATTCGCAACCAATAACGCACACAAGCTCAGCGAGATAAAGGACATCTTGGGAGAAGGCTTCGAGGTGCTGTCGCTTTCCGACATCGGATGCCATGACGACATACCCGAAACGGCAGGCACGCTGGAGGGAAATGCCCTGCTCAAGGCCCAATACATCCACGACCATTACCATATCAATTGTTTCGCCGACGACACCGGTCTGGAAGTAGAGGCATTGAATGGTGCTCCTGGCGTGTTCTCCGCACGCTATGCCGGTGGAGAGGGGCACGACAGCGAGGCAAACATGAGCAAACTGCTGGCGGAATTAAAAGAAAAAAGCAATCGCAAGGCAAGATTTCGCACTGTTATTGCGTTAATAGAATGTGAGGAAGGCACGACAAAGCCGAAAACCACTTGCTTCGAAGGCATCGTGGAAGGACATATCACAAAGGAGCGGCATGGCAGCGAGGGGTTCGGATACGACCCCATCTTCATGCCCGACGGATATGACAAAACCTTCGCCGAACTGGGAATGGAAATAAAAAACCACATCTCACACCGGGCAAGGGCAGTGGAAAAACTCGCACAATTCCTGCTACATAAAAAATAATGAAATGAAAAGACTGACCACAACACTCCTCTTCATGGCTCTCCTCACCACCGGGTGGGGAGGACCCATCGGCTCGTGGACCAGTTACCTGGCCTACAGCGACATCACAGACATCGCACCCACCGGGAAAAGAGTGTATGTGCTCAGTTCCAAAGGACTCTTCGCATACAACAACGCCGACAATAGCGTACAGTCTTTCGACAAGATGAATGTGCTCAACGACTGCAACATAGCACACATCGAATACTGCAAGGCGGCCAAAAGACTGTTCATCGCATACGAAAATTACAATTTCGACTTGCTCGACGACAAGGACGATGTGGTCAACATCTCTGATTACTACAACAAGTCGATGACGGTGGATAAAACCATCAACAGCGTGAAAGTCATAGGAAAAGACGCTCTCATTGCCACCAATTTCGGAATACTCAAAATCAATGTGGCTGACGCTGAAATATCCGCCACCTACAATTTAGGAAGAAAAGTATGCGACGCCATCATATCTAACAACATCATTTACGCCGCCTGCGGAGAAGGGGGAATCATCAAGGGAAACACCAACGACAACCTCTTGGACAAAAGCAACTGGACGACAGAGGCCGACATCAAGGTGGAGCACCTCTTCGAACTCAACGGACAATTGCTTGCCGCCACAAACGGAACAATCTACAAGAAAAGCGGAAACGAGTGGAGCGTGGCATACGAATACGTGTTCAACTACTGCCAAATGACCAACGGACAACTCATTCTCGTGCAGGACCACGAGGCCATGGCACTGACCAATGTCAACACGCCCACCTACATACGCCAGAACGACTACACGCTGAAGGCAGTGGCCTACGACAATACCAACCACTGTTATTGGAGCAATCAAGACAATGGGAAACTATGCTCGTTCATCCTTGATGAAGACAACAATGTCTCACAGCAAATCACCGACATCAATCCCGATGGGCCAAAATACAACTATTTCGGTTTCCTAAAATACCATGACAACACCCTCTTCTCATGCGGAGGCGGCTTTGGTGCCGGTGCCGAACTCTTCAGAAAAGCTACCGTGCAAGTGATGAAAGACCAGCAATGGACCAACTACCAAGATGTGGTGGAAGGCGCCCCCTATCGCTTTGAAGACCTGACATGCCTCGACATCGACCCGAAAAACCAAAACCATGTCTTCGCGGGAGGAAGAACGGGTCTCTATGAATATTTGGACGGAAAAATCGTCAACCATTACAACGCGGAGAACAGTCCGTTGGGATATGCGCTCGACAGCAACAGCAAAAACTACATCCTCGCACTCGGCATCAAGTTTGACAAACAAGGCAACCTCTGGTGCCTCAACAGCCAAGCCATCGACCGCTCGCTCCTCTGTCTCAAAGCCGACGGCACATGGGAAGACCACCACAAGAAAAACCTCATGGAAGACAAGCGGAGCTTGGGAAATATGAAATGCATGCTGCTTGACAGCAGAGGACTGCTGTGGTTTGTCAACGACCACTGGGACACCCCCTCTTTCTACTGTGTGGACCCCTCCAATGCCGCGATGAACCATTACACCTCCTTTATCAACGAGGATGGTACACGAGTGGAGACCACCGGCGTGAGATGTGTGGCTGAAGACAAGGAAAACAACATCTGGGTGGGTACCAGTGTGGGTCCGCTCATGTTGCCGGCAGACGACATTGCAAACGGCTCCAACAGTGTGCTGCAACAAATCAAAGTGCCAAGAAATGACGGCACCAACTTCGCCGACTACTTGCTCGGCGGTGCCGACATCACTTGCATGGCTGTGGATGGAGGAAACAGAAAATGGTTTGGTACCAATGGCAACGGCGCCTATCTCATCAGCGCCGACAATATGACGCAAGTGCAACATTTCCTTTCAAGCAACAGTCAACTGCTCTCCAACAACATCGAGGCCATTGCCATTGATGACCAAACCGGGGAGGTGTTCTTTGGTACTGACAATGGTCTGTGCTCTTATATGAGCGATGCCAGCGCCACCAGTGACCACATGGACAAGAACAATGTCTATGCCTATCCCAATCCTGTGAAACCCGACTACACCGGCCTCATCACCGTCACCGGCCTCACCATGAACGCCAACGTGAAAATCGTCTCCGCAAGTGGCGCACTCGTGGCGGAAGGCACCAGCAACGGAGGAATTTTTACTTGGGATGGTTGCGATGAGGAAGGGCAACGAGTGGCCTCAGGTGTCTATATGGTGCAGACGGCAACCAGTGATGGCAAGAAAGGTACCGTGTGCAAAATAGCCATCGTCAGGTAAATGAACAGCACACGCGACACGACGCTCGACACAGCACGAGGATGCTGCATGCTCTCCATCCTGCTCTTCCATACTGAGGTGTACTACACCGGGGAGGAAATCATACCTTATGTCTGTCACGTGTGCAACTCACTGCTCACCTTCACCTTCATTTCCGGGTATCTTTTCAACAAAACATCAATCAAGGACTTCTCCACAAGGCACAAGTTCCGCTCGATGATCAAGGGCATGTTGCTGCCTTATCTCTTTTTCACTATCGTCCTGGCAATACCGAAAGCGATGGTGAAAGATGATGTCACATTAAGCGATGAACTGCTACGTGTGGTCAATGGCCACGCCTCGTGGTATGTAGCAGCTCTGATGGTGACGGAGGTGTTGTTCATCCTCCTCATCCGTCTCACACGACAACTCCCCCACCCTACTCTGCTGCTTGTTACAGGAAGCATTGTTCCATTTCTTGCCATGGCAACGGCCTGTCAGTTCATTTCGAATGAGCAACTGCAAGCCATCAACCCATGGTGTTGGCAGAGTGCCATGCTGATGCTGCCCTTCCTTTGCATCGGCTTGTTGTGGAAACAATGGGATATGATGAAATATCTCGACCGTCCAACAACCATCGTGGCATTATTCATTGTCGTGGCCGTGCTGAAATACATCGTAGTGACACATCAATTCACACTCACTCTCGAACCCATACATGTGAGTTCATTCATGCTGCTCTTCGCCGACGGGTTGGCAGGAGCAATGCTCATACTCGCACTCTGCCGCAGACTGCCAAACATCACTCCATTACAGTTCGTGGGGCGCCACTCACTCATTTATTATTTCTTTTGTGGTGCCGTGCCGATGGCGGTAGCCATGGCTCTCAACAAATGCGGAATGCCTTATCAAGGACAATACCTCCAAGTCCTGCTCGCATTCTTATTGGTATGCATCGCCACCACTGCCATTGCATGGGCAATGGTGAAAATCAGAAAATAACCTTATTTGAACCATATCGAGTTATCCATATCAGGTGTGGATAACTTGTGGAAAACCTTGTGGAAAATGTTGTGGAAAACTATTTAGTTATTCACATTCACAAGTCAGACAAGCGATGATGTGGAAAAAGAGCCCCCTACCCCACCCTTTTTCCATCAGTTTTCCATATCAAGGAAGGAAAAACAATAATCCACACCACGTTTTCCACCGTTTTGGAATACTGTGGAAAAACTCGTAAAACACTTGAAGACAAGACAATGTTTTCAACAATGGGTATTGGAAAAACAATGAAAACAATGGAAAAGACGTTATCCACCAAGTTTTCCACTTTTCCATAATCCATCATCATCCTAATTATTTTTTTTCTTTTAAAAAATAAAAAAAGAATAAGATAATGAGTTGTGGGAAAACCTCTGTTCATACTTTCTTGCAACTCCAGTTTTTCAACTTTGGATATTTCTTTTTGAATTTTGCTCGTTTAATCGGAAAATTGCATTAACTTTGCAGCAAATGGATAAATGATGGCAAAGAAAGAAAAAGGTCTCACCCCGATGATGCAGCAGTTTTTCACGCTGAAGGCGAAGCATCCCGATGCGCTGATGTTGTTTCGTTGTGGTGACTTCTACGAGACATATTGCGAGGATGCTGTAGCGGCTGCAAAAATATTAGGCATCACGCTCACCAAGCGCAACAATGGCGGTCAGACAGCCGCCACGGAGATGGCTGGCTTCCCTCATCACGCTCTCGACACTTACCTGCCCAAACTCATCCGTGCTGGGCGCCGCGTGGCTATCTGCGACCAACTGGAGGACCCCAAACTCACCAAGACATTGGTGAAGCGAGGCATCACCGAGTTGGTGACCCCTGGTGTGGCGATGGGCGACAATGTGCTCAATTATAAAGAAAACAATTTCTTGGCCGCCGTGCATTTCGGAAAAACCGGGTGCGGCGTGGCTTTCCTCGACATTTCCACCGGCGAATTTCTCACCGGCGAGGGTACCTACGACTATGTGGAGAAGTTGATGGGCAATTTCCAACCCAAGGAAGTGTTATACGACCGTGGGCGGAAGGCGGACTTCGCACGTTATTTCGGTACAAAATACTGTGTTTTCGAACTCGATGACTGGGTGTTCACCGAAGCCACGTCTCGTCCCAAGTTGCTGAAGCACTTTCAGACGAAAAACCTCAAGGGCTTCGGTGTGGACCATCTTGTCAATGGTGTGGTGGCCGCAGGAGCCATTCTGCAATACCTGGAACTGACGCAACACACGCAGATCAGCCACATCACTTCCATTTCACGCATCGAGGAAGACAAGTTCGTTCGCCTTGACAAATTCACCATACGCTCCTTGGAATTGTTGGGCACTATGCAGGAGGAAGGTTCTTCGCTGCTCAGCGTTGTTGACCGCACCATCACGGCCATGGGCGGTCGTCTGCTCCGCCGCTGGCTCGTGTTCCCCTTGAAGGACGAGAAGCCCATCAACGAGCGATTGGACATTGTGGACTATTTCTACCGCGAGCCTGATTTCCGACAGTGTGTCAATGAGCAGTTGCACCTCATAGGCGACTTGGAACGCATCATCTCCAAGGTGGCCGTGGGGCGTGTCTCGCCTCGCGAGGTGGTGCAGTTGAGAGTGGCTTTGCAGGCTATCGAACCCATCAAGACGGCTTGCATGAATGCTGACAACACCGTGCTCAAGCGTGTGGGAGAGCAACTCAATCTCTGTCGCTCCATCCGTGACCGCATCGCCCGGGAGATACAAGCCGACCCACCGGTGCAGGTGAACAAGGGAAACGTCATCGGCAACGGTGTGAATGCGGAACTTGATGAGTTGCGCAATATCGCCTACCACGGCAAGGAATACTTGCTGAAGTTGCAGGAGCGCGAGGCAGCGGCAACAGGCATCAGTTCGTTGAAGATTGGTTACAACAATGTCTTTGGCTATTACTTGGAGGTGCGCAACACCTACAAGGACCATGTGCCGGCAGAATGGGTGCGCAAGCAGACATTGGCTCAGGCGGAGCGATACATCACACAGGAACTGAAGGAGTATGAGGAGAAAATCCTTGGTGCTGAGGACAAGATTTTGGCCTTGGAAACACAACTTTTCAACGACTTGGTGCTGGCCATCCAGGAGTTCATTCCTGCCATCCAGATAGATGCCAACCTGTTGGCGCGCATCGACTGCCTGCTTTCCTTCGCCACTGCATCGGAGGAGCATCGTTACATCCGTCCGATGATTGACAACTCGGAGGTGATAGACATCAAACAAGGACGACACCCGGTGATTGAGACGCAGTTGCCCTTGGGTGAGAAATACGTACCGAATGATATTCTTTTGGACAACGAGCGGCAGCAAATCATCATCATCACCGGTCCCAATATGGCTGGTAAATCGGCGCTGTTGCGACAAACGGCGTTGATAGTACTGATGGCCCAAGTGGGTTGTTTCGTGCCCGCAGAGAGCGCGAGAATAGGCTTGGTGGACAAAATTTTCACCCGTGTGGGAGCATCGGACAACATTTCCTTGGGTGAGTCCACCTTCATGGTGGAGATGACGGAGGCTTCCAACATCCTCAACAACGTCTCTCCCAAGTCGCTCGTGCTTTTCGACGAACTGGGTCGAGGCACTTCCACCTACGATGGCATCTCCATCGCCTGGGCCATCGTGGAGTATCTGCATGAGCATGCGCGTGCCCGTGCCAGGACGCTCTTCGCCACCCACTACCATGAACTCAACGAGATGGAGAAGAATTTTTCACGCATCAAGAACTACAACGTGAGCGTGAAAGAGATAGACAACAAGGTGATTTTCTTGCGCAAATTGATGCGTGGCGGCTCAGAGCATTCCTTCGGCATCCACGTGGCGGAAATAGCCGGCATGCCCAAGAGCATCGTTCGAAGGGCAAATGTCATCCTCAAGCAATTGGAGGCGGAGAGCAGTTCCATGGGTGCCGTAGGAAAGCCGTCGGCACAAGCCTTGGGGAGGTCGAGAGAAGGTCTTCAACTCAATTTTTTCCAACTCGACGACCCGGTGCTCTGTCAAGTGCGTGATGAAATCTTAGGCATCGACATCAACAATCTCACACCGATGGAGGCCCTCAACAAACTTTTTGAAATCAAAAAGATAGTCAGTGGCCGGTCATAAATAATGGTAGAGTGCCTATAGTATCTATAGTTTCTATAGTTTCTATAGGCACTCTGGATATTATGCTTTTTTATTTCTGCTTCTCACCATGCAGACAACCCCTATGATGATGAAGGGGATGCTGAGCAGTTGCCCCATGTCGAGGGGGAGTGACTCCTCAAATTCAACTTGGTTTTCTTTGGTAAATTCGATGAAGAACCTCGCGGTGAAGATGAGCGTGAGGCATAGTCCGAAGAAGAAGCCAGTGCCCACTTTTTCTGGTTTGTGGCGATAGAACCACCACCCTATGAAGAAGAAGATGAAATAGACGATGGCTTCGTAAAGTTGTCCCGGATGACGGGGTTGGTCATCTATTTGTTCGAAGATGAAAGCCCAAGGCACGGTGGTGACCTTGCCGATGATTTCGGAGTTCATCAGGTTGCCCAAGCGGATGAAGCAGGCGGTAACGGGTGTGGCAATGGCGATGAAATCGAGTACGAGCCAAGCACTGAGTTTCGAGCGGTGGCAGTAGATAAAGAGTGCGAGCATGAGACCCAATGTGCCACCATGGGAGGCAAGACCTTCATATCCAGTGAATTTCCAAGAGCCATCGGCAACCTTGTGGATGGGCAACAGCATTTCTATGATGTGGTCGATACTGCTGAGGAAATAGTCTGGTTGGTAGAAGAGACAGTGACCCAAGCGTGCACCGATGAGTATTCCCAAGAAACAATAGATGAACAGCGGGTCGAAGAGCTCGTCTTTTATTTTTGCTTCTTTATAAAGTTTTTTTACTATTATGTAGGCTAATATCAGTCCTATCAGCCAACATAGTGAATACCATCTAAAGGATAGGAATCCAAAATCGAAGGCCATCTCATTAGGATCCCATAAAATGTATAGCGGTGTCATAATTTTTGATTATTATACATTGAATCTGAAGTGCATGATGTCGCCGTCTTGCACGACATAGTCCTTTCCCTCAATGCCCATTTTTCCTGCTTCTCTTACGGCCGCTTCAGAGCCATATTTGATATAGTCGTCGTATTTGATGACCTCAGCCCTGATGAAGCCTTTCTCAAAGTCGGTGTGTATGACGCCGGCACATTGTGGTGCTTTCCATCCTTTGTGGTAGGTCCAGGCTTTCACCTCCATCTCCCCTGCGGTGATGAATGTTTCAAGGTTGAGCAGGGAGTAAGCTTTTTTGATGAGGCGGTTGACGCCGCTCTCCTCCAGACCGAGTTCGTCAAGAAACATTTTCTTGTCTTCGTAGCTTTCGAAACTGGCGATATCTTCCTCTGTCTTTGCTGCAATGACGAGTATTTCTGCTCCTTCCTGCCGTGCAGCTTCTTCCACGCGGCGTGAGTAGTCGTTGCCGTCCTTGGCACTCGTCTCGTCCACGTTGCACACATACAACACGGGTTTAGCGGTGAGAAGGAACAGGTCGTGAGCTGCCTGCTGCTCCTCACGGCTGTCGAAGGTGACGATGCGTGCGTTGAGACCTTTCTCCAAGACTTCCTTGTATGCGTTGAGCACGGAAACCTCCACCTTGGCTTCTTTGTTGCCAGCAGCAGCAGCCTTTTGTTGCTTGGCCAACCGTCCTTCAATGGTTTCCAGGTCTTTCAGCTGAAGTTCGGTGTCGATGATTTCCTTGTCGCGTATGGGGTCTATGGTGCCATCGACATGAGTGATGTTGTCGTCGTCGAAGCATCTCAGCACGTGGATGATGGCATCGGTCTCGCGTATGTTTCCTAAAAACTTGTTTCCCAACCCCTCCCCTTTCGAGGCTCCTTTTACAAGTCCGGCGATATCGACGATTTCACAGGTTGCCGGCACGATGCGTCCGGGATGCACAAGTTCGGCAAGACGGTTGAGCCGCTCGTCGGGAACGGTGATGACACCCACGTTGGGCTCAATTGTGCAGAAAGGGAAGTTGGCTGCCTGGGCTTTCGCACTCGACAGGCAGTTGAACAATGTTGACTTTCCCACGTTGGGAAGTCCTACGATGCCACATTTTAATGCCATTGTTTGTTGATTTTTATGTTTTCTCTTTTATTGTGCAAAGGTAGTGCAAGCCAAGCGGAATGCAAAATAAAAAGCGAAGTTTTTGTTTTCATTCCACAGGCAAGGCCTTCTTTTGGTTTCTCTTGTTGTCAGTGTGCTTCGAGCCAGTTGCTCCCCCACCCTGCATCGGCGATGAGTGGTACGGCAAGTTGGTAAGCCGTCTGCATCTCGTGTATGACGATTTCCGCCACCTTTTCCTTCTCTTCCGGCAGCACGCTGAAATTGAGTTCGTCGTGTACCTGGAGGATCATCTTCGACTTGATGTTCTCCTTTTTGAAACGGTCGTATATCCTTGTCATGGCCACTTTGATGATGTCGGCAGCCGAACCTTGTATGGGTGCGTTGATGGCGTTTCGTTCTGCGAAGCCTCTCACGGTGGCGTTTTGGCTGTTGATGTCGGGAAGGTATCTTCTGCGGTGGAAGAATGTCTCCACATATCCTTTCTCCCTGGCTGTCTGCTTGGCTTGTTCCATGTATTCCCTCACTTTCGGGAAGGTGTCGAAATAGCCGTCTATGAGTTGTCGTGCTTCTGCACGCTCTATTTCCAAGCGCTCGGCGAGTCCGAAGACGGTGATGCCGTAGATGATGCCGAAATTGGCGCGCTTGGCCTTGTTGCGCTCGTCGCGTGTCACCTTGTCAATGTCCTTGCCATAGATTTTGGCTGCCGTGGCTGCATGGATGTCATATCCTTCTTTGAAGGCTTCTATCATGTTTTTGTCGCCGCTGAGGTGAGCCATGACGCGCAATTCTATTTGGCTGTAGTCGGCGGAATAGAAGAGGCATCCGTCCTCTGGGATGAAGGCTTTCCTGATTTCCTTGCCATCCTCTCCCCTGACGGGTATGTTCTGTAGGTTGGGGTCGCTGGACGACAACCTGCCGGTGGCGGTGACGGTTTGGTTGAACGAGGTGTGTATGTGTCCGGTTTTGGGGTTGACGAGGGTGGGAAGCGTGTCGATATATGTTCCCAAGAGTTTCTTTAATGCTCTGTGTGCGAGTATCTTCTCCACGATTTCGTGCTTCCCCTTGAGCGTCTGCAATACTTCCTCCGAGGTGACAAACTGTCCTGTCTTTGTTTTCTTGGGTTTTTCGATGATGTGCAGTTTGTTGAAGAGTATCTCTCCCACTTGCTTTGGCGATGCGATGTTGAATTTTTCTCCGGCGAGTTCATAGATGCGCTCCTCGATGTCGTTCAAGCGCTGCGTGAAGGCTTGGGAAGTTTCCGCCAGTGCTTGTGTGTCTATCCTCACGCCATTGCGCTCCATCTCACCAAGGACGCGCACAAGCGGCATTTCGATGTCGTGGAAGAGTTGCTCTGCTCCCACCTCCTTGAGTTTGGGTTCGAGGACTTTTTTCAATTTCAGGGTGACATCGGCGTCCTCTGCGGCGTATTCATAGACTTGTTGTGGTGTGAGGTCGCGCATGCTCTTCTGGTTCTTCCCTTTCGGTCCAAGCAGTTGGTCGATGTGAATGGTTTTATAATTGAGCAGCGTCTCCGCCATGAGGTCCATGTTGTGGCGCATTTCCGGTTGTATGAGGTAGTGTGCCACCATGGTGTCCCAAAGAGGGCCTGCCACATTGATTCCGTAATTGGCGAGAACTTGGATGTCGTACTTGATGTTTTGACCTATTTTGAGTGTTTTGGGATTTTCGTATAGTGGTCGGAAAATTTCCACTGTTTCTTGTGCGAGAACTTGGTTTTCGGGTACTGGCACGTAAAAAGCTTGGTTTTCCTTTATCGAGAAGCTCAGTCCCACCAATTCTGCGTCAATAGGTGAGGTGGAGGTGGTCTCCGTATCTAAACTTAAAAAATCGCTTGTCAATAAAAAATCACGTAATTTGATTATATCTTCTTTGTTTTCAACAAGTTGGTAATCGTGTTGAATGGTTTCAAGGCTTTCAAAACTTGATTTTTTTTCATCTTCCGCCCCTGTGGTCGAAAAATCGCCGAATAAATCGAGTTGG
>CADBBP010000011.1:30949-57702 GCA_902792855.1 uncultured Prevotellaceae bacterium
ATCGCCGAATAAATCGAGTTGGACAACGCCCTTTTTAACATTTTTTTGTGGTTGTGGAAGGAACTTCTCCGCCAGGCTCTTGAATTCGAGTTCGCCGAAGATTTTCCTTAGTTGCCCTTCATCTGGCTCCTCTACTTTCAATTCTTCGAGGTTGAGTTGTATGGGCACATCGATTTTGATGGTGGCGAGAAATTTCGACATGAGGATGTCTTCAGTATGCGCTTCCACTTTTGTTTTTAGTGCTCCCTTGAGTTGGTCGGTGTGGCTGATGAGGTTTTCCACGTTTCCGAATTGTGCGATGAGTTTCACGGCGGTCTTCTCCCCCACCCCGGGACAGCCAGGGAAATTGTCGGCACTGTCGCCCATGAGTGCAAGGAGGTCGATGACTTGAAGGGGGTTGTCGATACCGTATTTTTCCTTTATTTCCTCTTCACCCATTATTTCATAGCCTCCTCCATGCCGTGGCCGATACATTTTCACTTGACTGCTCACAAGTTGACCGTAGTCTTTGTCGGGTGTGAGCATATAGGTGTCAACGGGTTGGTTTTTTGCCTGTGTGGCAAGGGTTCCTATGATGTCGTCGGCTTCAAAACCATCTGCTTGAAGGATGGGAATGCGCATAGCCTGGAGGATTTGCTTGATGATGGGCACGGCGATGATGATGTCTTCGGGTGTCTTCTCCCTTTGTGCCTTGTAGGCTGGGAATGCCTCGCTTCTGAAGGTGGGGCCGTGTGGGTCGAAGGCGACGCCGATGTATGTTGGCTTCTCCTTTGTCAGCACTTCGTGCAAGGTGTTGCAAAATCCCATGATGGCCGAGGTGTTCACACCTTTTGAATTGATGCGTGGGTTTTTGATGAAGGCGTAATATGCCCTGTATATGAGGGCGTATGCATCTAAAAGAAACAGTTTGTCCATCGTGAATGCTGGTTTTTTTGACGTTTGAAATGCTTTGTTTTTGGGTGATTGGCCCCTCTTAAAAAGGGTCCCCATCATTTTTCTGTGTAAAATTACTAATTTTTTTCATTATTCAGAGAATATTTGTGTATTTTTGTATCAAATTTCGCGAAAGTATGGATTATATGTCTAAAATCAAGGCTCCGATTACGGATGAATTGAATACTTTTGTCAATCTGTTTGAAGAGTCTTTGTCACACACCGATGGTTTGTTGGGCACCGCGCTGGAGCATATCCGGCAGCGTGGAGGGAAGCGTATGCGACCTATTCTCACTCTTCTCATGGCCAAACATCTTGGTGGTGTGAACATGGTTACTCAGTTGGCTGCTGTGGGCTTGGAGTTGCTTCACACGGCGAGTTTGGTTCACGACGATGTGGTTGACGAGAGCAGTGAGCGCCGTGGTCAGGCTTCTGTGAATGCGTCTTTCAACAACAAGGTGGCGGTGTTGGTAGGCGATTATATTCTCTCCACCGCCCTTTATTATGTGGCGAAAAGTGGTCATACGCCCATCATCACCAGCTTGGCACAGTTGGGTCAGACGCTTTCAAGCGGCGAATTGCTGCAGTTGAACAATTTTCAGGACAATGGCATCTCGGAAGAGATTTATTACGAAGTGATCAAAAAGAAGACTGCTTCACTCTTCGCCACATGTGCTCAGAATGGTGCGTTGTCTGTGAATGCATCCGAGGAAGAGGTGCGTGCCGCCTACGACTTTGGCATGTGGGTGGGTATGATTTTTCAAATTCGTGATGACATTTTTGATTATTTCGACTCGAAGGAGATTGGCAAACCCACTGGCAACGATATGGCAGAGGGCAAGTTGACACTGCCGGTGATTTACGCGCTTCGCACGAGCAATTATGACTCGATGTTCACCCTTGCCCGCAAGGTGAAGAAAGGCATGATCAATCCTGACGAGATAGCTGTTTTGGTGGAATTTGCCAAGACAGGTGGTGGAATTGAGTATGCTGAGCGAAAGATGAACGAATTTAGTCTCAAGGCAAGGGAATACATAAAGTTTCACGTGAAACAACCGGAGCTTAAAGAGGCTCTCAATATGTTTCTGGACTACGTGGCCCTGAGAAAATTGTGATTTGAGGCTTGAGATTTGAGGCTATAGTATCTATAGTGAGTAGAATGCCTATAGATACTATAGCCACTTTTTTTAGAAGAATTTTGTTTCCTCTCCAATCACTTCGCTGAGCAGCATGTTTGCCAGGCGACTGGTGCCGAGGCGGAACCATTTATTGGTGAGCCATTTCTCTCCGAGGATTTCCTTGACGATGGTGTAATAGATGAGTGCATCGGTGACGGTGTTGAGCCCTCCGGCAGGTTTGAAACCTATTTGAATGCCTGTTTGCTCGTAATATTCCTTGATGGCCTCGCACATGACGTATGCAGCCTCTGGTGTTGCAGCGGGACTCAATTTTCCTGTGGATGTCTTGATGTAGTCAGCCCCTGCATACATGGCCAAAATGGATGCTGTCTTTATGTTTTTGGCTGTTTTCAGGCATCCTGTTTCAAGTATCACCTTCATTGCCTTGTCTCCACATGCATGTTTCATTTCGCTGATGTCATCGCACACGCCTTCATAGTCGCCGCAAAGGAATTTTCCCACTGGCATGACGATGTCGATTTCTGTTGCACCGTCTTTCACAGCGAGTGCTGTTTCGGCCACCTTCACTTCGATTAGTGCTTGTGATGAGGGGAAACTTCCGGAGACACATGCTATCTCCACGCCTTCCACGTCGAGCGTGTTGCTCACGACGCTTGCGAAGCATGGATAGACGCAGATGGTTGCCACGTGTGGCAGTTGTGGGTAAGCATCGTCAAACTTGTTGACTTTTTCCGTGAAAGCCATGATGCTTTGGTCGGAGTCGGTGGTGTTGAGGGAAGTGAGTTCCACACTTCCCATGAGGAAGCGTTTCACGTCGATATTGTCGTTTTCCGGCACTTTCTCAGCGATGATTTTCATCACTTCTTCTCTGACTTTAGCATCGTCGATTTCGAGGTTGTACTTGCTTAGTGCTTCTTCGTACTTGCTTTTTGGTTGTGGATTGATTTTTTTTAGTTCCATATTCATAGGTTTTTTGGGTTGTTCTTTTTATATGGTTTGTTGTCTGAACATTGTTTTCAGGCTTGCAGTTTTGGGTTGGCGATGTGCCTTAGACTGTCTCTGTTTGTCTTTTTTTCCATTGTTTTATGAAACTCTTCCGTGAGGTTCACACCCGTCTGGTTGGCAAGGCAGGTGAGGACGAAGAGGATGTCTGCCATCTCTTCACCTATGTTGTTTTTCTCTCCGGGCTTGAAGCTTTGGTCGCCGTATTGTCTGGCCATCACGCGTGCCAGTTCGCCCACCTCTTCTGTGAGGCATGCGAGGTTGGTGAGTTCGGAGAAATATCTTACTCCATATTGTTTCACCCATTGGTCCACGATGTGCTGCAGGTTGCTCAGCGTGATTTCTTGTCTTTCCATTTATTCTTTGTTTTTTGTGTCCATGCAGATGGTCACGGGTCCGTCGTTGACGAGTTTCACTTTCATATCTGCACCGAACACCCCGGTAGCTGGTTTTTTATTGGTGGCGGCTTCTATTTTCTCACAGAAGAGTTGGTAGAGTGGGGTGGCGATGGGTGGTTTGGCAGCCTTGAACCACGAAGGGCGGTTTCCTTTTTTGTAGGATGCGAAGAGTGTGAATTGGCTGATGACCATGATTTCTCCGTCGATGTCGGTGATGGAGCGGTTCATCACTCCGTCTTGGTCATCGAAAATTCTGAGGTTGATGATTTTCTTCACCAGCCAGTCGATGTCTTCTTCGCTGTCTTCCTCGCAGACGCCAAGTAGGATGAGCAGTCCCCAATTGATGGCTGCTTTTTCTTTTCCGTCGATGGTGACAGATGCTTGTGATACTCTTTGAATGACTGTTCTCATGGTGTGTTTTTGCTATGACAGTGTCATGATGCACTTTGTTTTGCAAAGATAGTGCAAATGGTGGAGAAATCAAAATATATGCGGATATTATTTTTTCTTTGGCTTCATTCCGTCGGTGGTGTTCGCTCAAAGTGGGGTGGGGGAGTGTCAGTCTTCTTTGTTGAAGAAGTCGTAGATGAGTTGTGCTTTGGCTGGTCCGACGACTTCTTTCAGTTGTTCGTAGGTGGCGTTTTTTATTCTCTTTGCTGTTTTGAAGGTCTTGAGTAGTGTTTCTTTTGTTTTCGCACCTATTCCTTTGATGTCGTCGATTTCCGACTTGAGTGCGTTTTTGCTCCTCTTCTCACGATGGAACGTGATGGCGAAGCGGTGTACCTCGTCTTGGATTTTGGTGAGGATGTGGAATAGTTCGCTGTCGGTCTTCATTCCTATGACGACGGGAGGGAAGCCGTAGAGCAGTTCGTTGGTGCGGTGTCTGTCATCCTTCGCAAGACCGGCGATGGCTATGTGTTGTTGCAGTTCGTCTTCCACCACTTGCCTCACCACTTCCATCTGTCCTTTTCCTCCGTCGGTGATGATGAGGTCGGGTAGGGGAGTGCCTTCTTCCAGCATTCTTGTGTATCTTCTTCTCACCACTTCCTTCATGGATGCGTAGTCATCGGGTCCTACAACGGTTTTGATGTTGTATTTTCTATAGTCCTTTTTGCTTGGTTTCATGGCCTTGAAGACGACGCATGCGGCGACGGCGTCTGCCCCGCTGATGTTGGAGTTGTCGAAGCATTCTATCTGGTAGGGCAGTTTCTCCATTTTGAGAGCTGTCTGTAGTTCTTTCATGAGCCTTGTCTGCCTTTGCTCGGGGTTGAGTTTTTCCGTTTGCTTCAGTCGGTCCACCTTGTATTGTTTTCCGTTCATCTCCGAGAGTTCGAGCAGGTGCTTTTTGTCTCCTCTTTGCGGTATGGTGAATTCGATGCCTTCCAGATGCCATTCGATGTCGAAGGGGAGTATGACTTCCTTTGCCTCGCTTTTGAAGCGGTTTCTTATTTCCGGTATGGCCATGGCGAGCAGTTCTTCGTCGGTCTCCTTCAGTTTTCTTTTGTATTCGATGGTGAATGCCTGGTTGATGCTTCCGTTGGTCACGTGCATGTAGTTGATGAAGGCGTTGTTGTTGTGCTCGTCGTTGGTGATGCTGAAGACGTCGATGTTGTGCAGGGTGTGGCTTACTACTTCGCTTTTGGCGCAGTAGTTTTCTATGAGTATGATTTGTTGTTTGATGTATTCTGCCTCCTCAAACCTGAGTTGTGCTGCCATTCGCATCATCTCTTCCTTGAGTTGCTTGATGACCTCCCTGGTGTTTCCCTTGAGTATCTCCTTTGCCTTGGCTATGTTTTCCTGGTATTGTTCGTAGGTTTGTTTGCCCACGCATGGTGCGTCGCAAATATGTATATGGTATTTGAGGCATGTTTTGTATTTTCCCTCATGGATGCGCTCTTTTGTCATGGGCATGTTGCATGCCCTCGGCTTGAAGAGTTTCTTGATGAGTTCCAGCACGGCGTACATGGGTCCCACGTTGCTGTATGGTCCGTAGTAGGTGCCCCATTTCTTGTTGATGTTCCTTGTCTTGAAGATGCGTGGGAAGGGTTCGTTGGTGACGCAGATGCTTGGGTACGTCTTTCCGTCTTTGAGCAGGACGTTGTAACGTGGGTTGTATTTTTTGATGAGGCTGTTTTCGAGGAGGAGTGCGTCCTCCTCTGTCTTCACCACGGTGTAGGTGATGTTGTGTATTTTGCTGACGAGGACTTTTGTCTTGTACCTGTCCACCTCCTTGTGGAAATAGGTGGCCACTCTTGCTTTGAGTTTCTTTGCCTTTCCCACGTAGATGATGGTGCCGTTGTCATCCCAGAACTGGTAGCTTCCGGGTTGCTCGGGCATGTTGGCGACGATGTTTTTGAGTCTGCTTAATGTCTCCTCGTTTTGCATGGCGATTGTTTCACGTGAAACATTTTGCGGGAGGCCCCGGAGGGCTTCCCGCAGTTGTTCAAAGTTGCATGAGTGCTGTAATCTCTATGTCGTCGTTCTCGAAAGGTTTCCTTCCTTCGAGGCCCTCGTTGACGAGTTCGATGATGAAGTTCATGTATGTCTTCTTTGGCTTGAACTTGTTCACCAGGTCGAGGGCTGCCTTCATGGTGCCGCCGGTGGCGAGGAGGTCGTCGTGGAGCAGCACGATGTCGTCGTGGTCGATGGCGTCCTTGTGTATCTCGATGGTGTCGGTGCCGTATTCCTTGGTGTAGGTTTCCTGGACGGTCTCTGCTGGCAGCTTGCCGGGTTTCCGACACAGCACGACGCCGGCGCCGAGTCTGACGGCCAGGGCTGACGCCATGACGAAGCCCCTGCTTTCTATGCCCACGATTTTGGTGATGCCCTTGTCCTTGTAGAGCTCGTAGAGTTCGTCTTCCATGATGCGCAGGCATTGTGCGTTTTTGAAGAGGGTGGTGACGTCTCTGAAATTGACTCCCTTGACGGGGAAGTCGGGGATGCTGCGCAGGTTGCGCATCAGTGTCTCGTTGTTCATTTCTTATTTGTTTTGTTGGTGATGTTTCACGTGAAACAATGAAAATATTTTACATTGTTATTATTTGCCTTTGTTTCTCACCTGCCCATGAGTACGAGCATGGCGTTGATGTCGCTGGGTGAGACGCCGGGTATTCTGCTGGCTTGCGCCAGTGTTTCCGGGTTGATGCGTTGCAGTTTTTGCCTCGCCTCAATGGAGATTTGGTTCATGTTGGGATAGTCGAAGTGCCCTTTGATTTTGATGTCCTCCAGTCGGTGCATCTTGTCGGCCACCATTCGCTCCCGTTGTATGTAGCCTTTGTATTTCATGAGCACCTCTGCTGCCTCTGCCATTTCCTCCTGCCGGTTGGGGAGTGAGGCGATGGCCTCCTTGACAGCGGGGGCAAGTTCCTGCAGCACGTCGAGGCTGACCTGTGGTCTTCCGAGGAGGTCGATGGCCTTGCATCCATAGTGGAGAGGCGTGGTGCCGAGGGCCTCCAGTTTTCCGTTCACCTCCTTGGGCTTGATGGCTGTCTGCTCGCAGAGTTGGATGATGTGTTCCACCTCTTTCTTTTTCTGCAACCACCATTGTTGCCTCTCGGTGGTGGCCAGGCCGATGTTGTATGCCCGTTCGGTGAGGCGTGCGTCGGCATCGTCCTGTCTGAGCAGGATGCGGTATTCTGCTCGTGATGTGAACATGCGGTAAGGCTCGTCCACGCCTTTGGTCACCAGGTCGTCGATGAGCACGCCGATGTAGCTTTCGTCGCGGTGCATGACGAAGGGCTGTCCGCCGCCGCAGTGGATGGCGGCGTTCACGCCGGCCACCAGTCCCTGTCCGGCAGCCTCCTCATAGCCGGTGGTGCCGTTCACCTGTCCGGCGAGGAACAGTCCTCCCACCTTCTTTGATTCCAAGGAATGCTTGAGAAGGGTGGGGTCGAAGTAGTCGTACTCGATGGCGTAGCCGGGGCGATAGACTTTCAAGTCGCGCAGGGCGGGTATTTTTTTCAGGGCGGCTATCTGCACCTCCATGGGCATGCTTGAGGAGAAGCCGTTGAGGTACATCTCATTGGTGCTTTCTCCTTCCGGTTCGAGGAAGAGCATGTGTTGCTCGCGCTCGGGGAAGGTGACGAGCTTCGTCTCTATCGAGGGGCAGTATCTGGGTCCGATGCTTTGTATCTGGCCGTTGTAAAGGGGGGAGTCGGCGAGGCCTCCGCGCAGGACGTCGTGCACCTCCGGGTTGGTGTAGCAAATCCAGCAGGTGAGTTGCTTGAGGGGTCGCGGGCCGTCGAGGAAGCTGAACTTGTGGAAGTCGTGCTCGCCCTCCTGCACCTCCATCTCATCGAAATGGACGGAGCGCTTGTCGATGCGCACCGGAGTGCCGGTCTTCATCCTGCCGGTGGTGATGCCGTGGCGCGTGATGCTTTCCGTGAGGTGAGCCACCGCGGGTTCGGCGATGCGCCCTCCGGGCACCTGGCACCGTCCGATGTGCATCAGTCCGTTGAGGAAGGTGCCGGCGGTGATGACGACGCTGCCGGCCTTCACCGTCACTCCCCATAGCGTGCGGACGCCGCAGACGGAGCCATCCTCCACCAACAGTTCCTCCACCTGGTCTTGCCAGATGTCGAGGCCCGGGGTGTTGTCGAGTTGCTCCCGCCATTTCCAAATGAATTTGCCACGGTCGCATTGGGCACGGGGGCTCCACACGGCGGGGCCTTTCGAGCGGTTGAGCATTCGAAACTGGATGGCGGTGGCATCGGAGACAATGCCCATCTGGCCTCCCAACGCATCGATCTCGCGCACAATCTGACCCTTCGCTATCCCGCCGACAGCAGGATTGCAACTCATTTGCGCCACTTTGTTCATGTCCATCGTGATGAGCAGTGTGCGAGCGCCCAGACGGGCGGAGGCACAGGCAGCCTCGCAGCCGGCATGGCCGCCGCCCACCACCACCACGTCGTATGTCATTGTGTAGCTCATTTGAAGGAAGGGTTTTGTTATAAAAAGTCCTTTCAAGCCCTTTTCACGGGCCATCAAGGGGGATATTTCCACTTTCATTGGCAAAAGTACGCATAAAATTTGGATTTTTTGCCCAAATAATTTGATTTATGACAAAAATGTGCTATTTTTGCATTCAAAAGCGGTCTGATGCTACTCATTTATGGGTATTCTCGACCTTTTTTAACCGAATTTGAAATACTATCTCAACGGAAATCATATTTATTAACAAATTAAATTATTAAATCTCAATCATTTATGTGGTTATTAAATTCATCTATTGGTAGGAAGGTGGTGATGTCGGTCACTGGCATCGCACTCATCCTTTTCCTGACGTTCCACTGCTGCATGAACGTCGCGGCTCTGTTCTCCGGAGAGGCCTACAACACCATCTGCGAGTTGCTTGGAGCCAACTGGTATGCTGTGGTGGCAACATTGGGCCTGGCGGCTCTTGCTGTCATACACATTGTGTATGCATTCATTCTCACAGCCCAGAACAGAAGGGCACGTGGCAATGAGCGCTACGCCGTCACCGACACACCCCAGAAGGTGGAATGGGCATCGCAGAACATGCTTGTCCTGGGTATCATCATCCTTCTCGGACTGCTCCTCCACCTGTTCAATTTCTGGTACAACATGATGTTCGCCGAACTTGTCGGGATGGAAACCCTCCTCTCTCCAAGCGACGGCTTCGGATGGATTGTGGAGACTTTCTCCAACCCCGTCTATGTTGTCCTCTACCTCGTGTGGCTCCTTGCCATCTGGTTCCACCTCACACACGGCTTCTGGAGTGCCATGCAGACACTCGGATGGAGTGGAAAGATCTGGTTCTGCAGGTGGAAGGTTATCGGCTTCGTGTATGTCACCATCCTCATGGTGTGCTTCGCCATCGTCGTCCTGGCCTTCGCTTTCAAGTGCGCACCAAGTCTCTGCTGCTCCCTTTACTAACTTTTTCTCACACTTTAATCTCGAATTATCATGACTAAGAAAATAGATTCAAGAATTCCTGAAGGACCCGTGGCAGAGAAATGGACCAACTACAAGGCCCACCAGCGCCTGGTGAACCCGAAGAACAAACTGAAACTCGACGTCATCGTCGTTGGCACCGGACTGGCCGGCGCCAGCGCAGCCGCCAGCTTGGGCGAGATGGGCTTCAATGTCATCAACCTGTGCATTCAGGACTCACCCCGACGCGCACACTCCATCGCCGCACAGGGTGGTATCAACGCCGCCAAGTGCTACCAGAACGACGGCGACTCCGTCTATCGCCTCTTCTACGACACAGTGAAAGGTGGTGACTATCGCGCACGTGAGGCAAACGTCTATCGACTGGCAGAAGTCTCCAACAACATCATCGACCAGTGCGTGGCCCAGGGTGTGCCTTTCGCACGTGAATATGGTGGCATGCTCGCCAACCGCTCCTTCGGTGGTGCACAGGTCTCCCGTACCTTCTATGCCAAGGGACAGACCGGCCAGCAGCTTCTCCTCGGCGCCTACTCCTCACTTAGCGCACAGGTGCAGGCAGGCAAGGTGAAACTCTACACCCGCTACGAGATGGAGGACGTGGTGATTGTCAATGGCAGGGCTCGCGGCATCATCGCCAAGAACCTCGTCACCGGCAAGCTGGAGCGCTTCTCGGCCAACGCCGTCGTCATCGCAACAGGTGGATACGGCAACGCATATTTCCTCTCCACCAACGCCATGGGCTGCAACTGCACCGCCGCCGTGCAGTGCTACCGCAAGGGAGCATATTTTGCCAACCCATCCTATGTGCAGATACACCCCACCTGCATCCCCGTGCACGGTGACAAGCAGTCGAAACTCACACTTATGTCGGAGTCGCTGCGCAACGACGGACGTATCTGGGTGCCCAAAAAACTGGAGGATGCCAAAGCCCTGCAGGCAGGCACGAAGCAGGGATACGAGATACCCGAAGAGGACCGCGACTACTATCTGGAGCGCCGCTACCCGGCATTCGGAAACCTCGTCCCGCGCGACGTGGCCTCACGTGCCGCCAAGGAGCGCTGCGACAAAGGCTTCGGCGTGAACAACACCGGTCTGGCTGTCTTCCTCGACTTCTCAGAGTCCATCAACCGCTTAGGCATCGATGTCATCATGCAACGCTATGGAAACCTCTTCGAGATGTATGAGGAAATCACCGATGTCTTCCCCGGAAAGAAGGCTTGCGAAATCAATGGCATGACCTATTATCATCCCATGATGATCTTCCCCGCCGTCCACTACACCATGGGTGGCATCTGGGTGGACTATGAGTTGCAGACCTCCATCAAGGGTCTCTTCGCCATCGGCGAGTGCAACTTCTCCGACCACGGCGCCAACCGTCTGGGAGCCTCCGCCCTCATGCAGGGACTGGCCGACGGATATTTCGTCTTGCCATACACCATCCAAAACTACCTTGCCGACCAGGAGATCTGGCCACGCATCTCCACCGACCTCCCGGAGTTCGAGGAGGCAGAGAAGGGCGTCCAGGCCGAAATCGACCGACTGATGAACATCAAGGGCAAGCGAAGCGTTGACTCCATCCACAAGGAGCTGGGCCACATCATGTGGGAGCATGTCGGTATGGGGCGCACCGCAGAGGGCCTCAAGGAAGGCATTGAACTTATCAAGAAACTAAGGAAGGAGTTTGACACCAACCTCTTCATACCTGGCAGCAAGGAAGGTCTCAACATCGAGCTCGACAAGGCCATCCACCTGCGCGACTTCTTCACCATGGGACAGCTCGTGGCATACGACGCACTCTCACGCAACGAGTCATGCGGCGGTCATTTCCGTGAGGAATACCAGACAGAAGAGGGAGAGGCCAAACGCGACGACGAGAACTATTTCTATGTGGGTTGCTGGGAATACCAAGGAAGCGACGACAAGGCTCCCGAACTCATCAAGGAACCCTTGGAGTATGAGGCTATCAAGGTGCAGACCAGGAACTATAAAAACTAACAACCTTAAAACTTAAAAACAATGGCTAAGAATATCAGCTTTACAATAAAGTTCTGGCGTCAGAACGGCCCCCGCGAGAAAGGTTATTTCGACACCCACGAGATGAAGGATATTCCCGACGACACCTCCTTCCTCGAAATGCTCGACATCCTCAACGAGGAGCTCATCAACGAGGGGCGCGAGCCGTTCGTCTTCGACCATGACTGCCGTGAGGGCATCTGCGGCATGTGCTCGCTTTACATCAACGGTACTCCGCACGGAAAGACAGAGCGTGGTGCCACCACATGCCAACTCTACATGAGGCGCTTCAACGACGGCGACGTCATCACCGTGGAGCCTTGGCGCTCCGCCGGCTTCCCCGTCATCAAGGACTGCATGGTGGACCGTGGTGCCTTCGACAAAATCATCCAGGCAGGTGGATACACCAGCGTGCGCACCGGACAGGCTCAGGATGCCAACGCCATCCTCATCCCCAAGCAGAACGCCGACGAGGCCATGGACTGCGCATCATGTATCGGATGCGGCGCTTGCGTGGCAGCATGCAAGAACGGTTCGGCAATGCTCTTCGTCAGTTCGAAGGTCAGCCAACTCGCCCTGCTGCCTCAGGGCAGGCCGGAGGCTGCCAAGCGCGCCAAGGCCATGATGGCGAAGATGGAGGAGCTGGGCTTCGGCAACTGCACCAACACCCGCGCTTGCGAGGCAGTATGCCCGAAGAACGAGACCATCGCCAACATCGCTCGTCTCAACCGAGAGTTCATCAAGGCAAAACTTGCCGACTAAAACGACATTCACTTCACCTCAACCGCGCCAATGCACCATTGGCGCGGTTTTATTCATCCACGCCCATGTTACAAATCAGATGCAAGAACATCAACGTTACAAAGAGTTTCCCAGAGGGTGTTTCACTGCTCGATGTCTATCAACTCTTCGCCGATGAAATCAACCTGCCGTTCCCCGTCGTGGCGGCAAAGGTGAACAACACCGCACAAGGACTGAAATTCCGCCTCTTCCAAAACCGCGACGTGGAGTTTGTTGACGTCAGGCAGAGTGTCGGCTTCTACGCTTACGTTCGCTCGCTGTGCTTCGTGCTTTACAAGGCGACAAGCGACCTCTTCCCGGGAAGCAAACTCTTCATCGAGCATTCGCTCTCAAGAGGCTTCTACTGCAATTTCAAGAAAAGGGGAGGGGAGGGGCTCACAACGGAGGATGTAGAGCGCATACGCCAGCGTATGGAGGAAATCATCAACCTCGACATGCCCTTCCGGAGAACGGAGGCCACCACCGAGGAGGCCATCAGGGTCTTCAGGGAGAGGGGCTTCTCCGACAAGGTGAAACTGCTGGAAACAAGTGGGCAAATCTACAGCGACTACTACACTTTGGGCGACACGGTGGACTACTACTACGGTCCCCTTGTGCCTTCGGCAGGTTATCTCAAGGTGTGGGGGCTTGAACTGCTCTACGACGGCATGCTGTTGCGCGTGCCCGACAGCCGCAACCCGCTACAGTTGGCGGAAAAGGTGGACATGTCGCGAACTTTCGAGTTGTTCGCTGAAAAGGTCAAGTGGGACATCATCATGCGACTGTCCAACGCGGGAGATGTCAACAAGGCCATCCTCAAGGGGTATGCATCTGAACTCATACAAGTGAGCGAGGCCCTGCAAGAGAAGAAAATCGTGCAGATAGCAGAGGAAATCGACCGACGCTTCCGCAACGAGAATCGCAGGGCGCGCATCGTGCTCATCACCGGGCCTTCAAGCTCCGGGAAGACAACATTCACCAAACGCCTCTCCATACAACTCCTCGCCTGCGGACTGAGGCCCATCTCCTTCTCCACCGACGACTATTTCGTCAACCGCGTGGACACCCCGCTGCTGCCCAATGGCCAATATGACTTCGACAACATCAAGGCGGTGGACTGCGACTTGCTCGAGGAGCATCTGGAACGGCTGATGAGGGGAGAGCGCGTGGAAGTGCCTGAATTCAATTTCGTCACCGGAAAGAGAGAGTACAACGGCAAGAAACTCAAACTACAGGGCGACAACGTGCTCATCATTGAGGGAATACACGCCCTCAACCCACTGCTCACGAAAAACATCCCGCCAGAGATGTGTTTCAAGATATTCGTCTCTGCTCTCACCAGCGTCTCTCTCGACGACCACAACTGGATTCCCACCCGTGACAACCGCCTCCTGCGACGCATCATTCGCGACTACAACAAAGGAGCTTTCAACGCCTGCGAGACCATCCGCGTGTGGCCCAACGTGTGTGAGGCGGAGGAGAAATGGATTTTGCCCTTCCAGGAGACCGCTGACGTGATGTTCAATTCGGCGCTCAACATCGAGTTCGCCGTCCTGCGCAACAGTGCGGAGGTCATCCTGTCCACCGTGCCCAAAAACGTGCCTGAATACACCGAAGCACACCGCCTGCTCAAGTTCATACACTATTTCCTGCCGGTGAGCGACAAGGAAATACCGCCCACCAGCATCATGCGCGAGTTCGTGGGTGGCTCCAGCTTCAAATATAGATAAGGTGGCTATTCATCGAGAACACCGTAAGAAACTATATTTGCATCCTCATCCAAGAAAAACGAACATGAAGCCATTGAAAACCTTGCTGGTACTGCAGCTGATGCTGTCAGCCGTTGTTACCGCCGATGCACAAAGCAGTGGAGAAGTCACCTTCACCATCCACCCCGACCGCCCCTGCCAGACCATCCGCCATTTCGGTGCCTCTGATGCTTGGTCGATGCAGCAAGTGGGCCTTTGGGAGGAAGCCACTCAGCAGCAGATTGCCGACTGGCTCTTCTCCATGGAGAGCGACCCCTCCGGTCGGCCTCGTGGCATAGGTCTCTCCCTGTGGCGCTTCAACTTGGGAGCAGGCAGTGCCTCCCAAGGCGACAGTGCACACATCAACCCCTCCACACGCACCGAGTGCTTCTTGAAAGAAGACGGCAGTTATGACTTCTCTTTGCAGGCCGGTCAGCGACGTTTCCTCCGCTTGGCCAAGGAGCGCGGCGTGCCACATTTCCTCGCCTTTCTCAACTCCCCTCCGGTGTGGTTCACCAAGAACGGCTTGGCCACCAATACCGGTCGCGACGGTACGTTCAACCTCCGCGAGGAGTGCTACGCCCCCTTCGCCCGCTTCATGGCCACCGCCCTTAAAGGCTTGGAGGAGCACGACGGCATCCATTTCGACTACCTCAGTCCCGTCAACGAACCCGACGGCCATTGGAACTGGCAAGGCCCCAAACAAGAAGGAACACCGGCCACCAACCGCGAGACGGCACGCCTGGCACGCCTCACCGCCGAGGAGTTGGCTCGCCAGGGGCTCGACACCCGGGTGACGGTGAACGAGTCGAGCGACTTGCGCTGCCTCCTTGCCACTCACATGACCTCTTGGGAGCGTGGCTACACCATCCGCACACTCTTCTCTCCCGACAGCACGGACACTTTCCTCGGGGCAACGCCCGGCGTGTTGCCGGCCATCCTCGCACACAGTTACTGGACCAACACCCCCGTGCCTTATATGCGCGAGATACGCGAGCAGTTGCGCGACACCCTCCGCCGCTATGGAGCCGCCTACTGGCAGAGTGAGTTGTGCATCATGCAGAACGACGAGGAGATTGGCGGCGGCGCACATTTCGACTTCACCATGCGCACGGCGCTCTACGTGGCCCGCGTGATGCACCACGACCTGAAATACGCCGATGCCGAGAGTTGGTCGTGGTGGAGGGCCTGCGGCGGCGACTACAAGGACGGTTTGGTGCGCATCTACCAGCGCGGTCAGCGCGCCCGCGACTCCAAACTGCTGTGGGCGATGGGCAACTATAGCCGCTTCATTCGTCCCGGTGCGGTGCGTCACGAACTCTCCGGCGAGGAAGACCCCTACGGCCTCATGGCCACGGCCTACCGCAATGGCGACGGCCGGTGGGTGGTGGTGGCCATCAACTACGGCGACAGCGCACGCCCGGTGAAAGTGGGTGTTGAGGGAAGCCGCCATTCCAAATGGAGCCTCTACCGCACCTCCGATGACGAAGGCGACAACCTGGCACCCGTGGGCACTTGCCGCGACGCCACCACCCTCCCGCCGCGCAGCATCACCACCTTTGTGGGTGAATAAGCAGGGAAAAGGCGATTTTTTGCGGTCAAATGTCCCATGATAGAAATAATTTTCTTACATTTGCATTGTCAATTTGATTATTCACCAAAAACAAAACAATTATGGTAGGAGTATTATTAATGATTTTGGGCGTGATTGTCTTCTTAGTGGTCGTCGTCCTATGGTATATCTACACCACGCAGCGTAAACTCGTCAGCATCGACGAGCTGTGCAAGAACGCACTGAGCCAGATTGCCGTGCAACTCAACTCACGTTGGGACGCGCTCCTGGCACTGGCCAAGATGGCAGCGCAGTATTCCAAGCACGAGTCGGAAACGCTCATCAACGTCATCAACGCTCGCCGGGGAGCCAACATCACCACGGCAGAGGAAGCACAAAGGCAGCAAGGAGAACTCTCCCAAATCATGGGGAGACTGCTCGCCATCGGTGAGGCCTATCCCGACCTGAAGGCCAGCGACCTCTTCGGCAAGACGATGGACAGTGTCAACTCCTATGAGGAGAACGTGCGCTTAAGCCGTCAGGTATATAACGATACCGCCACGAAGATGAACCGCCTCGTGCGCATGTGGCCGTCGTCGTTTGTCGCCTCCATGCTCAATTTCAGGGAGAAGGAATACCTCAAGGTAGATGAGGAGAAGAAATCCAGCTATCCCAATTTCGATGAGGCATTCGGCAAGTAGGCGGGCTGTAGCTCTACTCTGCGCAGTAGTAGCCACCCTCTCGCTCGCTGCCAAACCACAGTTGCACAAGCTCACCATCAATGTGGACTTGCGCGACAACGGCGACGCGGAGATTACAGAACTGCGGCAGATGGGCATCGATGACGAGGGCACGGAGTGCTACATCGTCATCGGCAACCTTGGCACGAGCACCATCACCGACTTCTACGTCACCGACGAGAATGGGAGGCAATACACCAACGTGGGAGAGTGGAATGTCAAACGCTCACGGGAGTGGAAGGCCGGCAAGTGCGGCATCGTGACCAAGAGCGACGGTTACGAACTCTGCTGGGGACTTGGCCAGGAGGGCGTGCGTTTCTACAAGGCACATTACGTGGTGACCGACTTGGTGCGCAGCTATGAGGAAAGCGACGGCTTCAACTGGATGTTCGTCACACGCGACATGGACCCCAGTCCAATGCGCGTGGAGATGGAAATCACCGCCAGCTGCCGCGAGGACGGCCTGCCATCGAAAGATGTCGGCGTGTGGACCTTCGGACACCGGGGAGGCTCCTCCCAACTGGTGGACAGCATGGTGGTGGTGAGCAAGAGCGGTCTAACCCCTGAGGAGTCCATCATCGTGATGATGGAGCTCAAGAAGGGGCTGTTGCATCCCAAGGCTTCCGGCACCAAGGCCACCTTCGCCGAGGTGCGTCAGAGGGCCTTTGAAGGCAGCGACTACAGCGAGGAAGGATACCAAAACAGCAAGAAAGAGCCTTCAATGTTGAAGAAGGTCTGGAATTTCATCTCCGGCAATCTGGATATGTTGTTAGGCCTTTTGTTCATAGGAGCCTTGATGGTATGGGCGATGATGTCTTCGCTGCGCAAACGCCGCGAGCGCAAGAAACTCCTCGCCAATTTGGAGTGGTACCGCCAGGTACCGGCCAACGGCGACTTGGTGCGCGCCCGTCACCTCATGGGAGCCTTCTACAACACCAACCCGTTGTCTTTCGAGGACCTTGTCAATGCCATGGTGCTGCAGTTGATACGCACCGAAGCCCTGCGCATAGAGGATCATTATGTGGACGCCACCGGCCTGAAGAAGATGTTCGGCGGCGAGGGGAAGGTGCAGCAGTGCATCGTCATCGGCAATTTCGACCCTTCCAACCGCTTTACCTCCTCTGTTCCCGTACGGAAGTTGTTTGAGATGTTCCAGCAATCCGCAGGAGAGGATGGCATCCTTCAACCCAGGGAGTTGAGGAGATGGATGAAACACCATGAGATGGAAGTGAAGGAGTTCATCGAATCCACGGAGAAAGGTTCCTTGTCGCTCAAGGAGGGCTTGCGCTACTCCGACGACGCCAGCAAGGTGTTCGGACTGAAGAAATTCCTCGAAGACTTCACCTTGGCCAATGAGCGGCACCTCTCCGAACTGGGATTGTGGAAGGACTACCTGGTGTATGCCACCCTTTTCGGCATCGCCGACCAGGTGAAGGCCGACATGAAGCAGATCAACCCGGAATACATGCAGATGGACCAGGTGATACGCAACCTCACCAACAATACGGTGGTGCCAGCACTCTATACCAGCACCTTTGCCTCCATAAGCTCTGTAAAGCACGATATGGAGCGCAGCCGTGACTCCGGCGGTGGAGGCTCCTCGTCGTTTGGAGGAGGAGGAGGCTTCTCCGGAGGTGGCTCTGGAGGAGGAGTGAGATGAAAAATTAAAAATTAAAGATTAAAAAACTCTCCCCGGCTACAGTTACAGCCGGGGAGAGTTTTTTTGGGGCTCTAGTGGCTCTAGAAAATCTAGGTGCTCTAGATATTCTAGGAGCTCTAGATATTCTAGGTGCTCTAGGCACTATCCTTTTAGTCCTTGATATACTCTGCGTAGTCGGTGAGGCGCATGTCGCCCTTTCTGCGCAGGGTGTCGTGCATGGCGAAAGCAGCGGGCAGATAGTGGCGTGTGTGGCCACCCACACCAAGCTTGAGGTAGTCTTGCAGCAGTTGCTTGTAGTCTGGGTGAGCGCATTTCTCAATGATGAGTTGTGCACGCTGCATAGGGCTCTTTCCGCGCAGGTCGGCCACGCCTTGCTCCGTGACGATGACGTTGACGTCGTGCTCTGAGTGGTCCTGGTGGCTGACGAAGGGAACGATGCTGCTGATGAGGCCACCCTTTGCGGTGGATGGGCAGGTGAAGATGCTCAGGTAAGCGTTGCGCTCGAAGTCTCCGGAGCCTCCGATGCCGTTCATCATCCTCACGCCGCTGATGTGTGTGGAGTTGGCGTTGCCGTAGATGTCGCACTCGATGGCGGTGTTGATGGCGATGACGCCGAGGCGGCGGATGACAGCCGGGTGGTTGGAGATTTCGCTCTGGCGCAGGGTGAGGTGGTCTTTGAAATAGTCCATGTTGTCATACACCTGCATGAGGCACTCGTTGCTCACGGTGAGCGAGCAGGCAGAGGCGTCCTTCACGCGGCCTGTGAGCATCATGTCGATGACGGAGTTTTGTATCACCTCCGTGTAGATGTTGAAGTCAGGCACGTGCTTGTCTGCGCCCAGTGCGCCGAGGATGGCGTTGGCTGTGGAGCCTACACCACTCTGCAGTGGAAGGAACTCCTTCGGCATTCTTCCGGCGTGCAGTTCTTCGACGAGGAACTCAGCGGTGAGGTATCCGATGCGGTCGGTCACGGGGTCGCTGTCCTTGAAGGCCCTTGCCTCGTCGGGGATGTTGCACTCCACCACGCCTACCAGTTTCTCCTTGGGTATCTCCACGTAGGGCTTTCCTATGCGGTCGCCGACACGGAAGATGGGGATGGGTTGGCGGCACGGTGGGTCGAGAGGCTCATACACGTCGTGTATGAACTTTGCGTTGGCGTTGTGGAAGGAGTTGAGTTCGAGGATGACACGCTTGGCCAGTCTTGCTGCTGTAGGGCTGATGCCTCCGGCTGCGGTGAGGTATGCCTTGTAGTAGGTGTCGGCTTCCTCGATGTCGCACACCTCGAGGATGGCCCAGTCCACATCGCCGTAGAAGCCGTAGCGCAGCTCCTGTGCCATGTGACTCAAGTGCAAGTCATTGTAGGGGATTTCGCCCGCATTGACATGCTTGCGGAAATCGTTGTTTGTGGTGTAGGGTGCGCGATATTTGATGGCGTTGGCGTTTGCCAGGTCGCCATCGGTGCTCTGCCCTGTTGAGGCACCGGTGAAGATGCCCACTTTGAACTCCCTTCCGGCCTCGTGCTCGGCAAGGGCGACTTTTGCGAGCTCCTTCGTTACGGCCTTGGCCACACCGGCAGGTGTGAAGCCGCTAAGCGCCAGATTCTCTCCATTTTTGATTAGTGAAGCTGCTTCAGCAGCTGTCAGAAGTGTATAAGCCATGTGATTATTGTTTTGTGAATTTCAATTTGTCCGCAAAGTTACTTTAAATCAGCCAAAACGGCAAATAATTTGCGCTTTATTTTGTATTTCAATCTCTTATCCTATTTACTTTAGCATCTTTGCCAAGGGTGAGCCCGCCTTTTTCAGTCCGGCGCGCACACTTTGCGCATTGGCCTTTGCTCCTTTGAGAGACGAGTGCGTATGGTCGTGGTTGAAGTAGGCGGCTGTCTTCTTCTCGCCCAACTTGTCGTATTTGTCGGCGGTGATGTTGTGCACGTCGATGAACTCCACGCCTGTCTGCTCCACCACCTCGCGGTACCATTTTCCGTAGGAGTCGTTGCGCCTCTCGATGTGCCCGTCGCGCCAGATGTTGCGCGGGGTGAGCGAGACGAGGATGGGTGTGCCGCCCTTCTCGCGCACGTCGTTGATGAACTTTCTCAGGTACCATCCGAAGGAATACACCACTTCGTACTTTCCGTTGGACTTCAGCTTATAGACATGGCAGGTGTCCGCCGTCCCCCTGATGGCCGCCCGCTCCTTGAGGCTGTCGATGGCTCCCACGTCGTTGTGACCGAACTGTATGAGCACGTAGTCTCCCGGCTGTATGCTGTTATATACCTGGTCCCATCGCCCCTCGTTGAGGAAGGTGCGGCATGAGCGTCCCGCCTTGGCGCAGTTGGCCACGGTGACCTTGTTTGTGTCGAAGATGTCGGTGGCCACGGCCCCCCATCCCCACATGCCGTCCTCTTCCTTGTCGTTGTTCTTCACCGTACTGTCACCGGTGAGGAAGACGACCGGTTTGCCTTTCTCGCGCTTCACATCGGCCATGGGCAGTTCCACCCCCACGAGGCATGTTTTCAGGAAGGCGAGCCAAGGGTGGTCGCTGGCGGCGATGCCCTCCGCCGCACTGCGGGCGTTGAGCATGGCTCCAAACTTGCTTGTGTGTATCTTGTCCCCGAAGAAATGATAGTTCATCTTCTCCGGTCCGAAGGTTTCCAATTTCTTGGCCGAGATGTCGTTGAGGTCGATATACGGCACCATTTGCTCTTCTGCCACCTGTCGGCACCATTCGCTGTGCGGTTTCCTCACCACCTGTCCGTTCTCCCATGCGTTGCGCGGTGTGAGCGACATGAGGATGGGGAAAGCCCCTGCCGCCCGTGTCTCGTTGATGAAGCGGCGCAGATAGCCGCCATAGCTATACACATCCTCCGCCCGGTAGGTGGTGTCGCCCTTGTTCACCTCCTGCACGTTGACATGGAGCACGGTGTCCTTGTCCACGCCCGGAATGCTTGCCCTGGCCCTACCTGTGTCGTATGGGCCGTTGTCGTTGTGCCCGATGCTGATGATCACCCAGTCCCCCGGCTTCAGTGCCTGTCGTATGGCGGGCCATAGCAGTCGGTAGAAGGAGCGGCTGCTGGTGCCTCCCAAGGCTTGGTTCTCCACGGTGATTTTCTCCTTGTCGAAGAACTCCTCCGCATAGTATCCCCATCCCCACTGGCCGTTGTTGCCGTTGCCTAATGTTCCGTTGCGCATGGTGCTGTTTCCGATGAGGAAGAGCACGGGGTTGCTCCCCCTGCGGCTGCTGCCGGGAGTGACACGTGCTTGTCTCACCTTGTCGAGGCTGTCGAGGGTGTTGTCGGTCACTTTGTTCACATCTTCCACGCCGCGGAGGGGTACCTGCGCCTGGGCGGCGAGCACAAGGAGCAGTGTGTAGGTCAGTAGTAGGGCCTTCTTCATAGGTTTTTGCTTTTTATTGTGAGGATAGTGGCTATAGTATCTATAGAGACTATAGGGATAGCATCTATAGGGACTATTTATTCTTCAAAGGTGCAGGGTAGGGCGAGGAGCTGATACATGACGGTTTTGGCCATGCGTATGTGCCCCTTGTCGTTGGGGTGCAGCTCGTCCTTGTCGTTGTGGCAGTAGATGGCGTGCTCCTTGATGAGTGGGAAGATGCCGCATGAGGCGTTGAGGTCGATGACCGGGACGGCCCAGATGTTGGCAGCCTCTTTCACGCTTTGCACGTAGTCGTCAAGCCACAGTCCGATGTCGTTGGTGTAGCTCTCCTCCGGCTGTATGTTTTTCTCATTTCCATAGAAGAAACCTCGGTGTATGGGTGTGAGCAGCACCACCTGCTTGTCGGGGAACATCTGTTTCACTTTCTGCAAGGCGATGTTGATGCGCCCCCTGTAGGTGTTCTTGTTCATCGACGGTGTGCGGTGCCGTCGCAGCAATGTCTCCTTCTGCTTGTGGAGGGCCACCTCCACGGAGTCCTCGCTCACGGTGTACCACTCCCCGATGGGTATGGCGGCGTTGTAGTCGTTGGTGCCGATGAAGATGAGTATGGCGTCGAAGTCATTGCCGTGCTCCGCCTTCAGTTTCTCCGCTTGGTTGGGGATGTCGTTCCACTGCCTGCCGCTGATGGCATAGACGTATGGCTCGATGCCGAGCCAGTCTTGCAGCCAGTTCCACCACTTGCGCTGCGAACCGCTGTTGCGCGGGTCGGTGATGCTGTCTCCGAAATATGCCACCCGTTTCCCTTGCCAGGGATGCTTTATGAGTGCTTGTGCTCCTGCCTGTAGCGTGGCGGTGAGGCAGATGGCGAGCAGGATTGTCCTTATGTTGGTCATTGTTTTTTTTGGATTTGGAGAGAGGTTTTATAGTTCCGGCCTTTTGGGTTTCTCCGGTGGGTCGATGTCGATGTTGATGGGAGCAGCCTTTATCTGCTCGTCGAGGCTTTCACGACTTGGGAGTTTTGGTTTTTCCACCTTCTTCTCCTGTTTCTTTTGCGGTGTGTTGTCCTCCTTCACCTTCGGCATGTTCTCATACTCGGTGGAGCTGAGGCCGCTCACCTTCTCACCATTGGCGTCGTAGTTGGCCGTGCGCATGCCGCTTTGCACCACGTATCCGTCTTTCTCATGCATCACGCGCCCTCGGTCGAGAAATTCGAGGATGCAGTTGTCGGGGTCTGTGGTGAGGCGGTACAGTCCGAACTCCGTGTTTCCTGCGTTGCGCGAGGCGATAATCACGATGTGCTTCTTGTTGGTGGTGAGGTAAGCACTGAGCACGCCGCTGCCGTTGTAGTCCACGATGGCTTTGGCATTGAGTGCCGGCAGGTCGATTTCCGTGTCCGAGTTGGTCTTTGCGTCATAGATGCGCAAGTGGCTGTCCTGCAGGTAGTATAGGCAGTGCTTCTCCCTGTCGGGGAATTTTGCCACGATGGTGGAGCTTTGGTATAGTTTGTTCTCCACGCTGTCGAGCACCTCCTTCAAGGAGTTGTCCACCGTCCCGCTGAGGCTGAATGTCTTCTGCTCCATGGACTGCACGGCGATGTACAGTCCCAAGACGATGAGCGAGAGGACGGCGATGACCGACACGATGAGAATGGTGGAGCCGGAGTACTTGCTTTTGATTTTCTTGTTGTACTCCTTCTTCACCTTCTCCTTGTCGCGCTTGAGGTGGTCGATGTATTGGCCCAGGTGGCTCTCGCCGTGGCTGTGTGCCTCCGTCTCTTGCGGCGCTTGCTCCACGCCTTCGGCCACGTCCTGTGCTTGTTCTTCCCGTGTGCTTTCGTCCATGGGCTCGTCGTGGGCCGTCTCCTCCACAATCACCGGCGGCGGTGTCTCTTCGTCCACGGAGGTGAAGTGCGTCTCGCTCTTGCAATAAGGGCACACTTGCGCGTGCATGAAGATTTCTCGTCCGCAGGCCGGGCATTTTCTTGTCTTTTTCATGGCATCAGTGTTGGGGTGTCATTTGTTGAGTTTCCATGTCACGCCGTCCTTGGTGTCCTTCACCTCGAAGCCGGCGGAGCTCAGCTCGTCGCGTATCATGTCGCTTGTGGCCCAGTCCTTGGCGGCCTTGGCCTTGGCGCGCAGGTCGAGCACCATGTCCACCACCTTGGCGAAGGCAGCCTCCCGTGCGTCGCTTCCTCCTCCTTTCTCCGCTTTCAGGCCGAGCAGTTCGAAGGCGAAGAGGTGCATGGTGTCGCTGAGTTCCTGCAGGTCGTCTTTGCTGATGGACCCTTTGTGGTCGAGCAGGATGTTCACTTGGTGGCAAGCCTCGAAGAGCAGGCTGATGACGACGGGTGTCTGCAGGTCGTCGTTCATGGCGTCGTAGCATTTCTGCCTCAGTGTGGTCACCAGTTGGTGGGTGGCGTCGTCGGAGGTTTTTGCCGGTTGCAGGCGTGCCAGGTTGGCGATGCCGTCGAGCAGCCTTTCAAGTCCTTTCTCGCTTGCCTTGAGTGCTTCGTTGGAGAAGTCCACCGTCCCGCGGTAGTGTGCCGAGAGGATGAAGAAGCGTATGGTCATCGGCGAGAAGGGTTGTGAGAGGGTGGGGTTGTTGCCGGTGAAGAATTGCTCGAGTGTGATGAAGTTGTTGAGGCTCTTGCCCATCTTCTGCCCGTTGATGGTGATCATGTTGTTGTGCATCCAGTATTTCACCATCTGCTCCCCCTGGCTTGCCACGGCCTGTGCTATCTCGCACTCGTGGTGGGGGAAGATGAGGTCCATGCCTCCACCGTGGATGTCGAACTTTTCCCCGAGGTATTTCCTTCCCATGGCGGTGCACTCGCAGTGCCATCCCGGGAAGCCGTCGCTCCATTCGCTGGGCCATCTCATGATGTGCTCCGGCTGTGCCTTCTTCCACAGTGCGAAGTCAATCTGGTTGCGCTTCTCGCCCACGCCGTCGAGTTCGCGGCTGGCGTTGATCACGTTTTCCAGGTTGCGGCCTGAGAGGATGCCGTAGCCGTATTTCTTGTTGTATTTCTCCACGTCGAAATAGATGCTGCCGTTGCTCTCGTAGGCGAAGCCGTTGTTGAGGATTTCCCTGACGAGTTGCTGCTGCTCGATGATGTGCCCTGAGGCGTGAGGCTCGATGCTTGGTGGCAGCACGCCGAGGGCCTCCATGGCCTGGTGGTATCGGTTGGTGTAGTATTGTGCGATTTCCATGGGCTCGAGCTGCTCCAGCCTTGCCTTCTTGGCTATCTTGTCATCTCCTTCGTCCGCGTCGTGCTCCAGATGCCCCACGTCGGTGATGTTGCGCACGTATCTCACCTTGTATCCTATGTGTTTGAGGTATCTGAACAGGATGTCGAAGGTGATGGCCGGCCTTGCGTGGCCCAGGTGTGGGTCTCCGTAAACAGTAGGTCCGCACACATACATGCCCACGTTGGGTGCGTTGAGGGGTTTGAAAACCTCTTTTTTCCTTGTGAGCGTATTGTAGATAAGCAATGTTTGCATGATGATGGATGGATAAAGTTGTTGCAAATATAGTTATTTTTGTCGAGAAGCCAAGTCTCTGATGGCAAGAATTTCCTTTTATGGGTTGAAATAAGGTGTTTCGGGGCGTTTTCGACCCCTTGCCGCTAATGTAGCGGCGTTGCCATGAGTTGTTGGATTTCCTCGTCGGTGGCCAGGTTGAAGTCTCCGTTGAAGGTGTATTTCAGCGTGGAGGCGGCCAGTGCGTAGTCGAGGATGCGCTGGTCGTCGTCGGGCCATTGCAGCATGGCGTGTATCTGTCCTGCTGCGAAGGCGTCGCCCACGCCCATGGGGTCCACCATGTCCTGGATGTCGTAGATGCGTGTGGAATAGAGGGTGCCGTCGCTCCACAGCAGGCAGGTGAGCAGGTGGTGGCTGGCATCCACTTGGTTGCGCATGCCCATGAGCCACTTGCGGCATCGTGGGAAGCGCTTGTGCAGTTGGTCGAACCACTCGCGGTATGGGTCGAGTGAGAACTCGTAGTGTGTGTCGAGGGCCTTGAAGGGGATTTTGGGGTGACTGGTGAGGAACTCGAACTCTATGACGTCGCCGAACATGACATCGGCGTATTCCAGCATGGCGCTGAGTGTCTCGATGGGCTGTGCGCCCGGGTATTTCCAGAGGTTCTTGCGGTGGTTGATGTCGAAGGAGATGGTGAGGCCCATCTCGTCGGCCACGCGCAATGCCTCGAAGGTGGCAGCTGAGGCGTTGGGGGTGAGTGCCCCTGCAATGCCTGAGGTGTGGAAGACGCCGGCGTCTTGGAGGATGTCCCTCCATGGCAGCATGCCCGGCTCTATCAGTCCGAAGGCGGAGTTGGCGCGGTCGTAGGTGACGGATGAGTTTCTCAATGCTGCCGCCCCCTCGAAATAGTAGGCTCCCATGCGGTCTCCGTCGGCGAGGATGTGCCTTGTGTCGAGGCCGTATTCGCGAAGCATCATTGTTGCTGCCAGGCCCACCTGGCCCTTTGGCAGTCGGGTGACATACTCCACTTCGTCGCCCAATGTGGCTAATGAGATGGCCACGTTGGCCTCGCTCCCACCAAAATTTCCCAGGAGTTGCTCTCCCTGAGTGAAACGCTTGTGCCCCGGCTTGGAGAAGCGGAGCAGTAGTTCTCCAAATGTTACTATCCTTTTACTCTTCATCTTTTTGTTATCTAAGAAGTGGCAAAAGTAGGCATTTCTTTTGTATTATCCAAACATGCAGCCAATTTTCTTGGCATGAGCGGCCAATACATTAATAAAAAGCACATTGGGCTTGCATTGATTGATGCGAGCCCAATGTTTTAATAAATTTGTATTAGACCAAGGCCAAAATTATTGCGGATAAGAAATCATAATACAATAATATTCAATAATTATCTAACTTTTTAATATTCCCTTTATGTTTTTTTGTTTTGACATTGCAAAGGTAAGGCGGTTTGATGGATGGGCAATGATTTTTCGTGATTTCTTTGTTGAAAGCATGCGACACACACCATCATTTGCGACAAATCCCACGACCCCCTCCCATATTTGTCGCAAAACAAGCGAATTTCTTTTCATCATCATCTGCTTATGAATTCTCAAATTCTTAAATTCGTGATAAATAAAACTTTTACGTAATTCGTGTGGGTGGGAAACTTCAATAAGTTTAGAGAATTAAGGTGCTTTCGCACTCTTTTTTATCACGAATTATAGAATTGTAGAATTTTTTTCTTGTTGATGGAATTTATAGGAATTTGAGATGAAATGACAAGTCATTTCGTCACTCTCTTGCGTAAGGTTCGCGTCGCTTGCGACGAAAATTCTTCAAAATTCTTTTCATCATCATCTGCTTGTGAATTCTCAAATTCTTAAATTCGTGATAAATAAAACTTTTTTACGAGGTGCGGTTGAAACGCCCTGAAAGGGCAACCAGCTCATAGCCCAGGGCAACGCCCTGGGTTGTGGGAAAGGGGTAAATTCGCCCTGAAAGGGCAAA
>CADBBP010000012.1 GCA_902792855.1 uncultured Prevotellaceae bacterium
AGGAATAATCGTAAATGTTGTTTCATGCTATTATGTTTTTAGTTATACAGTTTCGTTTCAGTGTTGGGCGACGGCGTTGGGATGCTTGTTTCGCCCGGAATAATTGGTTGTTTGGCTAATCTATGCAGCACATTTCGCCACAAAGATAAGGTTTTTTTTCCAATCGCCCAATATTCTCCCCACTTTTTTCTTTTTTCCACAAAAAAAACGGCCTCACCCCCAGCCCCTCTCCGAAGGGAGAGGGGGGTGGATAGACCGTTGCACCGATTTGTTGTGAGGTTAGTGAGGCAAGAGCGTGAGTTTGGTTGTTTTTCCACCGCTCTTTTGTCTCACCGTCAGTGTCACCTTGCCCCCTGTCTTCCCGGCGCGTAGGATTACCAAAGCCGAACCATTGTATAAACTTCTTGTATTGGTGGCGTTCAACTCGTCGGAGAGCATGTCGCCGTTGCTCACCGCCACGATGCGGGCGTCACCCTCCACGGAGAACACCAACTCGTCTTGGCATGTCCAGGAGCGGCGCCCCTTGCCATCCACGGCGTTCACACGCACGTGCATTAGGTCGGTGCCGTTGGCTAGCCATTCCTGCTTGTCGGGGGTCAGTACGAGGCGCTTGGCCGGACCGGCGGTCTCTATGCGGTGGCGTGCCACCACCTTCCCATCCCGGTAGGCCACCGCCTCGGCATAGCCGTCGGCATACACCACGTTGTCCCACCGCATCTTGTTGCGGCTCTTTGCATCTGTGGGGTTGCTGCGGCGCCCCTGACTCTTGCCGTTGACAATCAGCTCCACCTCCTCTGCGTTGGAGTAGGCATAGACGGTAAGTTTCTTCCCGGGCGTGCGGTTCCAGTGGTCGCTGTACCGTTCGCCGCCGAATTTCACGCCGTTCCATTCCGTGTTGTCGGCCACGTCGTCCACAATGCTCAGGTGTACCACCGGCTCGTCCTCCTTGAACACGCTTCTAAGGAACCACGCCATGGGCTTCGGCTCCAAGGTGATGTCGAACACCCCGTCGCTCCAACCCTTTGCCGGCCAACCGCGAGACTCGCCCAAATAGTCGATCATGCCCCAGTAGGCCAAGCCCACCACGCGGTTGAGGTCCATCTCATAATAGTTGGGACCCATCATCGGGAGGTTGGCCTCGCTCTGGTAGAAAATCATCCAAGGGAAGCGGCGCCCGTCGCCGGGGAAGTACATGTAGCGGTAGTTGTAGGCGGCAATGTCGGTCTCCAATGCCAAGGGGGCGGGCAGTGAGTCGGTTTCCAAGGAGCGGCCACGTGGGTGCATGGCCACGGTGACCAAGCGCGTGCTGTCGTAGCGTTGCAGCAACGTCTTCTGCAGCCGGTAGGCGGTGACGCCCCAGTCGTTGTAGGGCAGGTTGGCGTAGGTCTGCAACTCATTGCCAAGGCTCCACAGCACCACGCATGGGTGGTTGCGGTCGCGCTTCACAAACTCCGGCACGTCCTTTTGCCATTGCTCCGTCCACTCACGCCGACCGCCGGTGAACTGCGTGAGCCACTTGTCGTATAGTTCATCGACGACGAGGATGCCGTTTTCATCGCACAAATTGAGGAAGTCCTCGCTGTAGGGGTTGTGAGATGTGCGCACATGGTTGAAGCCCCATTCCTTCAGCATCTTCAACCGCTTCTCGATGGCGCGGGGGTAGGCGGCGGAGCCCAAGGCCCCGAGGCTGTGGTGGTTGGCGATGCCTTTCCATATCACCTTCTTCCCGTTGAGTTTGAAGCCGAAGTCGGGGCCGTACTCGATGGTGCGCACGCCGAAGCGGCTCTCCACTTGGTCGGCTACGCGACCCTGCTCGTCGCACAACTCAGCTGTCAGGCGGTAGAGATGGGGCGTCTCGCAACTCCATAGACGGGGATGGCTCAAATGGATGTCGTCCAAGCGGTATTCATACACTTTCATCTTGCGGTTCCAGGCGATGTGGGTGGTGTCGTCGGCAACCAGCGTGCCGTCGGCGTCGCGCACGACGGTGTGTACCTTCAGTCGCTCGGTTCGCAGGTTGCAGGCTATCTCTGCCTGTACGGCCACCGTGGCCTCGGTGTCGCTCACCACCGGCGTGGTGATGTAAAGTGGGTGGCGGGCGAAATGCAGGTCACGGTCGGTGACGAAAAGTTTCACGTCGCGGAAGAGGCCGCCGCCGGTGTACCAACGGGAGTTGAGAGGCTCCTGCGTGTTGGCCTTCACGGCGATGACGTTCTCTTGGCCAATGCGCAGCAGCTTGCTCACATCCACCTCAAAGCCCAAGTAGCCGTAGTCGGTGCCACCCACGCGCTCGCCGTTGAGATAGACGTCGCCCACGTACATGATGCCTTGGAAGTCGAGCAACACCAGGCGGTTCTTCCACTCTGCAGGAGGGGTGAGGGTCTTCACGTACCATCCCACACCCATCTCCTTGAAGCCGCGGGCGCTGAGGCGGCTCTTGAAATTGCTCGCCTGGTCGCTCGCGTCGCCTTGCTCGTCGGCGCCGGGAGCCACCCACGGCTGCTCTATCTGGTAGTCGTGGGGGAGGTCCACAGTGCGCCAATCGGCGGTGATGGCGCCTACGTTCGACGGTGTGGGAATGGTGGTGAGGTCGCCGGCGTGGAACAGCCAGCCGAAATTCATGTTGACGGTTTCGCGGGGGGTGGCCACGGCACAGAGCGCGAAGGCCAAGGCGGCAAGGGTGGTGGATGCTCTCATGATGTTATCGTGCTATCAGTTTTACTTCTGAATGGAGGCCGCTAAACACAGGCTCCCAGTTCTCGTAGGTGGTTTTCTTGTAGTTCAGGTCCACCACGTTGATTTCCTCCATGATGCGCCATTGTTCGCCGCGGCGGTCCATGTCGGCGATGCGGTTGGCGGGGAGGTTGGTTACCTCGATGCGCAACTCGTTGTTGCCCTTGTGCAAGCGTCGGCCAAGGTCGAGGGTGAAGGGCACGCTCCAGGCGCAGCCCACCAACTCACCGTTGACATACACGCGAGCGCTCTCCCGCACGTCGCCAAGGTCGATGGACCACTGACGGAGGGCCTGCTTCTTGTCCAATTTCACCGTCGTGGTGTAGCAGCCGGTGCCCATTGTCGTGCGCACGGGGCCGTCGTCCAAGCCCTCCCACGTCTGTACATGGTCGAGCATATAGGTCTTCTCCACCGCAGGGGCGCTCTCCACGAACGTCAGTTGCCAGGGTTGGTGGGTGAGGTCGAGGGTCTCCACCACGGCGGGTGTCTCGCCGAGGATGCTGTCGGGCTTGGAGGTGAGGCGGCGGTCGAAGGTCTGCAAAATCATCGACTCGCCGGAACGGAGGTTGACATACACTTGGTTGCCTCTCATCTTCGCGGCGAGGATGTCGCCGTTGAGGGGGTTGAACCAGGCGGCGTCGGTCACAGGGACGGCCAGCGGCGTCCATCCGCTCTTGTCCTCTGGGGTGAGGTTGGCGATGAAATAATGGTGACCGCCGGAGTTGCTGCGGCGGATGGCACGAAGGCCGAGGCGTGTGCGCAGGGCCTCTGGCTCGGCAGCCTGGCGCATGCGGTTCTCGTCAATGCCGCGGATGATGGTGGCGCCACCTTCCTCCAAGGCTTCTATGTGGCGGCGCAGGGCGTCGGGCATCTTGCCGCTGCCGGGGATGATGAGGCCTTTGTAGCGCGTACCGGCGGCGGTCTGCAACTGTCCGTCAACCAGCTTCGTGTCCATCAGGATGCGCTCGCTGATGTAGTCGCAGTCGTAGCCGAGGCTGTCGATTTCGAGGATGGCCTTGATGAATTCCGGGGCTTTTTCGTCCATCTTGTGAATGTCGAAGGCCATCAAAAGGCTGCCCACGCCCTCGCCGTGTCGTTTCGACCACATGTCACGGAGTGGGACGAGCACGAGGAAGTCGTTGTCGGGGGAGCCCATCTGCAAAAAGCTCTGCGACCGCTCGATGTATTTCATCAGGTAGGGGGCGTCGCGCCAGATGCTGTTGTTGGGGCTCATGTCCACACTGGCATAGAAGCGCCAGCCGGGCCATTTCGCCTCGCGGGGACTGTAGCAGGTGCCGTGGAAAAAGGTGTGGTTGACGCCACAGGTGAACATCAGGTCCAAGTCGGGCTTCATCTGGGACAGGGAGGTGCGGAAATGCTCTGTCAGCCAAGTGAACGTCTCGCTGCTCACCAAGGGCTTTCCCGTGATGTGGGCGGCAGAGGAGGCGTATTTCAACATTGACACGTCGCTGAAGTTGGGACGGGTGAAGCCGGGGTCTTGGCGGAGACCCTTGATGTGGAACTCGGAGAGGCCGAAGCCCTCAATCTCGGGAACATCGACGGAGGCATAGACATCGATGAGGCTCGCCGGTGAGCCGTGGGCCTGGTTGCGGGTTTGGGAGCCGTGGCGATGCGCCCACTCCGTCCACTGCTGCGAAAAGTTCTCCAACAAGAGGTCGCTCAACGTCTCGCGGTAGTCGGACAGGACATCCTTGTCTGCATCGTTGCCGGGAATTTCGATGCCCAAGAGGGCGGGGAAGTGCTTCTCCAACTCATAGCCGCGACGGGCTTTGAACTCCTCCAACAGCGTGGGAGTCCAGTTGGCACCATATACCTCGTAGGAGTCGTTGAAGAAATTGTGGGGATAGGCAACGCCGCTCTGGGCAAAGGCTTGGTCGAAGCGCTCCAGATAGTGCTGGACGGCTGTCTTGTCGAAATGGTCAATCACATAGCCGGCACCGCCGGGGGCGGCGCGTTTCACCTGCTGGCGTGTGCGACTCTCGTATTGCGCCACGACGAGCCAGGTGCCGGGGAGGCGGAGCATCTGCAGACGGCCGTCTTCCATGTTGTTCGTGAGGTCGAGGCAGCGACCCTTGTAACTCTTCACGTCGATGGGGTGAACCATGACGTGGCGTAACTTGGCGTAGGGGCGCTCCTTCTCGTTCTTGATGCTGAGGTCAACCAGCAACGGCTCTTCCGTCGCACGCTCGATAACAACGGTGTCAACAACGAACAGCACTTTGCAGGCGGCTTCTTCCAAAGGTACCAACGGACCGCCAAAGGGCCAGCCCGTGCCGGTGTTCATGTCTACCAAAATGCCGTCCTTCGCGCCCTCGCGCTCCACGATGCCCAATTGGTGCATCCATTCGGGGGAGAGAAAGTCGATGCCATGCGAGGCATTGCCCTGAACACCGTAGATGGGAGTGATTTCCACGGAGCCGGCACCGGCATCGGCGTATTGGCGGAGCGTCCACTCCAAATTAGCCTCGTCAACAGCGGAGCCTGGCCACCACCAACGGAGGCCGGCCTTGCTCTCTGCAGAGGGCACGGGCCATTTCAACTGGGCATTGACGCTCAATGCCAACAACAAAAGCAGCAGGGTTGTCGTTTTTTTCATGTCTTGGCAGGTTTTCAGTAGTTGTAGGCTGCGGCAGGGTGCCGCAAATTCAGCTCATCTCATGAAGATGGCTGTGTAAGGGATTGAGATTGCAAAGGTAAATAATTTCAGCCGAAAAGCCAAAACTATTTCAATTTTTATCAAGGAAACGTCAACACTTCGCCCATGATGTTCGGGGGTAAAAATTATTCAGTCGTCGAATGAGGAGAACAGCTGTGTCGCAACACTGGTGGAAGCTTTCGGAGTTTTTTCCTTGCGTTTCTTTCGCGGCGACGGGGGCTTCTTTTCACTTTCTTCATTCCCAGCAGATGGTTCCTTAGCGATTTCTTTCTGAGGAGAAGGCGGCAAGTTGCCGGAATCCTGCGTCTTCGACTGCAATTCTTCCTTCAATCGCTCAATTTCTTCCTTCAAGGTCGTTATCTGCTTTTCAAGAAGTCCGCGTGCCTCTTCACGACGCTGAAGCTCCTCCCGCACTTGAACCAACACGTGCCCCGTCCGCTCGTTTTCTGCCTGCAACCCGGCGTAGGCCGTTTCTGCACGCTGCAAGGCGGCTTCAGCAGCATGGCGTTCCTGAAGGGAGGCTGACACCAAGCGCTCCAACTCTTCCACACGCTCCTGAAGGGCGTCCATCTGTTCGAAAAATATGTTCAAGCCAAAGTCCAACATTCAGTCTCTTTATTGTGTGAATAGGAAGAGCAACGAACTCATTTGACCATGTTGGCCTCCGAAAGACCATAACCTTTCCGGCGGTCCACATGCATGAGCAGCAGGGCGAAGAGGGTGGCGCACAAACCCAAACCGGCGAATACCAACATCGGAATGGTGAAGTCGGCATGGCCGCTCGTGTCGGTATGCTCTCCTATCACGTTGCCCACCACCATCGGTGTGACCATCAAGCCGATGTTTTGAACAAAATAGATGATGCTGTAGGCCGTACCCAACTGTTTCAATGGTACAATCTTGGGAACGCTCGGCCACATCGCGCTTGGAACGAGGGAGAAGGAGATGCCATAGAGAAGCATCGCCACAGAGGCCAACCAGGTGTGATGGAGGATGGGAAGGGCGAGAAACACATGGCAGACGGTGATGATGATGCAGCCCACCAGCATCAGCATGCTGCCACGACCCACACGGTCGTAAACCATGCCAAACAGGGGGGTGAGCACGATGGTGCCGTAAGGGAGAATGGAGACCACCCAACCGGCTGTCACTGTGTCGATGCCGTATTTGTTGACCAATAGGTCGCTGGCGAATTTCAAAAAGGGGCGAAGGCTGGAGTAGAACAGCACACACAAAATGGCTATCAGCCAAAAACCTGGGTTGCGAAGTACGTGGAGAAAGTCGGAGAAAGAAAAATCTTCGCCCGAAGAAGGCTCCACATTGGCATCGGAGGAGGGCAGGCTGCGGTCCATACGACGGTCCATGGCAACGTAGGCTACGAACATCATGAAGCCCATCAACAACAGCAACGCACCCACAAGCAAAGGGGCGGAAACACCGAAGGACTGAGCCAAAACAGGACTGAAGCTGATAGCTCCGGCGGTGCCAAGACGGGCCATCGCCACCTGGACACCCATCGCGGAGGCTAACTCATAGCCGGTGAACCATTTCGTCACCACCTTGGACACCGTGATGCCCGTGATGTCGCAGCCTACGCCGAACATCCCGAAACCCAGCGAAGACACCAGCACCTGGACTTTGATGTGGGAGGGTGCCAAACCGAAGAGGGTGAACGGCAGATCCGTGTAGGTCAAGGGGCTGATGTACTCCACAGCGTAATAATTGACAGCAGCACCGGCCATCATCATCCCCGTGGCAAGCAGGCCCGTGAAACGGATGCCAAACTTGTCGAGGAGAAGGCCGCCCCAGAACAACATCAACAGGAAGATGTTGAAAAAACTGTAGCTGCCAGCGTAGAAACCATATTCCTCCGAAGTCCACCCCATCCCGCCGGAGGAAAGGGGGGCTTTCAAGGTGGTGGACAAAGGAGAGACGATGTCCCAAAACACGTAACCCATCATCATCGCGATGGCGACGATGACGAGTACCGTCCATCGACGGAAACGGGACGCGTTAGGGAGGGACATCAAAGGAGTTGGTTTGATGACACCTTATTTTATATTGGGCTCTTCCAAACCCAAACCCTTCTTCTTGTCAACCACCTTCAGCAACAAGCCGAGGACAAGAGCGGCGACACCCAAGCAGGCGAGCATCACCAAGGGGGCGGTGTAGTCGTAGCTCACGGCTGCCTGCTCGGCGGTGATCCTGCCTGTCTCGAGGCCTTCCACGATGTCGGGGTTGGTCTTGTCGAGCACCTTGCCGATGAGCAACGGGAACAGCCACAAGCCGATGTTCTGAATCCAGAATATCAATGCATAGGCTGAGCCGATGATTTTGGGTTCCACCAACTTCGGGACACTCGGCCACAGGGAGGCGGGAACGAGGGAGAACGAGGCACCAAGCACCAAGATGGTGATGTAGGCCACGGCGACACCACCGATGGCATTGCCCTTGAATGCAGGAAGCACGAAGGCAAAGGTGAGGTGGCAGGCGATGAGGAGCAGGGAGCCAAGCACCAGCATCGATGCTGCCTTGCCCTTGTTGTCAACATAACTGCCCAAAATGGGGGTGATCAGCACGGCGAGCAAGGGGAACACGGCGAAAATCGACTCCGCCGACTGGCGCATGTAGCCCATGAAGCAATAGGTGACCAACGCAATGATGGACAAACCGAGCAAACCGTATTTGCGACTGGAGGATTTCTGGAAATTGCTCGCAAAACCAGCGGCGGCAACCACAAGCATGATGACATACTGGATGATGGTGACACTCGAACTGGCCCAGAAGGAGTCGGCGGCGGGAGGCGTCAGCGTCAAGTTGCACTGAAGCATGTTGACCGCGTACTTCTGGAAGGGGAAGATGGCGGAGTAATAGAGCACGCACAAAAGGGCTACCAACCAGAAACCGCTGCTGGTGAGAATCTTGCCTATGTCGCTCACCTTGAATGGGTCGTCCTTTTCCTCCGCCTCGCCCGTCTGTGAGTCGAGCTTGCTGTCCATGAAGAAATAGACGATGAACATGATCAGGGCGATGCACATCAGCACGACACCAAAGGCCACCGAACGGGTGACACTCACCACCCCACCAAGACGGGCGAAGAAGGGGGAGAATATCATGCAAGTGGCTACGCCCAAACGAGCCAAAGCCATCTCAGAACCCATTGCCAAGGCCATCTCGCGCCCCTTGAACCATTTCACGATACCACGACTCACCGTGATGCCGGCCATCTCGCAACCGCAACCGAAAATCATGAAACCGCAGGCGGCGAACTTGGCGGAGGCTGGCATTCCCTCATAGAAGGGCGAAACGCCCAACTCGTGGAAGCCAGGGATGTAGTTCAGGTGGTCGTTGAACCATTGCTCCAAACCGCTGCCCATGAAACTCTCGCTCACCGCATACCACTTGATGATGGCGCCCACCAGCATCACTGCACCAGAAAGAACGGCGGTGAAGCGAACACCCATCTTGTCGAGGATGATGCCGGCGAAGATGAGGAAGAACACGAAGACATTGAGGAACACCTCGGAACCTTGCATCGTGCCAAATGCAGTGGAGTCCCATCCGCGCTCACTGAGCATCAAGTCCTTGATGGGTGAGAGGATGTCCATGAAAATGTAAGAGCAGAACATCGCCAAGGCAAGCAACAAAAGGGCTGTCCAGCGCATCGCTGCTGAGTCGCGCAAACTATTCTTTATCGTGTCTGTCATTGCTGTTATCTTTTTGTTTTTTATTGTTTTTCCAAATTTTTCTATTTTTTCAGCCAACGGTCAAGCCAGTTGAAGAAGGTGCGCTGCCAGAGGATGCCGTTCTGGGGCTTCAACACCCAGTGGTTCTCGTCGGGGAAGATGAGCAGCTGGGCCTCAATGCCGCGCATGCGGGCTGCATTGAAGGCACTCATACCCTGTGTGGCGTTGATGCGGTAGTCTTTCTCTCCATGGATGCACAGAATGGGCGTGTCCCACTTGTCCACGAAGCGGTGGGGGGAGTTGGCGTAGGTCTTGCGGGCGTTGGCCGTCTGGTCCTTGTTCCAGTAGGCATCGTCGTATTCCCAGTTGGAGAACCAGTTCTCCTCGGTTTCCGTGTACATCGCCTCCAAGTTGAAGGCTCCGTCGTGGGCGATGAAGCACTTGAAGCGCTTGTCGTGGTGGCTCGCCAAATAATACACGCTGAAACCGCCGAAAGAGGCACCGACGGCGCCAAGGCGGTCGCGGTCAACGTAAGGCAGTTGCGTGGCGGCGTCGTCGATGGCTGTCAGATAGTCCGACATGCACTGGCCCGTCCAGTCGCCGCTGATTTGCTCGCACCATGCCGAGCCGAAGCCGGGGAGGCCGTGGCGGTTGGGGGCTATCACCACGTAGCCGTGGGAGGCCATGATCATGAAATTCCAACGGTAGCTCCAGAACTGCGACACGGGGCTTTGGGGGCCACCCTCGCAGAAGAGCAGCGTGGGGTATTTCTTCGTGGCGTCGAAATGAGGAGGCAGGATCACCCAGTACATCATGTCCTGGCCGTCGCTGCTCTTCACCCATCGTTGCTCCACGCCGCCCTTGGCCAACTGGTCGAGGATGTGGCTGTTCTCAAAGGTGAGCTGGGTGAGGCTGGTCTTCGACGGCTTCTTGAAAGAGGGGGATACGAGGTAGAGGTCGGCAGGGGCCATGTAGTGGTGGCGCTCGGCTATCAACCGCTTGCCATCACCAAGCATCTTCAGCGAACCGAAGTCGGCCCAGTCGTTGGTCAGCTGTTTCAATTCGCCTTTCCAATTCACGGCGTAGAGGTTTTCCGTGCCGTGCCATACGCCGATGAAATAGAGGAGGGCGTCCTTGTTGTCCGACCAGCAGAAGTCATCCACATTGGAGTCGAAAGTTTCCGTGAGAAATTGCTCCTTGCCCGTGGCGAGGTCATACACGCAAAGGCGTTGGCGGTCGCTCTCGTAGCCGTCGCGGGCCATGCTCAGCCATGCCACATATTTGCCGTCGGGGGAGAACTGCGGGTTTTGGTCGTAGCCGGGGTGGTTCTTCAGATTCTCCGGGGCGTTGACAGACTGCGTGCGCAGCGTCTTGGTGGCGTCCACAGCCGGGGCTCGGTAGCCGGCGGGCTTGCACAGGTTGCGCGTGCTCTTCTTTTCCACGTCATAGAGGTAGATGTCGCTGTCGGTGGAGATGGAGTAGGCCAGGCCGGTCTTTTTCCGGCAGGTATAGGCCAACTGCTTCGAGTCACGGCTCCAGTCGAGCTGCTCGATGCCGCCGAACGGCTCCATAGGACACTCGTAGGGTTCGCCGGAGAGGATGTCGGTGCCGGCACCAATGCCCGTTGCAGTGACCTCTGCCACAAAGGGATGGGCGATGCTCTCCACATAGTGGTCCCAATGGCGGTACATCAGGTCGGTAACCAGCCGGCCGGTGGCTTTGGGAAGGTCGGAGGGATTCTCCTGGATGATGTCGTGGAAGGGGATGGACTGCAGGTAAACCACGCGGCTGCCGTCGGGGGAGAACTTGTAGCCCTCCACCTTGCCGTCGGTGTGGCTTAACTGACGACGGTCGCTGCCGTCGGAGGCCATCGTCCATATCTCGCCGCCGGTGAGGAAGGCCAGGCGGTCGCCCACCCACGACGGGTCGGTCTCGTTGGCAGAACTGGTGGTGAGTTGGCGCTGACCGCTGCCGTCGCTGTTCACAATGCACAACACGTGGTGGCTGGCGTTTTCCTTCACACTATAGTAGCCCACTTGGTAGGCCACCTTGCTGCCATCGGGAGAGGGGGCATAGCTGCTGATGCGACCCATGGCCCACAGGGCTTCCGGAGTGAGAAGGTCGCTCTTCAGGGTGATGGCACTCTTGCCGATGTTGGGCTTTTCCTGAGCCTGTACGCCCACGGGGGCGGCGGTGGCGATGATGGCTGCCATGATCAAGGTCTTCTGCATGGGGATGGTTATTTCTTGTTGTTTAAGTCGTTGCGCTTGCGCTCAAGGTCTTCACGCTTGCGGCGCATCTCTTCCTGTTGTTGCTGCATCTGTTGCTGCATGGCTTCCAAACGGGCGGCCATGCCTGTCTTCTTCTTGGGGTGCTTCTTGTTCTCTTCGTAACGGGCCTCCAAGTAGGCGAGAAGTTTGGCGTCATTGGTGGTCTTGCGAAGGATGAACATGATGGCGGCACTGAAGAACAAGGAGATGAAATAGTAGAAGTTAAGGCCGGCACTGTACTCGTTGAAGATGAAGAAGAACATCACCGGCATGAGGAACATCATCCACTGCATCATCTTCATCTGCTGGGCCTGCTCGCCCACCATCTGGTCGCGCTGCTGGCGCATCGTCATGACAGAGTAGAGGATGTTGGCAACGCAGAAGAGGATGCAGGTCAGGGAGAGGTGGTCGCCTATGCCCCACAAGGGCTTGCTCCACTGCAGGATGGGGTCGAAGGTGGACAGGTCCTTGATCCAGAGGAAACTCTCTCCACGTAGTTGGATGGCATTAGGCACGAAGTTGAACATCGCCACCCAGATGGGCATCTGGATGAGCATGGGGATGCAGCCGCTCAACGGACTGACGCCGTACTGGGAGTAAATCTGCATCTGGGCCTGGCTGCGCTGCATCTGGTCCTCGGGCTTGTCATATTGTTTCGTCGCCTCCTCAATTTTCGGGCGCAACACGCGCATCTTGGCTGAACTCATGTAGCTCTTCTTCACCATCGGGTAGGTGATGGCCTTCAGCAGCAGCGTGATGAGAATCAAGACGATGCCCATGTTCAGACCCAATTTGGTGAGCCAGTCGAAGACATAGAGCGTGAACCAACGGTTGATGTAGCGAATCAAAGGCCAGCCAAGATATACCAAACGCTCCATCTTCAAGTCCTTGCCGAAACGGCTCTCTTTCTCCACGGACTGAAGCAGACGGAAGTCGATGGGGCCGTAGAAAAACTCCAGTTCGGTAGCCGTCTCGCCCTTGGGGTCGAAGAAGGTCTCCAACTCGGCGTCGTATTTCTTCAGGTATCCGGTGCTCTTGTCCTGAGGCACGCTCGACAACTTGGCACCGGTGGCGAATTCGTCCTTCGCTATCATCATCGCACTGAAGAACTGGCTCTTGAAAGCAATCCAGTCGATGGGGGTCTCAAGTGTCTCTTTCTTCTCTTGCGTCTCGTTCAGGTAGTCGGTGCCGGCACCTTTCTCCTTGTAGGTGAGGGTGGCATAACGGTTTTCAAAGGAGTGGCCCTTCTCTTGCTGCTTGCAGTCCTCGTGCCAACTCACGTTCATCGTCTTGGTCTTGGGAGAGAACAAGCCTTCCATCCCTTTGGCACGGAAGGAGAAATGCAACATGTAGTCGGGGCCAAGCAGATAGGTCATCACAAGGTCGTGGCCATAACCGTCGGAGGCGGTGAACGTCACCGTGCTGTCGGTCTGCTCTGAGGGGGTGAAATACAAGTCCTGAGAGGAAAGATTCATCTCCTTGCCCTCCAAACTGAAGTCCAGGCTTTGCTCCTTGCCCTCAAAGAGGGTCACGTCGGGATGCTCCTCCTTGTCCTTGAAACCTTTCACCACAGCTTTTGTCACCGTGCCGCCCTTGCTGCTCAGCGTCAGTTCCAGTTTCTCGTTCTTCAAAACCACGTCGCTCGATGTTCCCACGAGCGCATTGTGGAAAAAGGCGGTGGTGTCCTCGCGAGCCAAGGCCAAGTCGGCACTTTTCTTCGCGGCTTCCTTCTTTTTCGCGGCGGCGGCGGCTTTCGCGGCGGCCTCTTCTTTCTCGATCTGTTCTTGCTGGGCCTGCAATTCTTCTTCGGAAGGACGTGCATACCAACTGTAGCCAATCAGTACCGCGGCGATCAGCAAGAAACCGATTACTGTGTTCTTATCCATCTATTTATTTAGTATTGTTTTCTTTACTACCAAGGGATGCTTGAAGTCTGTACATGCGATAAACGCATTCAAGTTGCAAAGGTACGCTTTTCCCACGACATACACAAATTGTTGTGGCAAAAACAAGGTTACACCGTGCAAATCATTTCTTTTTTTCTTCTTTATATCAAAGATTGTGCCATTTTCTCTCGTTTTGAAATTTCCATCATTCCGTCAAAAATATATAAAGTTAACACATCCACCCTTTTAACTTAATTTTTTACCAACCATGATGGGCGCTTGATAATTTTTTCTAAAAGAACGGACTTTTTTGTGCTTTCATGACACAATGACTTAATTTTGCCAGCAAAACCAAGCAACATGCATTATTACTGGCCTATACTCGCATCAAAACTCTTGATACTGACCACCGCCATACTTGCTCAACAGTATGTTTTCGCACAGGGAAGGTGTGTCATTGTGGACAAGGAGACAGGAACGCCCATAAGAGACGTGAAGGCATACACCGATAAGGAAGAAGAGTTCACCACCGATTACAGAGGGGTGCTCGTCATCGACAAGCCTTTCGACAGTGCAACCCTCGCTCATCCCAAATTTCTCAGTCGCAAGGTGGACAAAACAGAACTCAAGGACACCGTATGGCTCCTGCCAAAAGCCATACGGCTCGATGAAGTCGTGGTGTGGGGTGTGAAGCGGTCGCCCATGGATGCCATGATGGGCAGCATACAGGCGCAACTCGCGGCTGAAGCAGCCATGCACCCACCAGTCGTTGGCTTCGATTTCTTCCAAATGTTCAGAAAGAAACCCCTCAACAAGAAGGCAAGGAAGAAAAACGAGAAACTGTTGAAAGAGTGGGACGAAGTATATGGGAAGAAATAAGTTGGCATGCTCCTGGACAGGCAAGGAAAAGGTGATTTCTTGATAGGATTTGGTGGTTTCATGGATTTGTTGTAACTTTGCACCCTCATTTGAAGTGATATGGAAATAATACAGACAGAAATTGAGGGTGTGGTAATCTTGAAGCCACGTGTGTTTGAGGACGATAGAGGGTATTTCTTCGAGACTTACTCCAAGAGGGAGTTTGACAAGCAAGTGAGGGAAATCAACTTCGTGCAGGACAATGAGAGCAAATCTCAATATGGCGTGGTGCGAGGATTGCATTACCAGAAATGGCCCTTCACACAGAGCAAACTCGTCAGGGTGCTCCATGGACGCGTGCTCGACATCGCCGTGGACATAAGGCAGGGCTCTCCCTCATACGGGAAGTACGTCTCTGTGGAACTTTCAGGCGACAACCGTCTGCAACTCTTCATACCAAGAGGCTTCGCGCACGGATTTGCCGTCCTTTCAAAAGATGCGGTATTTCAATACAAATGCGACGAGTTTTATCATCCCGAGAGCGAAGGAGGAATAGCATGGGACGACCCACAACTCAACATCGATTGGAAACTCCCGGCAAAGGACATCATCCTCTCCAAGAAGGACACGGTCAACCCAAAGTTTGAGGAGATTGAGCCGCATTTCCATTTCAATGTGGACCTATATTGATTTCTCATAGCTCAATAAATTAAGACACGATGAATGTTGCTGTTGTAGGAACAGGCTATGTAGGTTTGGTGAGCGGTGCCTGCTTCGCGGAAATGGGTGTCCATGTCGCATGCGTGGACATCGACGAGAAGAAAATCGACGCTTTGAAAAATGGGAAAATACCCATTTACGAGCCGGGGCTTGACGAGATGGTGAGAAGAAATGCTAATGCTGGAAGACTCACTTTCTCTACTTCTCTTAAGGATGTCATCGATGACGTCTCGCTCGTCTTCAGTGCGGTGGGAACACCACCCGACGAGGATGGTTCGGCCGACCTCACTTACGTGCTCAACGTGGCAAGGGAATTTGGCCAGAATATCAAGAGATATACCGTGCTCGTCACAAAGTCAACAGTCCCGGTGGGCACTGCGGCAAAAGTGAAAAAGGTCATTGAGGAGCAACTGGAAAAAAGAGGGGAGAAAGTGCCCTTCGATGTCGCATCCAACCCGGAATTTCTCAAGGAGGGAGCGGCTGTCAAGGACTTCATGAGTCCCGACAGGGTCGTCGTGGGAGTGGCCTCCGATAGGGCCAAGGCTCTCATGATGAGACTATACAGACCTTTCATGCTCAACAATTTCCGTGTCATCTTCACGGATATTCCTTCGGCGGAGATGATCAAGTATGCCGCCAACTCCATGCTCGCCACACGCATCAGTTTCATGAACGACATCGCCAACCTTTGCGAAATCGTAGGGGCTGACGTGGAAATGGTGAGACAGGGCATAGGTGCCGACACGCGCATCGGGCGCAAATTCCTGTATCCCGGATGTGGATATGGTGGCAGCTGCTTCCCCAAAGATGTGAAAGCCCTCATCAAGACGGCAGAGAAGAAAGGCTACACCATGCGTGTGCTTCGGGCCGTGGAAGAGGTGAACGAAAATCAAAAGCAAGTGGTTTTCAAAAAGTTGCAGAAACACCTGAAAGGAGGACTGGAGGGAAAGACCATCGCGTTGTGGGGACTGGCTTTCAAGCCGGAAACCGATGACATGAGGGAGGCTACTTCGCTCGTCACCATCGACTTGCTTCTCAAGGCGGGATGCATCGTAAGGGTGTTCGACCCCGTGGCCATGGACGAATGCAGGCGGAGGTTGGGAGACACCGTCATTTATGCCAAGGACATGTATGACGCCGTGCTCGATGCTGATGCCATGCTGTTGCTCACGGAATGGAAGCAATTCAGACTGCCGAGTTGGGGCGTGATGAAGAAAACCATGCGCAACGCACTCGTCATCGACGGAAGAAACATCTACGACGCAGAGGAACTGGCCGAGTACGGCTTTGAATACCACTGCATAGGAAAATGACTTTCAAACACAAGTAATACAACACGGGGTCCAGCATTCATGCAGCACCCCGTGTCGTATCAGGACAACAAACCTCACGGTTTACTCCACAGTGACGCTCTTCGCGAGGTTGCGGGGCTGGTCCACGTTGAGTCCCTTCACAACGGCGACATGGTAGGCGATGAGTTGAAGGGGGATGACCGACAGCAGGGGGACGAGCGTCTCAAGCGTCTCGGGAATCTCTATCACCCATGACGCCAACGCCTTCACCTCTTGGTCGCCCTCGCTCACGATGGCGATGATGCGCCCGTTGCGGGCTATCACTTCCTGGATGTTGCTGATGATTTTCTTGTAAAGACGGTGGTGGGTGGCTACGAATACTACCGGCATGTTCTCGTCAACCAACGCGATGGGGCCGTGTTTCATCTCTGCTGCGGGATAACCCTCGGCGTGGATGTAGCTGATTTCCTTTAACTTCAATGCTCCCTCCAGCGCCACGGGGTAGTTCATGCCGCGGCCCATGTATAGCGTGTTCCGAGCGTAGGTCAGCGTGCGGGCAATGTCGCGGATGTGTTCGTTCTGAGACAGGATGCGCTCTATCTTTGCCGGGATGCGCGACAACTCGTCGATGTGGCCCGAATAAACCTCATCGGAGAGAACACCCTTTTCATAACCTAAAGCAAGGGCGAATAGTGTCAAAACGGTCACCTGGCCGGTGAAGGCTTTCGTGGAGGCAACGCCAATCTCCGGACCCACGTGGATGTAAATTCCCGTGTCGGAGGCTCGGGCGATGCTCGAACCAACGGAATTGACGATGCCGAAGCACAACGCACCATGCTCCTTCGCCAGTTGGAATGCTGCCAAAGTGTCTGCTGTCTCGCCACTCTGCGAAATGGCTATCACGATGTCGTCCGGGCGAATCACTGGGTTGCGATAGCGGAACTCGCTCGCATACTCCACTTCGACAGGAACGTTGCAGAACTGCTCCAACATCTGCTTGCCGATGAGCCCGGCATGCCACGACGTGCCGCAGGCGATGATGATGAAACGGCCGGCATTCACCAACTGTTCGCGATGCAACTGGATGGCACTGAGCACAATCTTGTGTTCTGACAGGAGAAGACGCCCACGCATACAGTCGGAGATGCACCGGGGCTGGTCGAATATCTCCTTCAACATGTAATGGGGATAGCCGCCCTTTTCCAACTTGTCCAAGTCGATGTCAACATCGTGAACGTCGGCGGCCACTACGTCGCGGGAGTTGGAGAGGTTGCGTATCGTTATCTCCTCACCACGGCGAATTACTGCCACCTCCTCGTCGTTCAAATAGACAATGTGCTTGGTGTAGCCCACGATGGGAAGGGCATCGGAGGCAAGGAAAAATTCGGAGTTGCCTTCCCCGACACCCACCACCAACGGACTGCTCTTGCGGGCGCAAATCACCTCGTCGGGATGCTCACGGTCGAGTACGGCGATGGCGTAGGCGCCTACAACACGGCGGAGGGCATAAAGCACTGCCAAACCCAAGTCGAGATGGAAACGCTGTTGCACAAACTCTATCAGTTGGACAAGAACCTCCGTGTCGGTGCTGCTCTTGAAATGATATCCCTTGCCTATGAGATATTCCTTGATGTTCGCGTAGTTTTCGATGATGCCGTTGTGAACCAATGCCAAACGACCGCTCTCGGAAAGATGAGGGTGGGCATTCACGGACGACGGTTCGCCGTGGGTGGCCCAGCGCGTATGAGCGATGCCAATACTACCGGAAAGGTCTTCATGGGATACGCGCTCCTCAAGATTTGACACCTTTCCCTTCTCCTTGTAAACACGCATGTCGCCTGAAGGAGATAAAAGCGCCACACCGGCAGAGTCGTAACCACGATATTCCAAACGCTTCAGACCGCCTATCAGAACCGGAAAGGCTTCACGGCTGCCTATGTAACCTACTATTCCACACATAATGATTGATTTTTTAGTTCTTTTAAAGAAAAACTTACATATATTGGGAATTATTGCATCAATAGGCAACAAAATTTCTTCTTTTTGTTGCTTTCTGTCAATCTGTCTGAAAAAATGGAAAAATAGTTCCGATTTTAAACTCAACATGCTAATTTTGCACACGATTACATATCAGGCATGATTTTTGCAATGACAAACAAAGACTGGAAAGTGGAGAGGAAGGGCTTCTTCTGCTGCTTCCAAAGCAAAACTCGCCAACAATTACAATAAATAACAAAGAAAATGAAATTGAAATTGAAATTGCAACACACGATTATCACGGCAATGGCTTTCACCGTGCTTCTTGCATCATGCGGAAAAAAGTCGGCTGATGAAATCTTCGAAGAACAGAAAAGTGGAGTGGTGCTCGTCCTCAACAAGTTCTACTACAAGGTGGAAATGCCGGGAGGACAACAACTCTTCTTCAACGGCATCGACACCAATGGCAACATCTTGGGATTCACCACCAACGAGCAGGAGGCTAAGGCCAAGGCGCAAATGCTCAACGGAACAGGCTTCTTCGTGGGGGAAGACGGGAAATTTGTCACCAACAGGCATGTCGCCGTCACCGACCTCGACAGCAGAAAACTCAAAACGCAACTCGCAAGCATTGTCAGGGCCTCGCTCATGCAATATGCCATGGCGGCAAGGCAGATACAGGCCAAATACAACATGCTCGAGGCGCAGAAGGCTCAGTATATGGAGTACGACTTCTTCGGGAATGTCGTCGCGGGTGACGAGACACAACTCAGGCAAATCATACAAGAGCAGAGAAGGCTCCAACAAACCTACGATGAGATGGCTGCGGCGGTCAGGCAGCTGCAAAGCGCAAGCCTCAGCAACATCAAGGTGAGCACCGTCTCAAACATTGGTATTTCGTATGATGGGGAGAAGGTGAACAGTCCCGCTGACTTCCTCGTGAAAAACCCATGCAACGTGCTCAAGGTGTCGGAAAAGGAGAATGCAGACCTCGCTCTCCTGCAACTCAAGAGCAAGAAGACACCCAAGGGGGCATTCGTCTTCAAGTTCGCCGGAGAGGGAAACAAGGAGTATTTCAATGGAAAGGCTTCTGAGGAGAAAATAAAAATCGACCAGCAACTTTATATGATTGGCTACAATGCCGGACTCATGCTCGCCAACACGGAAAAGGGTATCAGCGTTCAGATGACAAGCGGCAGGGTCACACAGACACCCGATGGGGAAAGGGTCACTTACAGCATTCCTACCGTGCAAGGCTCCAGTGGAAGTCCCGTCATCGATGACAAAGGGAATGTTGTGGCGGTGAATTTTGCAAAATTGGTGGGAAGCGACAACTTCAACTTCGGAATCCCGCTCGAAAGAATTAAGGAATTCCTCAAATGAGAAGGGAGGATTGGGACCAAGATAATGCATAGGGCCGGTCGCCATTGGCGACCGGCCCTATGAGGTTTTTATTGGAATTGTCTTAATACAACTTGATGTGGTAGCCGAGTGTTACCATGAACACATTCTCCCGCGCACTGCCCAAGGCACGGCGGCCTGTCGATGTCCTTGCGAGTTTTGACAAGGGTAAGCCATAGTAACCCTCTACGTAGAACTTCTCCATCTCGTAGCCGGCACCAAGGAGAAGGTGGGCCGAGCGCTTGTGGATATGGTCGATGATGTCGTATTTCCTGTTGTCGAGTTCGCTCTTTGCATGGAGGTAAACATTGAAAATAAAACCGGCCATGACGTCGAAATTGCGAACAGGATAATACCGCATTTTATATAAATAGGTCAGACAGTCGAAATTGTAGGAGTAGGGGCCGCGGCGGTCCATGGTGCCATCCTCTCGCGTGATTTCTGCGTCGCTGTGGAAATTGTCCCAGGCGTCGCGGGCACCCTGACGGGTGTAGGCCAACTCGAAACTCATGCCCCAGTGATTGTTGAAATATGTCTGGATGATGCCGCCAATGTACGGGCCGAAAAGATATTTGCCATCATATTCGGTCAAGTTGGAAGCCGCCACACCTACCACAGGGCCGGCGTAAATGTCGAATGGGTCGTGCCAACGGTTCTCGTCACGCCATTCCTGGGCATGGACGAACACACTTGCCATGAAAATGGCTAAAATACTCGTTATAATCCTTTTCATTTCTTAATTCTTTCTTCTTTCAAGGTGGCCCAAGCAATGCCTGGTACGCAAATTTTCTGCAAAGGTAATACAATCATTGCGCAAAAAAAAGGATTTATTACTTTTTTTTTGTATTTACCAACCTTTGTGTTACCTTTGCACCATGGTTGACTATTTGAATCTGGCACGCAGGGTGGCACGACGACAAGATGAATATTTGTGCGCCGTGCAACAGGTGATGAAACAAGGATGGTTCATTCTTGGAAAGCAACTGCAAGCTTTCGAGGAGGAATATGCACGATACATCGGCACCAACCACTGTGTGGGGGTGGGAAACGGACTTGATGCGCTCACGCTCATTTACAGGGCTTACATCGAACTGGGGAGGATGGCACCGGGGGACGAGGTCATCGTGCCGGCCAACACTTACATTGCATCAATACTCGCCATAGCTGAAAACGGACTCATTCCAGTGCTTGCGGATGCCGACCCCGTCACGTTGATGATGGATGAAAGGTCGATGGAATGCCTGCTTTCTCCCAAAACCAAGTCTGTCATGGTCGTTCACCTTTATGGAAGATGTGCATACACGGAAAGGTTGGAGCATTTTTGTAAACAGCACCAACTGCTGCTCGTGGAGGACAACGCACAGGCGCAGGGGTGCCTTTATGGAAATACCAGGACTGGAGCTCTGGGCGATGCAGCCGGGCACAGCTTCTATCCCACCAAGAACTTGGGGGCAATGGGAGATGCCGGAGCGGTGACCACCAACGACGACCAGTTGGCGGAGATGGTAAGGACGCTGAGAAACTACGGTTCCAAGAAAAAATATGTTTTTGAACACCAGGGGAGAAACTCCAGGATGGACGAGATGCAGGCTGCTGTGCTGAGGGTGGGGCTCAGACACCTCGACGAGGACAACAACAGAAGGCGGGAGGTGGCGAAGGCCTATGACAAGGGCATCTGCCATCAAGCTGTTGTCAAACCAGCACCAGCACCTTGGGAGGGGCATGTATGGCACATCTATCCCATACTGTGCGAAAAGAGAGACGAACTAAGGGAGTTCCTTTATAAAAAAGGTGTAGAGGCGCAAGTCCATTATCCCATTCCACCACACTGGCAAAAATGTTGCAACAACTGGAAATATGGGCTTCTTGACGTTGCTGAGAGAATACATCAAACCGAACTTAGTTTGCCCATGGGGCCAGAAATGACCGACGAAGACGTGAGAAAGGTGGTGGAGGCCGTCAACAGTTTCAAGGCGTGATGAAAAGGAAAATCACAAGATGGTGAAGATTTTCAACGCTGCATTCGTCTTTTTCAAGGAAAAATGACTATTTTTGCAGCCCCAATGGGGAATGATACGGAAAAAGATTGTAAAGAAAGAGATAACGTAATGACATTCAGCTTCTTAAGAGTTTGCTTCGTCTGCATGGCTCTCGGCGTGGCGCACGCGGAGATGCATGCACAAAGGTTCGCTGGCTTTATCAATGACACCAAATTCGCAACCACCGACTCGCTCATGAACGTGGGAGGGATGGAGTATTACCTGCTTTATGAAAATTATGAGACAGTGCATTTCCTCTCTCTCCTCTCGGAGAACAGGGAGACATTTGTCATAGGCCCCGCAACACCCTCCGACACGCTCTATCAGGATGGTTTCATCTGTGGCAGGCTTGGAGTGGAGGATGTCAGGATGCCTCTCGACAGCATGAGAAACGACAGCATGCTCGTCTATAACAAATACCCGAAACTTTTCCAAAGGTGCGAGGCCGTTTCTCCTTGCAACTTCAAGGCATGCGACACCAACAACTTCGGATACAAAATTCTCGTGGACTTCCCTGCACACGAGGGGGCGAAATGGGATTATTTGAGATTCTGGATCATCAATTTCATCGACACCATCACCAACATGGACATGATTTACTACGATGACGTCTTCTTGGAGAAGAACATCGACAAAAGCATGCTGCCCACGGAGGTGATCAAGAGAAATCACCCGGAAGCGTTTGAAATTGAGGATATCAGAGACGGGCAAACTATCGTTGACCATTTCAGGGACATGTACATGAGGCAGGTGTATTACCTCAAAAACCTCGACTTCACTTTCCCGCTCAGCTATCTCCGAATTTTCATCTCACCAAGGTTCGTTTCCGACAGGTATGTCACGCTATTCATCGCAACCAACCTTTATGCTTACGGGGCACACGACTTCCCCATGGAGAGGTATGTCACCTTCGACATGCAAAGGATGGAAATCGTGAAAAACAAAAACCTCTTCCAAAATGCCACACTCGCTGACGTGAGAAAGGCATTGGAAGAGGAGATGGCTAAAAGTGGAATGGAGATGGGGGATGCGGAACTGCCACAAGCGGCTGTTTACGATGACTACCTCGTCTTCAGCTTCCAACCTTATCAGGTGGGTACTTTCGCAGAGGGCATCTCACATTTCAAAATCAGCAAGGAGAAGCTGAAGAAGTGCATCGCCAAAAACAAGTGGTGGTGAAACTGGCGAATGCAAGGAGAAATGAACGAAAGGAAAGGGATGCTCAGTCGTCGAGATAGGCCTCCATCTCTTCCTTCAAGTCGTAGTCCTCGTCAACATCGATGATGTTGTCGATGAACCACTCGCCACGCTCAAACTCCAACTCCAAGCGAACACGCGTGGTGCTGCCTAAATTGTGAAGCAGCAACTCCACTTCGGCATCGTCCTTGTCACGCTTCAATACACGAACGTCGGAAATGGACAACTTGCCATAGTCCTGACCCATCACCCAGTAGTCGAATTCAAAGAATCCTTGCTCGTCGGGCTTGGTCGTGTTGTCATACTCTATCACTTTGGACACCAACTCGTTCCAATCCTTTGTGCAGAATTTCTCGTCGGGAGAGGGAACGTCCTGGGGGAGGTCGCCCTCGTCGTCTTCGCCCAACTCTTGGAAATTCTCCTTGAAGATGTTGTCGTAGATGGCTTCCACACGGGCGATGACGTACTCGTCGCTCTGGGGATTGCCTTCAATCTTCGGCTGGACGAAGGTCTCGCTCGAAGATGGCGATGACGGAGTGCTGACATCGGAAGAGGGGGCATCGGAGGGGGAGCTGCCTTTCCCACAACTTGCCACAAACAATACTGTGGCTAAAAGAATGATGCAATTTCTCATAATCGTAAGTTTTATGATTGATGATTTTCAATTGAGCAATTCACGGGCATGGTCCAGTTTGCGGAGGTAATACTCACGGAAGTCACTCCATTTGTAATAGGGACCCGACACCGGCTGTAAGGGAAGACGAACCTCGTTCTCGTTGAGCAATGCTTTCACGAGGATGGGGCCGGTGCCTTTCTTCGGACGGTAGAACACCAACTGGACATTGCAGGCCATGGGGAAAATCTTGTAACAGTGCCAACCTTCGTCGTCCAGCATTTCCAAGTCGGAAATGGGCTTGCCAAAGTCGTCCATCTCCAACAAGCAGGCCAACGGCATGACGCAAACCTCGTGGCCATAGCGGAGAGTGGCGCCGGGGTGGGGGAGACGGATGCAACTGTCGGCCTCGGAGATCATCTTGCGAAGAAGGTTGCGCTGTGAGTAGGGCGACACCCCGCCGTTGAGTGGGCACGGACCATAATGGATGTACCACCAGGCATTGGTTTGGAGCCAGAGGTCATAGACCTCATCCTCCGTGAACAAGTCGTAAAGCGTCAGCGTGTGGCGCAAATCGGTGCTCTGAAGGTTGGAGGCCAACTTAAATAGGTGGTAGGCCAGGTCTTGGGCGTTCACTTCATGGCGCCAGTAGTTCTCATCGTTGAACAAACTCGACATCAGGCGGTCGTTGTGCTGGTGGGCCTTGCAAAAGTCATCATAGACACGTTGAACGTCTTTGGGAGCTTTCTTCTTGTCCAACTCTCGGTCGGAGAAATTCATATACCACATGTCGTGCTCGCTCGCGTCATGGCGGATGTCAAGCGAGGGATTGTGGCGAAGGAGGGCGTGAAGACCATTCTCCATCGACAGGATGCACCGGATGACCACCGTGCTCTTGGCATCGATGTGGGTCTTGCCCTTGAATACCTCCGGGAAACGTTTGTACATGCGGTTGCCGATATCCAGATGCTGCTCGGCACCAAGTAGCGTCAACTCGCCATGGCGCTTGTCGGCATCGGAGCGGATGAGACTGACACGACGAAGAACGTCCTGGCCCAAAGGGGTCAGCTTCCCCAAGGAGTCGCCACGCAGCAGCGTCTTCCAAGCCTTGTCGTAGTCGCTGTTGTTGATGAGGTGACGAGAACCATGACGACCGTAATGGCTGATGTAGAAGGGGGTGTAGCCCTTCGGAGATTTCGTCAGGCGCCGCTGGAGGGGCCCGGGATAGGCGTAGTAGTTGCTGCCGGAACGATAGATGTTATCCCTAATCTCGTCGCGAGACACCTGGGCATTCGCAATAAGACTGAACAGGGACAAGAAAAGGGCAAGAATGGTTGTTCTCATCGTATTTTCCTTTTTTCAACTGCAAATGTAGGCATTTTTTCCAATATATCAAACTCAACAAGAAAAAAAACACCGCTTTGGGGCTCTTCTTGGCACAATTGTTGTAACTTTGTAGGCGAAAACAACATCCATGACATGAAGATGAAAAGATTGACATTGATTGTGGCGTGCATCGCCATCACGGCTGTCACTGCACATGCACAGTTGCTTTACAGCATCGCGGGCAACGGTTTGGAAAGACCGTCCTATATTCTTGGGACATATCATTTCGCTTCATCATCGTTTCTTGATGAAATCCCCGGCTTCCAAAAGGCATTCCAACAGACCAAGCAGGTGTGTGGGGAAATTGTGATGGACGATATGATGAAGCCGGAAAAATTGCAAATAATGCAAAAGGCCATGATGTTGCCCGAAGGAAGCTCCATACAGGGCATGCTTAGCGAAGAAGAGATGAAGACGCTCAACGACATCACAAAGCAATTGCTCGGGGCTGACTTCACCAACCCCATGGTGGGGCAGCAACTGGGAAAACTTTCACCAGGGGCATTGGTGACGCAACTTACGTCGCTCCTGTATCTGAAGAAAAACCCATCGTTCAACCTTAACGATGGAATAGACACACATGTGCAGACGCTTGCCAGGAAAAACAACATGGGGGTGATGGGACTCGAAACCATGGAGCAACAAGTCAAGGTGCTCCTTCAGTCGCAAACCCTTGAAAGGCAGAAACAACTGCTCGTCTGTTTCATCAACCATCTGGACTACCAGATGCAAATCACCGATGAATTGGTCAAAGCATACTACGACAAAGACCTCGATGCCATTGAAAAACTGGGTGACATGAAACTCAATGACGAATGTGACTCCACCGACGAGGAAGATGAGATCCTTGTCTATGGGAGAAACAGGGACTGGCTCGCCAAAATGCCGGCCATCATGCAGGAGAAACCCACATTCTTCGCTGTGGGGGCGGCACACCTCATTGGTGAGAAGGGGGTGCTGCAAATGCTCAGAAATGCCGGATACGACGTCAATCCAGTGCAATAACCACGACCACGCATCATATTTACTCCGTCACGTATGTTGTGATGCGCCTCATTGTCAAGTCACGGGGTCGCTACGTCTAGTATGTTGCGATGTCATCGCAACACTAAAATAATAAAAGAATAATCATTTATTAAATGTTAATAAAAATGAACATCAACAACATCAAGAAAACTGGCCTCGGCCTCCTTGTCGCAGCATGCCTTGTCAGTGCCATGCCAGGAGAACAGCCCATCACCAAGAATGGGAAGCAGGTGATTGTCAACACCACTACCATAGCAGCAGACATCAAAGGGTATAACGGTCCTACGCCGGTGAAAATTTACATCACAAACAACAAAATCGAAAAAATCGAAGCTCTGCCCAACCAGGAGACACCAAAATACTTCTTCAAGGTGAAAAAGCAAATGCTCGGACTGTGGGACGGGATGACTGTCAACAAGGCAGAGAAGGCCAAGGTGGACGGAGTCACGGGGGCTACCATGTCTTCCGAATGCCTGACCAAAACAGTGCAGAGAGGATTGGAATACTACAAGAAAAACAAGTAAAGGGCAACAATTCAAATTCACCACGAGTATCAGAATTTATGCCTAATTCGTGGAAATTCGTGTTGAAATAATTCTAGTTGAATAGTTCCCGGACGCGAGCGATTCTGAAAGGTCAATAAACTATTCGCCCAGGGCAATGCCCTGGGCTTTTTATTAGCGCTCGTCTATCATTTGATAGGACTTGTATTGCTCGGCGGGGAAACGGAAAACGTCGTCGCTGATGCCGCCACTCCGGAAATTGGAGATGTTGACGGTGGTCCAAAACCACAACACCTTTATCTTCAGGAATTTTGGTGCACGGGTGCGCTTGTCGATAATGGCTTTCAGATGCTTGATGCCTTTCACGTCTCGACGAGCGTCAAGCATGACTTCATAGGTGGTCTTCGTCTCTTTGTGGCTGTAATTGTAGTCATCGGCATTGAAGGAGAACTTGCTCTCGTAGCGTTCCTTCTTTCGCTTGCCGGCGGTGTAGAGCGTGACGGTCTTCTTCTTCGTGTCAACCCAGTACTCCTTTGTACCGTCGTTCCAACTCTTGTAACGAGACTCCACAAACTTGCGCTTCTTGTCCTTGTACCATATCGAACCGTCAACTTTCAGCACGCCAATGATGTTCACATTGTAGCTGAGCGAGGAGCCTTGCGGGCCGAATACCATGTTGTAAGTGTAGTCGAAAATCTTGCGCGACTCTTCGTTGTTGTACGATGAGCCTTTTGTGAAACTGCCACAAAACACCAGTATGATGAAAAGTGGCAGGCAGAGCAGCATTTTTCTTGTTTTCATCACGATTCCCTTTTTTGACGTGCAAAATTACAAAACATTTTCTTGAAATATGAAGCATTTTGGGGAATAATGTGTAACTTCGCGGAAAAATTTGACATGAAACATTCCGACGACTACGTGCAACTATTGGAGAGCCATGGACTGAGACCCACGGCCAACCGCATCGTCGTTATCAAGGCCCTTGACAAGGCTTCAAGGCCCATGACGATGGCGGAAGTCGAGGAGAGCATTCTTACCATCGACAAGTCTGGCGTTTTCAGGGCACTCATGCTGTTCAAACAACACCATCTCGTACACGCCATCGATGATGGAGGGGCGGTGAGATATGAATTGTGCAGAAGCAGCCACCATGACATCGACGATGACGAGCATCCGCATTTCCATTGCGAGGCTTGTGGGAAAATATTCTGTCTCAAGGATACACCTGCACCGAGTGTGCAACTTCCAGAGGGCTTCCGCGTCAAGTCGGTGGGTTGTCTCATTAAGGGTTTGTGCCCGGAATGTGCAGGAAAAAGGTGAGAAATGGGGCTTGGCTTCACCACTTGTCGAACAACTCCAGGCCGAAGCGCAAGCCCATCGAATGATAGTGGCCTTCCTCGAAACTGGTGAACCAACCCATCGATAGGAGGCGGTTGGTGAAACTGTAGCCCAGTTCCACGTAATTCTTGATCTGGCTCAGGCGGAGCGCACCAACATAGACGCGCTCCTTCTCCATAATCTTTCCCACAAACGGCACCCAAGAGAGAAGCAACATGGGGGACTCGTAGGTGGCGTTGGCGCGGATATAGTAATTGGACGAATTGTACCAATTGCTATGCAGCAATTCGAAATCGCCGCTCCATTCATCACCCCAGCCGCCGGGGATGTTGTCTTCCCGAAAATTGTTGAAGTCCAAGAAATACGTGTGCCTTGTCCCTTTGGTGTAAAAGCCAAGGCCACCACGGAGGGAAAGGGAGCGAAGGCAGGGAAGGGGGCGGAGGTAGGAACAGTCGAACTCCCATTTCTCATAATCCATCTTATCCTCTGTGGCACCGTCAAAAGTACGCTCATAGTCGATGGTGACTATTGGCCCGTGCCAGCCGAGGGGACGGATGGTCAACTCATTGCTAAACGCACAGCTCTTGTATATGGTGGGGATGCCCGTCGCCTTGAAATCCTCTGCTTGAACACTCTTCCAACGGTTGAACACCAAGCCGCACTCTATCCCTATGTATTTGTTCAACTCGTAGTGGGCGGTGATGGCCATGCGCGAGTGCTTGAAATAGTCCAGGTTGAGCGTGTCCCAGTCGAAGGTCTCGCCATATCTGTCCTTCAAGTGGTCCAGCACGGTGGAGGTGGTCTGCAGTTCGCCGTGCCGCCAGTAATACCTGATGTAGCCCTGGTTGCGTTCGTCGAAGGTGTAGGTCACGGGCAAGTCGAAATAGGGATGGTTCAGCTTGAATGAATAGCCAGCCTTCAAGCGTGTGCTGAGGCTGCTGTTTTCGTTGAAGGAATAACCCAGGCGTGCCGTCATGCGGTATGTCATGCCTTTGCGGTGGGAGTAAGACAAGTAGAGGGGGTTGATGATGGGGGAGATGCGGTAGTAGCCGTGGTCGTTGCCAAAATGCCCCTTGATGCGGCGCAACAAGTTCTCGCCAACGACTTCCCAGAGGAAATCCTTCCAGAAATTGGTGTCTTCGACATTGGTGGTGTCCGCTGTATGCTCGCGGCGAAGACTGTCGTATTCTGCATATATGGCTGTCTCGTCGGGAGTGAGGGGCTGGGGACGGAGGCTGTCGAGCAAAGCACGGGCTTCCAAACCTCTCAGCTCCGGGCCGGGAGGGGGTGGGGGAATGTCGTATGTGGCCTCGTAGATGCCACGTACTTGGTTGCCAAGGAAAGAGAACTTCGCCTTCAGCACGCAATGGGTGGGGAGAAGGCTCGACAAACCTGTATCACCCATCGTCACATCAATCTCAAACGACACCATGTCGTATTCGCCGATCAGCGTGCAGCGGATGACGCGGCCTGTCTCCACGTCGATGATGGCGTGGCCGCGAACAGCCTGCGTGTTGCTCAAGCGAGGGCGGAAGTCCACTTGTGCGTTGGAGCCGAACACGGACTGGACAGTGTAGCGGTAGTAGCGCTTGTTGTGAGGATGAAATGGTGAGTAAAGGTGGTCGTACATCAACGTGTTGCTGTAGATGCTGGGGGTGAGGTAGGCATTCAAGTTGGGCATGACCGAACGGCTGCGGCGAACGGTGGTTGAGCGGAGATGAAGTTCGGTTTCCAAGGGCTCGCCCTCGTGAAAAGTCAGTGTGGCGACGCTCTCGCCTACATGGCTCTTGTTGCCATGGCGAACGGCAGGGTAGAGGTGGGGGACGCATAGCAGCATGAGGTTGCGGCGTTTGCTCTTCACACGGAATTTCATATACGCCGTTGTGCGATGACCCTCTATCGTCGTGTCAACAAGAGTGCGGTAACTGAACATGCGGTTGAGGACAAGGGTGTCGAGTGTTCCCTTGCCAATGCAGGGGGTGCAAGAAAGCAATACAAATATCACCAACATACCCCATGAACAGGCCGCTTTGCGTATCATTCCGCAAAAGTAATCATTTTTTGCCTATCACGCAAAAACAATACCCACTTTTGATGATTTATTGAAGTTTCCCACCTTTTCTATCACGAATTTTAGAATTAAAGAATTTTCCGAAGGTGCGGTTGGATTAATTATGTAGGACGGCCTGTAAGGCCAACGAGATATCAGCCCGGGGCAACGCCCTGGGAATCCGTGATGTGCGACAGTCGCCCTGAAAGGGCAAAAGCTTTACCAAAACACCATTCTTTTGCCCTTTCAGGGCGAATTTACCCCTTTCCCACAACCCAGGGCGTTGCCCTGGGCT
>CADBBP010000013.1:0-29686 GCA_902792855.1 uncultured Prevotellaceae bacterium
CTCGGGCAAAGGTAAGAGATACGTCGGAGAGGGTCTATGCTAATAAATCATAAATATGAGTCAAAATAAGCATCGAAAGTTGCAGCACTCGAATGAATTATGCAATTTTGCATTATGCAATTTTGCATAAAGTGTATCAACTATAGAATATGAGACGGGAGCATAGGTCAGCTTACATCACTGAAACAAAAATGAGACAAAAAAGGTGATTTTTTTGGTGTATTGGGAAAAAGCACTAACTTCGCAGAAAAAAAGAAACCATGCTGTCATTCATCGTAGCTCCCTTGGTGGGCAGCGTGATAGGCTATATCACCACCGACACCCGCCTGGCCAATGCCATCGCCTTCGACGTGAGGGAAAAGGGGCGCCCCCTTCGCGACGAGCGAGGCAACAAGGTGCTCGATGCCTCCGGCAAGCCCGTCATGGTGCCCGGCACGCTGAAAGGTACGAAGGCTTTGGGGTGGTACATCGACGAATACGGCATCGCGCAGGTGTCGATGAACATCACCGACATCCACGCCACGCCCCTGCACACAGCATACGAAGAGGTGTGCCGCTGCGCCGAGAAGCGCGGCCAGCATGTCACGGGGACGGAAATCATCGGTCTGGTGCCCAAGCAGGTGCTGCTCGACGCCGGCCGCCATTTCTTGGAGAAAGAGCATCGGTCCGTGGATGTCTCTGAAACGGCGTTGGTTGATGCGGCCATCCGCTCGATGGGTCTTGACGACCTGCGCCCGTTCAACGCCCACGAGAAAGTGATAGAGTACATGCTGGAACGCCCCGAAAAGCCTCAAATATAAGGAATGGAACAACATCATTAACCATAACCATCCGACCATGCCAAAAATAATGTGTTACCCTTAACCTTTTAGCGACAAGGTGCATACGGAAAGATGTGGATAACCATTTTTGAAAATGCAAATGTACGCAATAATCCCCGGACTCATTTGATAAATAGTTTAGGGATTCTTTCACTTTTTGCCGAAAAGACTCCTTTTATTCCATTATTATTTGTATTTTTGCAGCCAGATATGAGTAACGAGGAATATATCAGGCGTTTTTCTCCCAATTTGTTTTGGGATGCCAATCCATTAGAGTTAAAGATGGATGAAAGTCGTGGATATATTATCCAGCGAGTGTTGGAATATGGCCAAATGAACGATTGGCTGCTCATCAATCGCTACTATGGTCTTGACCAGATCGTGGCGGAGTGTAAGAAGATGCGAAGCCTCAATCCCGTTTGCCTGGCCTTCATCTGCACCATCTCACACACCAAAGAAGAAGAATACAGATGTTATCACTTCAGACAGTCCTGCCCGACACCCTGGAACTCCTAAGAACACTGATGCAGATGCCTGAGCTGGGGAATATGCGGCTGGTGGGTGGCACCTCACTCGCCCTGCAATATGGGCATCGTCGTTCCGTTGACCTCGACTTCTTTGGAGAAACAACAGAAAATTTCGACGAACTAACGGAAGCCTTGAAGGAACATATAGAGCAAGTCGTAGCTGGTGGTCATAGCAAACGCATCAAGACCTATTTCCTGAATGGTGTAAAAGTTGACATTGTCAACTATGATTATGTATGGATTGACGACCCTGTCATCAAGGATGGCCTTCGCCTTGCTTCACCGAAGGACATTTGCGCCATGAAGGTAAATGCCGTCATAGGCCGAGGAACGAAAAAAGACTTCATAGACATTTACTTCCTTCTGAAGCATTTTTCTTTCAGCGACATAATGCAGTTGTATCACCAAAAATATCCTGATGGCTCAGAGTACCGCGCCTTGCTGAGCATGGCTTATTTCGACGATGCCGACCCACAGCCTATGCCTTATATGTTTGAGAACGCGGAATGGGAGACCATCAAGCAGCGCATAAGACAGGAAGTGGAGGCCTACAATCAGAAGCTAAACGAACAATTTTAACGTTTTCTTCAAGTTTTTCTCGAATAGTAGCAATTATTCAGGAAAGAAAATTCGACCGAAGAATCAAAAAGCCGATAAAATCAGAGAAATGGTTTTACTCTACTAATCCGACCTATGCGAACGAGAATTTGGATGATTGCCGCGAGCTCTGCCGAGAGGGCAGAAAGAATGATAGTACAAACAAAATGAAAACTCAGAATGACAAACATCCCGATGGTTATCCCGAATATTCGAGCGTTGTGCTGAGTGTCTTTCAGTTTGCCGACAGTCTGATCATCAGCAGTGGTTACGAGAAATGCCAACACGGCCTACACGCAATGTGCATGTAGGCCGTGTTGCTAAATTTATTTGTCCAATAGGGATGCGTAATGTTACTTTATCATCACTTTATGCCCGTTCACCACATAAATGCCCTTCTGTGTCGGCTTGCCGGACAGTTTGCGGCCATCGAGTGTGAACCACGGGCCGTCAGGGTTGTCAACCTTTGATGGCACATCGACGATGGACGTACACTCGTCGCCGAAGTTGAGCAAGATGTTGTTGATGCCTCCCGTTGATGACGACTGGTCTGACAAAGGTTCGTAGAGTTGGAAGTAAGCGCGGCAGGCGTTGATGGTTGTCTCATTGACGGGATAGTAAAGCGTGTTGTCCTCGCCGAGGTAGAGTTTGGTCTTGTCACCTGCTTCCAACCTATATGGCGAGGTAATCCCATGGAAAGAGATGACGTTGGGGACTTCTATGGGGTTGTTTTCCGGGTTCATAACGACCCCAAGGAACACGGGGTTCTTCAAGTCACTTCCATCAGTCCACTTCACGATGTAGGGCACTCCAGCTTCAAGCGTGGTCACGTCACCCTCGGCAGTGAAATTGAGCGTCATCGTGTTGTTCGCCATCGAGACGCTGCTCAGTGTGCGAACGTCGGCGTCGTGAAGCACGCTGCCGGCAATCGTCAGGTCGAAAGGCAGGCAGAGTGTGTTCCACGAGCCGTCCTTGTAGAGTGTGCGGCCTTGCAGGATGGCCTTGCATGGCGCAGTGGTGTTTGTGACAACCGCCGTGTTGTCGGCATTGTCTTGCAGTGCCACCGTGGGGAGTGCCTCTGAGAAATAGCCGGGATGGCCTGTCCCACCATCGATATGGGCATAATCACCACCCGTATGGTTTGATGAGTAAGTTGTGCCACTGCCGCCCATGAGGTTCGTGCAATTGGCAAACATGTCATTCATGTCTTCCACGGCATCCATATTCCAATCGTTGCCCACATAGATGGTGGTGAGTTGTGTGCAATTTTTGAACATTTTTCCCATATCCGTCACTCTCGACGTGTCGAACGAAGAGATATCGAGCGTGACAATACCGCTATCACTGAACAATGAATACATATCTGTCACTTGTGAGGTGTTGAACGAACTGAGGTCCAACGTCTTGAGATTATTGCAACCCCAGAACATATAGTACATTTCAACTACAGCCGAGGTGTTGAAATGACTGAGGTCAAGGGCTGCCAGATTTTCACACCCCCCAAACATGTCACACATATCCTTCACCTTCTCTGTGTTGAACGAACTGATGTTCAATGTCTTGAGATTACTGCAACCATAGAACATAAAACTCATGTCATTCACCTTAGAGGTGTTGAACGAACTGAGGTCCAACGTCTTGAGATTTTTGCAACCATTGAACATAGACTCCATGTCTTCCACTGCCGAGGTGTTGAAATGACTGAAGTCAAGGGCTGTCAGATTTTCACATCTTTCAAACATGTGAGACATATTTTTCACCTTCCCTTTGTCGAACGAACTGAGGTCACACGTCTGGAGTTTTTTGCAACCAGAGAACATAGACTCCATGTCTTCCACTGCCGAGGTGTCGAAATGACTGAGGTCAAGGGCTGTCAGATTTTCACAAGATTCAAACATGTCAGACATATTTTTCACCTTCTCTGTGTTGAATGAACTGATGTTTAGCGCCTTAAGACTAGTGCAAAAACGGAATAAATCTTCCATGGTTGTCACATTGCCCGTGTCAAACGAAGACAGGTCGAGGGTGGTCAGTTCCTCACAGCTTTGGAACATCGATGACATATTAGTCACATTGCTCGTGTCAAACGAAGTCAGAATGGGGTTGGTCAGTTTAGAACAGCCATTGAACATATCCGACATGTTAGTCACATTGCTCGTGTCAAACGAAGTCAGGTCGAGAGTGGTCAGGTTAGAACACCCAGCAAACATCGAGTGCATATTAGTCACATTGCTCGTGTCAAACGAAGACAGAATGGGATTGGTCAGTTTAGAACAGCCATCGAACATCTCCGACATGTTAGTCACATTGCTCGTGTCAAACGAAGTCAGGTCGAGAGTCTGTAGATTATTACATAAACTAAACATTTGTCTCATATTGGTAACATTGGACGTGTCAAAATGGGACAAATCCAACGATTGGAGATTCCCGCAGAATTGGAACATACTCTCCATGTTGTTCACAAGGCTGGTGTTCAGATACTCCAAGCCGACAATGTCCTGCACCCAGTCAGTAAGGAACCAAAAATAACAATTGACAGGACGAGAAGAACTGAATGAGGGGTCGAAGACGAAGTGCGACGCTTTGCGCGAATCCTGGTCGAAAATCCAAGTTGGCCACTGCCGCCTGAAAGGCAGGGGGAAAACCTTCTCGTTCTCGGCGGTGTGGGTCGCCTCTTTGCCGTCGCAGAGGAAAGTCAGTGTACTCGTAGTGTTGTCGAAAAGGACATAGCCGTTAACACACGTCAGATTATGCGCACCTATAGGGAGTGCTATATCTATGATGTTTTCATCATCGTATTCCATCCAGCCTTCGCCTATTTTTTCTAAGAACCTCGCGGACCTTAAGTCCGACTCGTCCACTCTCTCCCCTTGTGCCACGCCGAGCGGCTGGGTGTAGTAGCAGTTGTTGACGGTATGGTTGTCTCCCACAAAACGGTAGAACGTGCCATTGCCCACGTTGCCACCCGTATCGCCGACCGTCTGCAACCCCGGGGCGTAGAGACAGTTGTTGAGTGTGAGTGCACCCCCCACATAAGCTACGAAGCCGCTGCAGAATGTTGCCGAAGGACCAATCAGGCTGCCGTCGAAGAGCACGTCGGTAATGGTGAGTTGGGCATTGCTGGCCACCATGCATGCGATGCCGCTGTAGTATTCGCCTCCCGTGGCTTTGATGGTGATGTCGGAGCGGCAACTGAAGATGGTGCTGTTGCCAAAGACACGGCCTACGATGCCTGCGGCATGGTCGGTGCCGATGGTGATGACGCCCGTGGTGTGAAGGTTCTTGATGGTGGCTCCGTTGATGGAGCGGAATGGTGCAATATCGTGTTCTGTGCTTTCCGTCTCGCGGTCGAAGTAGATGGTGTGGCCATCGCCATCAAAGGTACCCATGAACGCATGGTCGTTGCTGTTCTCACTACCCGCCATCACGCTGGTCCTAATGTCCTTGGTCAGTTTCACGAACTTGCCGCTGTATGTCAGCCCGTCACCAATATTTTTGGCGAACAACTGCCATTCTTCCGCATTTGAAATGAGATAGGGGGATCCCTCCGTACCCATTCCGGCGAGTGTGATTTCTGGTTCCGGTTCAGTGGAGCCTTCATCATTATTGAGTGTGACGTATTGAGGCTGTGTGTATATTACTCCATTGTACACCATGGCATTGGGATAGACCTTGATGCCGTTGTACTCATACTCGGCCGTCATTTCCCCGCCATAATCCACCGACTCAACATTACCCATCTTGAAAGCTTTCACCTTGATGGTCTCACTTTGGTCGTCCCCATTCACACCCTTCAAGGTGGTGGAGGTGTAGTAGCAATGACTAATCTTGCCTTGGCTGATTTCCCCCAAACGACCTATGATAGCTCCTGTCTCGCTGTTGGCAAAGACTTGGTCGCCATAGTAGATGCAGTTGGTAAGTGGTCTTGAGCTATAAAAATGGCCAACGATGCCTCCAAAAGCTTGACATCCTCCAGCGGACATTTTCTTAAAGACATGGGCGGCACTGGTGCAACCTCTCATGATGCCCCCGCAGTATCCTGCTACACCTCCGTAGGAATCGCCGCTATAAGTATTATTTGCATGGCCTTGCAGACAAATCACGTTCACACTCGAACTCACATGGCAGTTCTCAACGGTGGCACCATAGTTTGCCGTACCAGTTATGCCGCCCACGCCCATATTGTAGGCACTCACGATCTCCGAATCGGAGATTGTCAGGTTCTTGATGGAGCCTTTCATGAAATTTCCAAACAGCCCTTGCGGAAATAAGTTAGAATTATTTCCACTACTATTGCCGCGCTCGAAATGAATGCCCTTGATGGTGTGTCCCTGACCGTCGAAGTGCCCGGAGAAATCCGTATCGTCACCGGAGATGTTGCTACCGATAGGTGTCCATGTGTAGTTGCCGAGGTCGAGGTCGCAGTCCAGGAGAAAGGTCCATCCTTCGTAAGGCACATACGTCCTTTGGAAAGTCGCTGCCAGCAATGCCAGTTCAGCCTCGCTTGTGATGGTGATCACATGGTTTTGGTTATCTATCTGTGAGAAGGATGAAGCTTGGTGGTCACTCCAATCGTCAAATTCTCCGATGTGAAGCGACTGGGATGCCTCGCCTCTGCAATTACCTTTGCCTCGTACCACCAGGGTGTAGTAGCCTTTTTCCCTCACGTCAGTTATTTCATCTCCATGCCTGTCAAATATATGGAAGGTGTAGTCCACATCTTTATTCAGTTTTTTCCAACCATTGTTGTAGGCATATACTTCGGTGTCATTCTTATAAATGTTGAAATAATTATAGTCATCATAGCCGAGAAAGCGCCATTTATTGTAGATGATGGCATTGCTGATGACGATAGGGAACCAAAGCTTTGCTTCGCCCTCGTTGGTCTGTTCTATCCAGCCATTGTCGAGGTTGCTGCTGAAGAAGTTGTTCGGGTCAGTGCCGGAATGGAAGGAGGAGTAGCCGTTGGTGAACAATCTGCCATCATTCTCCATGCTGATGCCGATGCGGCTTTCCTCGTCGAGGGCGCCTGTGAAATTGATCACGTTCTCTTCGGCGAGATAGAGATCGTTGCTGCTGTTGTTGTATATAATGACTTTACCTTGTATGTTGAAGGATCCTTTGGCCCAGATGCCGCCGCCGTTGCCTACGCAGGAGTTTCTTGTGACCAAGCAGCCGTTGATGTCGAGGCTTCCGTAGTTGGTTATTCCGCCACCGCCATAGACGGTGGAAGTATTGCCATTGATGGTGCAGTCTTCGATGGTCATCACGCCATCATTGTTGTTGAAGATGGCACCGCCGTCGTTAGAGGTGTTGTCCGTGAGGGAACAGCGCGTGAGGATGGCCGTGCCGATGTTTAAGATGCCACCACCACGGTTATTGGCAGAGCTGTTGGCACTTATGGCGACATCGCTGAAGGTCATCGTGGCACCGTTGTAATTATAGATGGCGCCACCGCCGTTGGAGCCATTTTTATCGGTGGCGTTGCCTGAAATGCTGCCGCCCGTCATGGTGAGCGTGCCATGATTGGCGATGCCGCCTCCACGGTCGTCGGCATTGTTGTTGGCGATGTTGACATTCGTCAGTTGCACGTTGCCATGGTTGATGATGGCTCCGCCGTCGCCGCCCCATGCGCCAGTGACCGTTCCGTTGGAAAGGACGAGCGTCGAGCCGGTTCGCACGCCGATAGCCTGTCCTACGTTCATTACGCGTTGCGTAAGACCACGGTTCAGTTCAAAACCACCCATATCGATGGTCACCGTAATGTTGCCGTCGATGATGAGTGTGGTGCTGAGTTTGATGTCGGTAGCCAACTTGATGTTCGCACCATCGGTGAGGGCGCTGCGCAGCTCGTTCTCATTCATCACGATAGTCTGTGCCCATGCCCCTGCCAAGGAGAATACCGAGAGGATGAGCATCATCGCCGCCCGGGCGATGGGGGATGGATGGGTTTGTCTCATTATCATATCGTTTTGGTTTTCAAAATTCCACACCACATTCATTCAAAAATCTTCAAAGGTTCCTGAGCAACCATCAGTTTCCAAGAATCATTCCATATCTTTGGCTTACTTGCTCGTGTGGTGTTGTCCAAGCAAACAAAACACCGAAATGCTTGGCAAAGATAGGAAAAAAAGTGAAATAACGTTTTATATGGAGAGTATTTTATTTGCGGCTATCATATTATGACGGCCCCATGCATCTCGCATGGAGGAATTGTCGCCCGGTTGATAGCACTTGTCAAACACGCAGGAACAATCTTTATGTCGCCCTAACTTCCCAAAATGATTTCCACGATTTTCCTCAAAATCATTTGGCGGTATCGTTAGGAATCATTATCTTTGTAACTAATTTGTGAAAAATGACATCACTAACCATAACAAACATTCGACCATGCTAAAAGTAATGGGTATAGAAATTGACGGCATCTATTACCAGTATGACTACGATGACAAAACAATAGGAATTGACCACCCCCCCAGAAAAATTCCACGTTATTCTGGGGCTTTCATCATTCCACCAAGCGTTGAGTGGAATGGCAACACATACGCGGTGCAAAGCATCGCGCCTGGGGCGTTCTCTGCGTGTGCCAGACTTACCTCCATCGACATCCCCGACACCGTGACAGACATTGATAGTTGGGCATTCTCTGGTTGTAGCGGCCTGACAGCCATCAACATCCCATCCAGCGTGAAGAGAATTGGTGATAGTGCTTTCATGGATTGCTCCAGCCTGACCTCTGTGACCATCCCCGGCAGCGTGACAAGCATAGAACCCGCATCACTCAGTTGTTGCGCCTCCCTGACATCCATCATTGTTGAAGCGGACAATCCCTATTATGACTCACGAAACAACTGCAACGCCATCATCGACTCCAATACAAACATCCTGATAGCCGGCTGCGTGAAAACCGTCATACCCGACGACGTGGTGGGAATAGATGAATTTGTCTTCATTGGCTGTGACGGACTGACAACCATCAACATCCCCAACAGCGTGACAAGCATAGGGACTCACGCATTCTATGGCTGTAAAGACTTGGTTTCCATCGACATTCCAAACAGCGTAAAGATAATAGAAGACAAAGCTTTCGCGGAATGCCCCTCCCTCAACAAGTTTCAATGCCACTACCAAAGCCTTGACGACGTGTCCATTGACAAGGAGACATTCGACACCGACGTCTTTGAATCCTGCACGCTCATCGTGCCTCCCGGGACAGAAAGCATTTACCAACAACACGAGGTCTTCGGAAAATTCAAGAAGATTGAGATAGAAAGGGCAACCTGCTCATAACCCAGGGCAACGCCCAACAAATCGATGCATCTACGCCCACCTATAAAGTTCTCATTTACAAACGAACAATTACAACTATTTCTTCGTAACTAAGTCAAAAGACCAGCACAAATGATGCAGAGCAGGACAATGACACCTGTCAACACCCATGTACTTTTCTCCAAAATACTCGCGGTCTTCTGAACGCCGAAATGATGACTGACATCATCAAACCGAGAGGACAAACCACCGCCCTTGGACTCCTGAACGAGAACAAGACCTATCACCATTAGTGCGGTGATAACAATGAAAATTGCTAATAATTGAAACATCTTTTCTATAATTAAGGGTTAGACATAAAAAACAAAGTAAAAGTAGTTGCACATAGCTCTAATCGCAGTATAAGCGATGATACGTTCCACTTATGCCTAATACATAACAATTATCATACCATTTCAAAAAAACAATATTGAAAATGCTTTTATGACAGTCCTAAAGAAAATGATGACTCACACAAAACTTTCGCTCTAACGGGCGAGCGGATGGACATAAAGTCCACCCCTACAGTTGCACCATCTCCTTTTCATTTTCACCTTGGCGTAAGGAATCACCGCCATCAGCTGTCTTCAGCAGAGATGCTATGGCCAAGATCATGATGAGCCTATTCTACGGTCGTGCCTTCCAAGACTCGCTCATCAACGGCATGGACCCGAAACTGCTGAAGGAGGAAATGGTCGCGGTGTATGAGAGGGTGAAGGGGTAGATTGTGTGATAACAATCAGAACAATTTCTATAATCTCGGGCAAAGGTAAGAGATACGTCGGAGAGGGTCTATGCTAATAAATCATAAATATGAAGGAGCAGCGGTCCGTGGATGTCCCTGAAACGGCTTTGATGGAAAACGCCATCCGCTCGATGAGCCTTGACGACCTGCGCCCCTTCAACGTACTTGAGAAGGTGATAGAAAAGATGATAAGCGTTGGTTTGTAAAAAAGTTTACAATGGGGCGACAAGACGTCTCATGCAACTTTTTCAGCCTCCTTGTGCATCATTCTCATTCTTTTTCCTTACCTTTGCAGTTCGACAACCATTCAAACAACAAGAAATCATCATCAAGCACCTAAAAAACATACATGGACACGCCTGTTTGAGTCTGCTTATACTCAGCTTGTCAACCTTTCTGCCAACCTTTTCGGCAGAGAGAGCGGACACCGTTGCGGCATTCCCTGAAATACTCATTGAAACAGAACACCTGCCCAACCTGAACGTGGCACGCTGTGGTCACACCACCATCCTTGCAGGCAACGAGCCAATGGTGGTTGGAGGCCACACCACAGGATTCGTGCCCACACCCACAGCCGAGTATTACCATGACGGGCAGTGGCATCTCCTGAGAACAGCGTACTCACACGACGAAGGTTTCGCCCTCCCCATGCGCAACGGCAAGGTGCTCATTGCCGGTGGCCATGAGCAACATCTGGGCATAGGACAAATATTTGCCTTCGAGCTATACGACCCTCAGACGCACACCTTCGAGGGGTATGGCTGCTTAGACAAAAAGCGCACCTGGGCCGAGTGTCTCGAAATGGACAGCGGCAAGGTGATGATAAGCGGCAACTGGTATGCACGCGACGGCATTGAGTGCTACGAGGGCAGCAGACAATGTATGAACGTCAAGGATGTCTCTGTTGCGCGAACCTTGCCTTATATCTTCCGCACGGGACGCGATGATGCCATTATCCTCGGTGGCATGGACGAACATGGAAATCCTTTCGACACCATTGTCATCGACCGCCTAAAGGGTGATGCCTTCACGCTGCCCTTCTTTGAACAATGGAAACCGCTGCGCCATTTCATCAAGGCGGAGCACCGCAGTGCCGACAGTTTTGTCGGCGATGAGGCCACCGGCCAATACGACTATCTGATGACCGTGTGCGACAAGGATGGACAGGTGGCCGTCGCACGGGTACACAACGGGCACTTCTCCATTCTGCCCACTTCCTGTCCCATACCCACCAGCAGCCAATTCGGGACGATTGACTATTTCACCACCGTCATCGTTGACCGCCAGGTCCAACGCGGCTATATTGTAGGCAATGGCAAGGACCATGGGCGGCTTTACGTGCTGGCAGTGGACTATGCACACCAGCCTGCCCCGCTCACGCTCTACTACACAGACCCTTTGGATAGCATAGGGTTGCAAACGCCCATACTGACCCCCGAGGGCAACATACTGATGGCAGGCGGCTTTGCCAACAACAATTTCACGCCGCAAGCCTCAGCGGTGCTGCTGCATGTCTCTCCCGACAGCCCTGTCGCCACTGCATTCCCACCGCTCTGGCTGCCATGGGGAGTGTTGGGCCTGGTTGCCATAGGCATCGTTGCCGCATTCGCACTGCACCGCCGCAAGAAGTACGCCGGAAACGCAGAACCTCCTGTTACGGTAGAATCGGCAGAACCTCCTGTGACAGAAAAATCGGCAGATAGCTCAAGCACTGTCAACGAAATCCTCATGCAACGCATAGTGGCGCTGATGGAGCAGGAACGAGTATTCTTGCGCGGCGACCTGAAGGTGGCCGACGTTGCAAAAGCCCTGCATACAAGTTCACGCTCCGTCTCAGAAAGTATCAAGGCACAACGTGGACACACCTTCACCCAGTTTGTCAATAGCTATCGCATCGAACACGCCAAGCAGCTCATGCGAAGCCATCCGGAGACCAAGATGACCACCATCGCCTTGGATTCTGGCTTCACTAACGAGACATCATTCTTTCGCACATTCAAGGCCCTTGCAGGCAAGACACCCAGTGAATGGATAGCAGCAAACAACTGACAAAACTTGTATTGTCAGTTGATAAGCAAAAATTGTAAGTTCAAGTTTGTTTCTTTTGGGATAAATTTGCAAATAATTTTCCTTAGGACAAACTTAAAACTTACAAATATGAGAAAAACGACAAAACAATTCTTCACGACTGTCGCCTTCTTGCTGACCATCGTCATGCCCAACTCAGCGCAGGATGGCAAGGACTGGATTGTTGTCAACTGCGAAAGTCCTGGCACCATAGCCACAGAATTGCAGGAAATCCTTTCCGAAAGGCTTGGACGCATAGCAACGCAGCAAGACTTCCAGGCGGTGGAGTACCTAAAAGTCAACGGTGCGATGGGCCGGACAAATGAGGGAAACGACGCGAATTTCTTTTCCTACACCCTCGGATCCAACAGCGCCCTCAAGGAACTGGATTGCGGCAACGTCACATCCATCGAGGGCGATTTCAGTATTAGAAATCTGAAACAACTGCGTCGAGTGGTGCAGCCACGTACAACGGAGCCCTTCGCATGTTACAGCATGCCAGAACTTGAGGAGATGGTGATGGGCGAAGCCCCCACCAAACTGCCCGACAACTTCCTGTATGACGACCCGAAAATCAAATCCATCGACATTCCCAACACAGTGACAGAACTTGGCTATTGCTGTTTTGAAGACTGCGGACTGGAGAGCGTCGTCATCCCCAACTCTGTGACAACGGTGAGTCTCAGGGTTTTCATGGGCTGCAATAACCTGAGCAGCGTGACCTTGGGAAATGGGCTTACAGTACTGAGGAGCTGGATGTTCCGTAGTTGCAGCAAGTTGCAGCAGATTACCATCCCCAATAGCGTTACCAGCATTGAGAGTTCCGCCTTTCAGGATTGCGACCTGCTCACGCTCACCATCCCCAACTCTGTACGCAAGATGGAGGGTTATGTGTTATCAGGCAACCATCACCTGACCTACGTGAAGTTCCCCGACGAGATGGACGAACTCAGCGGTGGCAATCACCTCCAGAATTGCGAGTGTCTGGAGCAGGTCATACTGCCCAAGAACCTGAAGAAAATCCCCAACTACTTCTTCGATGGGTGCAAGATGTTATCCCAGACCTCCTTCACGCTGCCGGAGACCTGTGAGGAGATAGAATATTGGGCTTTCGGTGTCTGCAAGAGCCTGACCCATTTCACCATACCTTCACATGTGAAGAAGATCGGAGACTATGCATTCAAGGAATCCGGCCTCACATCGTTTGTATGGCCAGAATGGATCAAAGAGATACCCTCCGGATGCTTTTCCAAATGCGAGCAACTGACAAGCATCACCATCCCCGAGAGTGTAACGAAGATCAACCAAGAAGCTTTTAACTATACGGCCCTGCAGAGCATCAAGTTTCCCGGCAGACTGACCACAGTGCCCAACTACGTCTGCGAACACTGCCACAACCTCAAAAGCGTGACCATGCCTGCCGCCCCGACCGTCATTGGCAGATGTGCTTTCGCTAATTGCACGTCGTTGGAACATGTCAACCTTCCAAGCTCACTGACAACCATAGAGTCATACGCATTTCAGAGCTGTCCACTACAAGAGATTGATTTCCCGCCCATGGTAAAGGCATACACGGACAATGTGTTCGAGGGTCACAAGATAAGAAACCTTGTAGTACCGGAGGGAGTGGAGATAATCACCGGCCAAGCCTTCAGCGGCGACGACATGGAAACCGCCGACCTGCCCAGCACGCTGAAATGGTTTGGAGGCTCCCCATTGGGCCATCGCAAGGAGACCCTGAAGAGCGTCACCCTGAGAGCACTTGTGCCACCTGAGGGAAGTGGTTTCAACTTCGGACCGTATGAACAGACCACCCTACTCTATGTACCCGAGGCCGGCATGACAAAGTACAAGCAGAGTTCGACATACGTCAACGAACTGAGAGAAGCGAACATCCTGCCCATTCCCGGTGGCTACGACCCGGGCTACATGGTCGTCTGCTACAAGGACACCATCAAGACCACATCCCATGTCGGGACGAAGAAGCGCGATGTGTTCCTCACCTACAATACCGGCACCAATGTGGGCCGCCTTTACATTGACAAGGGCGCCACGCTCAACATGAAGACCTTCACCCCCGTATGGCGCAACAACAACTATTGGTTCCAGCCTCTATCTTGCACGTTCATCAATCGCGGCACTGCCACCGCCGACGAGATACACGCCATCTACCAAAACGATAGCGGATACGGCACATGGATGTTTATCACTCCGCCCGCCGACATCAAGTTCAAGGACATCGCACCCCTTTACGGCACCATGCCTTTCATGGCCAAGCGCTATGATAGTCGGGCACGCGCCGTAGGCAACCATTCCAATACTTGGGTGAAGGTGGAACCAGACGAGACGATGCAAGCAGGAAAGGGCTACATCCTACGCTATGATGCCACCTTCGAAAAAGATGGGCTTGGACAATGGAACCGTATTGACGAAAGCAATGCGCACATCTATTTCAACTCTGCCCCAAGCGCGAACACCTACCTGCTACGCAACGACGACGTGACATTGCCGCTGGAGGACACACGCGGTGAATTTGAGCACAACTGGGGATGGAACCTCGTAGGCAACCCCTTCCTCGCCTACTACGACATCTTCTATCTTGACAGCGAGGCTCCCATTATCGTCAGGGACGGTTCATCTTACAAAGCCTACAGCCCCTTGGACGATGACTTCATCCTCGACCCGCTCCGTGCTTTCTTCGTGCAGCGTTCCGAACAGTTGACACAGCTCACCTTTGGAGAGCAGGGCCGTCAGCAAACCAAGGACGTCAACCATTCCGCCGCCGACCGCCAGAACAGCCGCAAAGCAGCAAGAAGAGCACAGCTACATGCAGCAAGGACCGTCTTTGACATATCCATGGAAGCCCTCACGGGCTATTCCTCCTCCACTCGCCTCGTCCTCAACCCGAAGGCCACAGCCGCCTACGACCGAGGCATGGATGCTCCGTTCATGGATTCCCACCTCGATGCCAGCGAGCCAATTCCCGACATTTCGCTCTACACCATCTCTTCCGGCATACGCTACTGCATCAATGAGCAGCCGCCAACCACGGCCGAGGTACGCCTCGCCTACACCGCAGCCCAGGCCGGAACCTACACCATCACGGCAAAGGCTCGCCGCGATGACAGCGAGCATTTGCTCCTCTTGGACCTTGACACGGGCACCATGCAGGATGCTGCCGACCCTTACACCTTCGACACAGAGGGCGGAACATTTGAGGACAGGTTCCTCCTACGCATCGGCAACGGAACAACCTCCGTGGAGCAAATAGCCGTGTCACAGCAACAGGCACAAACCACTGAGGCTCCTCTCTACGACCTCCAAGGCCGCCGTGTCAGCAACACAAATGCCAAGGGCGTGTTCATAAGAAATGGCAAAAAGGTCATCAAGTAAACACATCATACACCTTATCAGGACATACAAGACCATGAGAAGAATTATCAGCATATGCTGCATGTGCCTCATCAGCGTGGCGCTGTATGCGCAACAAAACCATAGACTGACCTTCAAGTCAGTGCCTGAGCAACTCGTCATCCGCTTCTGTTTTTATGTCAACGACAATAGGACAGACCAGGAAAACGTCTTTGAATATGATGTTCCGGCTGGAGCAAAAGTAGAGGTCTATCCGATGGCAAACGACACCCGTGAGTGGCGTGCCTTGGACTACTACACCTTCAAGGGGTTCTCTTTCGAAAGCGACCCGGTGGAAATATCCCTGCGCAACAACTATACCGACCGCTGGATTTTCACCATGCCGGAACGCGATGTCACCATCATCGAAAATTTCGAATACACCCCTGACGACATTGACAACCCCAATCCCGGCACAAACTCTTGGGATGCGGGTTCCAAGACACTCATCGTGGACGACATCACCAGCAGCAACTTCGACAGGAAAGTCCCCGAGGCCGACCGACCTTTGGTGGAGCGTATCATCGTGAGCGGCTCTTTCTTCACCAACGACACTTTCCACGACCTCCACATCTTTCCCAACCTGAACTGGCTCGACCTGACCCGTACCACGCTCGATAAAGTCAGCAAGAAGGGGCGATGGTCGTCCTACTACTATGACTACTCCAACAACTTTACCAACCTCACCGACATTTTACTGCCTGCAACGGTGAAGTTGTTTGAAGAAGGCTGCTTCGATGGCACCCCGATACAAAACCTCACCCTCCTGGCACTCACCCCGCCACAGCTTGCGACAAGCAATTATTGGGACGGCAAATACCAAGATGAATACAAGGAAGTGGCTTTCAACAATCCCGACATGGTGGTATTCGTGCCTTCCGAGGCCGTACCTCTCTACCAGGCAGACAAATGGTGGGGCAAGTACGACATACAGCCCATCTCCGGAGCTACGGCCAACCTGGTGCTCAACCTCATGGAGAATGCCACCGACGAGTTGCTTGCTCCCTATCGCAACATGACCATCGAACTGGAAAACATCCACACCGGACAGAAGCGCCGCATGATTGCCACCGGGCGAAACACCTACACCTTCCGCTCACTACCCATCAACACGGCCTACACCGTGCGCCTGACAACACCGTTGGGAGGCATTGTCGGCCAGATTGACAATGTCTATGTAGGCGAGGAAGACGCCACAGCCACCTTCGCTTCGCTGCTCACCCCCCACCGTCTGCAACTGAAAGCATGGGCGGACGTGGCCTACGACCCCAATATGAACATATTGAACGTGTCGAAGACCAACGTCGATGATGCTGTTGCCATCACATGGCTCGACGCCGACGGCAAACCGCTCGCACACGGCGCCACCATCGCAGGAGTGGTGCCTGGACAGGAGCTGAAATACATCGTGAAACTACAGAATGTGAAGAAAACCTTCCTTGGTGGGGCCAACGAGATACTGCTGAAGGCGCAATATGTTGCTTCCGACACAGTGCCTTGCACCGTTTCAGGCTCAGAGGTGGAAGACTACTTCCTCCGACTACTGCCACTTCACCGACTCGGCATCCATGCCTACGACCCGCTGGTCAGCTTTTCCTATAGCGAACACCTCTTCACGGGAGGTGCCACGCTGATGGTTGACGGCGAGGCAGTGAACAGCTACAGCATACTGCCGCGCGAGCCATACGTCCACGGACAGGGTGGCGGTGGCAGGCTTCTGCCGGAAGGCACATACATCGTCAGCGTCAAGGGAGACCCCTACGGCTCGCCGCAGATGAAACCGGAAAGCTATGCCCTCCAGACACGCACGGTGTTCCTAAGCAGCGACATGGAAATGGAGTTCGCCATGAAGAAGCCGGCCGGCAACGTCATCCGGCTCACGGCAGAGCGCCAGGCTGCCAGTACCGATGGCGAAGGAAGAATAGACAACGTGCCTTTGGAGGCAGCCAACATCCTCATACGGGATGTCACCCACAAGCGCGACAGCCTCAGCTACAACCTGAGCACGACCTCCACGGGCGGCAACATCATTCTTGCAGACACCCTGCAGGCCGGCACGCAAGTGGAAGTATCGGTGAGCTACGACACGGGCAACTACGAGCCGCAGAAAGCCACCGCCACGGTTGTTCACCCCGACAGCACCATCACGATGGACATGAGGTTCAAGCACAAGGGCAATCTCTTTGTCCGCGTAAACAGCCAGGAGAACCATTACTGGCTTTATGGCTTGCTGTTCGATGCCAAAGGAGAACTTGCCACAAGCTATTTCCAACTGAACAACATAACCACCCTGGAGGACGAAACCAGCGTACAATACCATGGCAACACCATCAACAGCCTCAAGAGCGGAGCGTACAAACTCGTGCTGGTCAACTGGACCAGCCAACAACACAACATGGACAGGTTCCACACCATGGCAGATGTGGAACGGCTGCTCACTTCCGGCAAGAACTGCATGATAACACCCGTCACCATCCAGGACGGAGTGGTCACCAATACCGTATTCGACGAGGTGCCATACGTGAGCGACCTGAAGTTCTTCCTCGACGGAGGCAACTCGCGCATCAGCTACAACCAAGACAACATCGCACTGGGCTTCATGCAAACCGTCAAGGTGAACGTGGCCTTCCAGCCAGCGTTCAAACAGCGCGTCAGCGATGTGCGCCTCACCTTCTCACCACAGGGCGGCATGACCTTCGTCAAGGGATCCATGATGGTCGGACGCGAGGTGAACAACGACTACATGGCGTTTTCCAACAAAGAACTGCCCCTTGCTGACTTTGACAACCAGATACGCTTCTGTGTCATGCCACAGAACGAGGGCGAGGCAGGTGTCGGTGTGCGCGTGTCGTTCAAAGTAGATGGCAATGAATACGACGAGATGCTCCCCTTGTCAATGTTCACCGTCAAATCCGCCACCATCACCGCACCAAAGATTACTTCGGAGCCATCGTTCATGGTACGAGGCACAACGGTGGCCGATGCCGATGTGAAGGTGGTGTGTGGCGACGAGGTGATTGGTCAGGCTAAGAGCAATGCGGCCGGGGAATGGGGAGTGCTTTGCACACTAAGCACCCCGACAAACCTTGAGACCTACGACATCAATGCCAAGATCAAGATTTCAGGAACGGAGATCAACACCAACTCCATCAGCGTGAAGTACGACCAGGACGAAGTGACGCCGAAGACCGTGACGATGTCGTGGTTCAACTACCACCCCGTGCACATGATGAACTCGTCATTCACCTGGGATTACACAACGGGCAAGGCAAGTGCCGCGTCCTACGACTTCAACAACCTCCAAGGCGTTCCCACCGACATCAACTTCGTCATCGACCTGACCAAAAACGACACCACCGTGGTCAAGGCAGTGACACTCACCGTGTTTACCAGCGACAAGAACAGCCGCGACCTGGAGTGCAGCTATCATGACAAACTCGACCGGTGGGTTGCTGTCGATGCTTTCTTTACGTATTGCCTGCCCGTGAACATCCATGTGGAAGTGACGACGGTAGCGCCGAAGAAAGCCGACCACATGACGTTCCGCAACACCATTCATTACAGCCAAGCAGCATACAATGAGTATGTTGACAACTGCATCCTGGGAGAAAACGCATTGTTCGCCTTCTACAAAGATGCCAACGGCCGACCACTAACCGATGCCAACTCCATCGTTCCTGTTGACATTGATGCCTATGGAGTCCCGACAGCAGCCGGATATACCTTGGATAAAGAGGCCATAGCCAATGGAGGACTGGCCACGATTCTCGAGAATCTCGGTTTCAGCCAAGCCGCATCCATCCTGCGCAAACCTGTTCCCGACGCGGAAAACCCCTATGGTGACGACGACTTCGAGAAATGGCTGGCCGACTGCGAGAAGGTATTTGCCAATCTCGACAAATACACGTCCCAGTATGACATTCCGTCACTGCGTGAACGGGACACAGACTACTCCATCATCAACGGCATGTCGGACAACGTGAAATTCTCCGTACCCGCCACCACATCACACAATGCACTCATTGCCGACGGCTTCAGGTCGATGCTCCTCACCGACGGAACAATGGCTTACCGCAAGGAGATAAGCAACACCCATGTCGCCATCGTCTATCCCAATGACAACATACGCATCGACATACTCAACAATGCCAGCAACTCCCTTCGGGCGATGGCAAATGAAAAAGCAGCAAAAGGCAAGAGATATGATGATGTCATTGAGGAGGTGGTCTTCTATATTGACAAGATGAAAGAGTACCTTGATGAGTTGCTCGGCATCTGTGGAAAGTTTTGTGACATAGGCGACAACATCGACGAACTCTGCGATGCTGGTATGAAGATAGGCGACGAAGTGATAACCAGCACCAGCACCATGCTGAGTTATGGAGCCAGCAAGGGATGGTTCAACACGACAAGAGGCTCTGCCACCATGACCGCCGGATTGAACAAGATGTGTGCTGGAGCAAGGGCTGTCCGCACTTGTCAATGGATCAAGTCGAAGGTAACTTGGCTGATGAACTCCAAAGTGGGTCGTTTCGCAAAGGGAATGGGCCAGTCATTCAGTCTCTATGGTCTTGCCAACGACATCGTTTCCGGTGTAGCAGAACTGACGGAGGTAGTAACATACTATTCTTACATACCACGCCCCTGTAGCGATGATTTGGACAAGGCGGCAGAACTGGGCCGCCATATCGCTGGCAAAGGACTTGTCATAGGAGCCAACTACACGAGAAAAATTGGTTTTGACATCGCAGGACTTCAGACAGAGGTGGCGGCAACGGCCGGCGCCGTTCCTACAGGTGGAACAAGTCTGCTCATGGGAGGATTGGTCAAAGTGGGAATCTTTGCCGGCAACTGGTTGATAGACCAGTTCCTTGACGACACGTGGAAAGATGCCAAACCGGAAATACTCCAGCGCTTGGGCGAGTTGGAGTGCGTGAAGTCATGCAAAAAGAAAGGCACGTGTCCGAAACCTAACAAGCCCGATGATTCCGACGACAAGCCAGGTGGTGGCGACTTCGGCGATACGAACCCCATCATGGACCCCTCGGGCTTCGTCTATGAGGCTGTGGAGACGAATCGCGTGGAGAGTGCTACCGCTACTGTTTACTTCAAAGAGAAGTACAAGGACATGTATGGCGACGAACACGAGCGCGACACCCAGTGGGATGCCGAGAACTACGGACAAGTGAACCCGCAGCAGACCGACATCAACGGTGAGTATGGCTGGATGGTGCCTCAGGGTCTCTGGCAGGTGAAATACGAGAAGGAAGGCTACGAGACAACGTACTCCGAATGGCTGCCCGTGCCTCCCCCGCAACTCGATGTGAACGTGGAGATGAAACAACTGACACAACCGTTGGTGAAGAGCGTGAAAGCCTACGAGAAGGGCGTGCAAATCAATTTCAACAAGTTCATGCAGCCTGAGAGCCTCAATGGAGACAACATCTTCGTTACACGCAACAACCAAAAGGTGGAAGGTACATTGGAGATGGTCAAGGCCCGGGAAAACAAACTCGGGCAGAGCTACACCCCCTCCGTGCGCTTCATTCCGACCACGCCGTTGGCAGCCGGACAGAAGGTGCTGCTCACGGTGAAGAGCAATGTAAAGAGCTATGCCGGCATTGAGATGGAAGAGGACTTCCAACAGGAGTTTGACGTGGAGAAGTGTGTGGAGGCCATCCTCGCCGACTCACTCGTCAACGTGGTCTATGGCAAACAGCGCACCATCACCATTGGCACACAACCCTCCGATGCCGCAGTAGGAAAGAAAATGCTCGTGGAATGCTACTCAACCGACATCGCCACCATCGACAAGCAGGTGCTGACCCTCGACGCACAGGGAGAGGCTCAACTCACCATCCATGGCGAACTGCTCGGCACCACAGCCCTGCGCTGCCAGATGGAGGACGACGAGGACGCTACGGCATTGGTTATTGTCGGCGTGCGCGACTCACTGGGAATCTATGTGTTGGCACCCATCGCTTCGCGCGCCTCTGGCTCCGAGGTCTATTACGGCACGAAGATATTGCTATCGAGCAACACCCACGGTGCCACCATCTACTATACGCTCGACGGCTCATGTCCGTGCGACGACAACAACCCTGCCGTGAAAGTGTATGACAATGCCAAGGGCATCATTATCGAAGCAGACAACGTCACCATCAAGGCAATGGCCGTTGCACCCGACATGGATGCCAGCGACATAGAGACCTACACCTATACGCTGCGCAGAAACACGGCCACCTACGACCTGAAGGAAGGTTGGAACTGGGTGTCGCACAACCAGCGGACGGAGATGGATGCCAACAAACTGGTCAGCGGACAAAGTTATGTGGTGGATGGCAGCAATCAGCGCGTCAGCACCATTCAGCCCGCGCAGAGTTATCAGGCATACAGCACCGAGGCCAAGAGCATGACGCTCAGCGGCATCGCATGGAACCCGATGGAGCAGGCCATCACGCTGCAGAGCGGATGGAACTGGCTGGGCTTCCCCATGAACCAGGTGATGACACCTGCCGAGGCCCTGCAGTTTGCACAGGCCGAGGAGGGTGACATCATAGTGGGTCAGGACGGTTTCAGCGAGTACATCGACGGACAGTGGACGGGGTCGCTGCTCACCTTGGTGCCCGGCAAGGGCTACGCCTACATCTCGCAGAGTGCCAAGGCCTTCTATTTGAACGGCACCATCGTCTCCACGGCCTATCTCATCGACACCAACATCAAGACCCACTGGCCCGTCAACATGCACACCTATCAGAACATCATGCCGGTGACTGCCATCCTTACTGATGGCTCGGCTCAACTGGGCGAGGACTATGTGATTGGTGCCTTCAATGATGACGTGACCTGCTGTCTCGGTGAGGCGCAATGGATTAACGGGCGGTTCCTGTTGTTGGTCAACGGCGAGCAGGATGCCACCATACGCTATTTGGCTTACCACAAGTCCAGTGGCCGGGTTTATGACCTCATGGAAACGTCCCGCTTCCGTGCAACCTGTGTCGGTTCGCGCAAGAGTCCGCTGACGCTCACCCTTGGAGGCGAGAACACGGGCATCACAGAACTGCCATTCAACAAGCGTCCAAACGTATTATATGACCTGCAAGGGCGCCGCGTCATTGGCCAACCCAAGCACGGGATATATATTGGGAACGGAAAGAAGGTGATATATTAAAAATCATCAAGATCTTGCACGAAACGCAAGTCATTGATAACTAATCGTGTAGGAGGTAAACACGCATTGTAGGTGTTTACCTCCTATTTTTGTGTTTGGGAGATTCATCATAGCCCCCATCAAGCGCGCAAAAAACTTCGTCTTTTATTTTGCATTTCACTCACCTTGCACTACTCTGCTTGCGCGAAGATAGGCTGCGGTTCGGAAATGAAAATAAAAAACTTCGTCTTTTATTTTGCATTTCACTCACCTTGCACTATCTTTGGCTGTCGCCCAAGGCAGGATGCACCTCAACAATGAAAACAAAAACTTTGTTATTTGTTTTGCATTGTCTTCGGCTTTCACTACCTTTGCTATCGCGAAGATAGGCGGCGGTTCGGAAATGAAAATAAAAAACTTCGTCTTTTATTTTGCATTTCACTCACCTTGCACTATCTTTGCATCAAGATTGCGAAATTAATCAAAACGAGCAAGAAAGATGGGTGAATTTTTCAAGAGTTGTTTCAATGGCCTGGTGCGCAGCATCGTGCCATGGTTTGCGTTCGGGGTGCTCATTCCGATGGTGTTTTTCGGTTTCCACCCCTTCGAACCCTTTGTGTTTTTCGCCGGGGTGATGTTTGCAGTGGCCCTGTTTTTCATCAACAAATGGGGTAAAGGAATGCCCGCCGCGAAGAAAGCCACCTCGGAAGCCGAGGCGGCCGGTGAACACTTTATGGACATCCATCCCACCGACGAGAACAAGGAAAGTCCGGTGAAACGCTTCAAGAACAAGTTTTTCACCAGGCTCTTCACCACCCTCATCTGTGCCAGCATGCTCAGTTGCAGCTACCAGGCTATTTACAACAAGGTGAAAGACCGTGGGCGCACCGTCGCCGCGAAACCCTCGGGCGAGAGCCGCGAATGGGAGGCGAGCACCATCACCCTCCCCTACTTGGAAGACTCCACCCTGTATGTGAGCAACAGCGACAGCCTGCTCTCCCCCACCACGGTGGACAGCCTGAACACACTCCTCCACGCCATGGACAGCGAGTTGGGCGTGACGCCTGCCTTCGTGGCGTGCCACACTGTGAAGGAAGGCAACACCTACCGCGTCGCCGTTGACCTGATCAACGAATACGGCCTTGGCAACAAGACCACCACCAAGGGCGTTTGCGTCGTCGTTGCCTACGACCAGCACTCCTGCACCATCGCCCCCACCACATCGATGGAAGGCGAACTCACCGACGCCACCTGCGGCGAGATGCTCAACCGCTACGTGCAGCCCTTCATGAAAATAGAGCAACCCGACAGCGCCATGCTCCACCTGGCAAACGGCATGCTGCATTACCTACGCTCCCAGCAACAAGGCAAGGGGGAGTTTGTCACCGCCACACCAAGCAGCAAGGGCTGGCTGAGCACGCAGTCGGGCGTCAACGTCATCTGCATCTTCCTGCTGTGCATGCTCTTCGGTTACCTCGATGCTGAAAACAAGTGGACAAAGCCTGCAAAGCCTCAGAAACTGGTGGAGCCACACAACAACTCCGAAGACTCCAAACCCAACCATCTGAAGAAGACGGAGCCCACCCCTCCGCCTCACAAAGGCGGCTCCTTCGGCGGTGGAAAGTCGGGCGGCGGCGGAGCCACGACAAAATGGTGACACCAACAGAGAAAACAACACGAATTTCCACGAATGATCCATAAATGCCAATGCACGAAGCAATTTGTGATTAATTATATGATAATTATATGTTAAACAACACGAATTACCATCAATTATCCATAAATGCCAATGCACGAAGCAAATTATGATTAATTACATAGAAATTTCTGTATCATACAATAAACCATTACCATAAAGAGAAACAATATGAAACTACGTACATTATTGGCAGCCATCATGCTTGCCCTCGTCTCCTTGGCAAGCCTGAACAGTTGCACCACAAAGCAGAGCGCCATCAACCAACTGCAAAGCCTGGCATACGACATCCGTGACAACGGCAGCTACTACAACATCAAGGACTGGGAGGATGCCGGCAAGAAATTCATCGACATCCGAAAGAAGATTTCGAAATACGACTACACCCCGGCAGAGCGCAAGCAGATAGGCGAACTCGAAGGGATGTGCGCCCGCTACATGAAAGAAGGCATCAAGAACGGAGCCATCAACGGCATCATGGGTGTCGCCGGCGAGTTGCGCGGCATTCTCGAGGGTCTCGGCCTGGGCATCACGTTCTGAGGAGACACGAACAAGTATCCTACGGAGAGCATCAAGGTCCGGCGCTGCGTTTTTGGCTCTTTTTTCAAAGAAAAGTTTGCAGTTATGGATATTATTGCTATTTTTGCACCTCAAAAGCCGGCAGGACTTCCCTGCCACTAATACGCATTGAGTTATGAAGGAATCGGACAGCATCGTCATCATCCCCACTTACAACGAGAAGGAAAACATCGAGAAAATCACACGTGCGGTGTTCGCCTTAGAGCACTCGTTCCACATCCTCGTGGTTGACGACGGCAGCCCCGACGGCACGGCGACAATCGTGAAACGCCTGATGTCGGACGAGTTTTCCGGCCGCCTCTTCCTCATCGAGCGCTCTGGCAAGCTTGGTCTTGGCACCGCCTATATCACGGGGTTCAAATGGGCCTTGTCTCACGGCTACGACTACATCTTCGAGATGGACGCCGACTTCAGCCACGCCCCCACCGACCTCCCCCGACTTTACAGCGCGTGCCACGACGAGGGTTACGACCTTGCCATCGGCTCCCGTTATGTGAGTGGGGTGAACGTGGTGAACTGGCCGATGGGCCGTGTGCTGATGAGTTATTTCGCCTCCAAATACGTACGCTTCATCACCGGCTTCCCCATCCACGACACCACGGCGGGATTCAAGTGCTACAAGCGCCGTGTGCTGGCCACCATCGACCTCGACGCCATCCGTTTCAAGGGCTACGGCTTCCAGATAGAGATGAAATACACCGCCTACAAGATAGGTTTCCGCATCAAGGAGGTCCCCGTGGTGTTTGTCAACCGTCGCGAGGGCGTGAGCAAGATGAGCGGCGGCATCTTCTCCGAAGCCTTCTTCGGTGTCATGCGCCTGAGATGGGATGGATGGTTCCGCAAATACCCTCCCATGCCCAAAGAATAGAACAGGAAAGGGGGAGGTCTCCCCTCCCCCAACATTTGCAACTTTCACTTTTTTAGCATTTCAACGACATTCGAATCCTTGAAATGATTTTTTCAACACGAATTACCACGAATTATCCATAAATTCCTTGCTATCAGAATTATTACTTCCCCTCATACCACTGCTTTAGGACGTAGAAAGCCAATTTCTTCTCACCATTGTCGGAGAAGAGGCCCTTTCTGTTGTAATAGTCCTGAATGCCTTCGAGGACGCGCCTTGGCGAGCGGAAATCCTTGAGGATCCATGGCGTGGTGCCAGCAAGGCCGTCTATTTTGTCGAGCATGGCGAGGTTCTCCTTGTAAAGGTTTTCCTGGAACTCCTCCGTCCACCTTTGGTTTTTCGGTCCGTGCAGCCCATATTTGGCACCACCACCGAACTCGCTGACGATGACGGGTTTGTCGTATGGTATCTCCCACTCCATCTTTGGTGCATCGTTGACATCACGATACCACCCTATATACTGGTTGAACGACACAACGTCCACATACTCGTTCATGTTGTCCTGCAGACGGTTCTTGTAATTGGAGGCCGATGTCACCTCCATGGCCATGGAGATGAGTCGCGTGCTGTCGAGGCTTCTCGCCTTCTTTGCCAACCGGCTGAGAAACAGGTCGCGCTCCTTGGAGTGCGGTGTCTCGTTGGCGATGGACCAGATGATGACGTTGGCACGGTTTTGGTCCCTCCTGATCATGTCGGTGAGCTGCCTCTCCGCATTGTTGTAGGTGTCGTTGTTGGTCCATGCGATGGTCCAATAGACGGGGATTTCCGACCATACGAGCAGCCCCATCCTCTCCGCGAGGCGTACGGCGTGCTCGTTGTGTGGGTAGTGCGCCAACCTAACGTAGTTGCACCCCAATTCCTTCGCCCATCCGAAGAGGGTGGCGGCATCGTCGGCACAGTTGGCCCTTCCCCCTCCAAAAGCCTTCTCCTCGTGGATGCTCACCCCTTTGAGGAAGATGGGTTCGCCGTTGAGCAGTATTTGCTTGCCCCGCGTCTCTATGGTACGGAAGCCTATCTCGTCGTCGATGGTTGCGCCGTCCATCTCCAACTGCACCTTGTATAGTTTGGGATTTTGTGGCGTCCACAACTGGGGTTTTGCCTTCATGCCAATCGCAGCAGTCCCATCAGCATCGGTGACGACGGTTTTCTTCACTTTCAGTTCCGGGATGGAGAGCGTGACCTTTCTCCCCGCCTCCGCCTTGTTGAGTTGGACGGAGAAAGTCAGCCTGCGCCCCTCCAGGCTGGCAAGTTGCAGGGAGTAGTTTTCGATGTAGGTGGGAGCCAGGTCGATGAGCAAGACGTCGCGTGTGATGCCCCCGTAGTTCCACCAGTCGAAGATTTGCGTCGGCACATTCTCCGCCCTTCGCTTGTTGTCCACCTTCACGACAACGAAATTGTCCCCCTCCTTGAGCAGTTCGGTGACATCGTAGTTGAAAGGTGTGAATCCCCCCACGTGATGCCCTGCGAGTTTCCCGTTGACATAGACGTGCGCCTCGTAGTTGACGGCTCCGAAATAGAGCAGTGTGCGGTGGTCGCCGTCGCGGTGCCACTGGAAGTTTTTCTTCAGCCACACCGTCCCCTCATAGAAGAACAGGCGCTGGTCCTGTGTGTTCCAGTCCCCCGGCACGTTCATCTCCGGAGCCTTGTCGAAGTCATACTCCACGAGGTCCTCCGGTCGTTGCGGCTTGGCGGCGAGGAAGAATCCCCATCGCGTGGGGTTCATGCGGTAGTCGTAGTATCCCTCTTCCTGCACATCCACGATGTAGTTCCACTTTCCATTGAGCGACGTGGTGTTCCTGGCCATCACGTTGGCCACTTGCGGCACCTCGCCGGCAGCTGCCGCCACCCATGTCAGGCAGCACAAGCAGCACAAAGTCATCAGTCTTTTCATACGGTTTAAGGTGAGTCAGTTTGTTCTATCTGGTTATTTGATGATTTTCCGTATTCGCCCCTCCTCCACTGCAGGCAGGATGTTTTTCAGGTGGGTGGTCATCCGCTTGAGGGACTCCTTGGGCGTGCGCTCACAGGCACACGCCTCCCTTCCCAACAGTTGTTCCGGCGTGGTGAGCAACGACCATCCCCATCCATATTCACGCTGGTGCTTGTCGAGGGGATAGACAAAGTCCTCCGTCACGATGCGGCATGCCATCTGCAACCTCGTGATGTAGGCATCAAACCTGCTTCTCATCTTCGGCCCCGTGAAGCCGCACGCCTTTCTCAGTTCCCTGGTAATCAAGCTACCCTGCTCCTGCAAGGTCATGAGAATGGCCTCCTCCACGGAACCCTCCTCCGGTGCCGGGTGGACGGCTCGCCGGTAGTTGCACAAGTCGGGCCACCACTCGCGACTGACGAAGCCGGCCTTTCCTGCGAAGAACTTCCCATAGACGAAGCCGCCCTCCGTGACGATGGGTCCTTTCCATTTCCACAGCGGCCAGTCCCATCCCCCATCGGGCAGGATGACATAGCGACAATCATAGTCCACCATGTCCTCGGCGGAAAATCCGGGGATTCCACTATCGAGCAAAGGGAGGAAGCCCACTTTGCTTATCACTTCCATCAATTCCGGGCAGGAGTGCACCCTGTCTCCGTTCAAATAGTTCATCATCATTCTTTCATGTTGTGTTGTTGCCACGATGTCACACGTTTCCCAAATAGACGTGCCGCATGCCCTGCTCTTGAGCCACCAGCCTCGCTTGTCGCAAGGTGCGGAGGGGCGTGGGCGGCACGTCCCGCATCTTGTGGTGTGGGAAGAAGCGGCTGAAATGCAGCGGTGCTCCGTCCAGGCCGTTGTCAACAAGCCATCGGCACATCCTGCCTATCATCTCCATGTCATCGTTGACGCCGGGGATGACGAGGTTGGTCAGTTCCACCCACACCCCGGCGTCGCGCATGGCAAGGATGGTGTCGAGCACGGTGTGGAGGCTTCCGCCGCACACCCGCCGGTAGGTGTCGTCGCTGAAGGATTTCAAGTCGATGTTGGCGGCATCGATAAACGGCAGCAGGTCGGCCAGCGGTTCCTGGCAGACATAGCCAGCCGTGACGAGGATGTTCCACAAGCCGGCCTCGTGCGCCAGGCGGGCGGTGTCGGTCACATATTCTATATAGGTGAGCGGTTCGGTGTAGGTGTATGCGATGCCCGGGCACAGATGCTCCAAGCATAGTTTCACAACGGCCTCGGGCGAAAGGTCGTAATGCCTCACGTCGTCCGGCGACGCCTGCGAGATGTCGTGGTTCTGGCAGTTCAGGCAGCGGAAATTGCACCCCGTGCAGGCGATGGAGAGACAGGTGGTGCCGGGGTGGAAATGATAGAGCGGTTTTTTCTCTACGGGGTCGATGGCCAGCGCACAAGGCTTGGCATACACCTCGCTGACGAGCGTGCCGTGGTGGTTGCGGCGACTGCGACAGACACCTGTCTTGCCATCGCCTATCCTACAGTGGTGCGGACATAGCCGGCACTCCACGCCACCGTCGCCCAAGCGCACGTAATAGCGGCACGCATGCATCTCCGCTCGCTGCTTGTCATTCATCGTATTCATGCCACAAAAATACACAAAAAAGTGGAACTTTCCATTGGGAGCCCACATTTTTTCACGAAAAAAAATGCCAAGGCTGTTCACACGTAACAGTTCTGCGAATAGCAATAGACAGTCGCCTCCGGCGAAGGAACTTTTTAGTCGCCTCCGGCGAGAAATTCCACAAATCTATTCAAATCTTTCAAATCTTTTTCCTATTTGATTGATTTGTACCGATTTGTACAATTTGACTTCGTCGACCGTTGGTTCTGCCCGACAGGGCACTCCATATTTAGTCGCTTCGCGAGAAATCGAACAAATCTATTCAAATCTTGTTGTTTGGAATGATTTGTTTGATTTGTACCG
>CADBBP010000013.1:29718-33017 GCA_902792855.1 uncultured Prevotellaceae bacterium
GACTTCGTCGACCGTTGGTTCTGCCCGACAGGGCACTCCATATTTAGTCGCTTCGCGAGAAATCGAACAAATCTATTCAATTCTTTCAAAAAATGCGTATATTTGCAGAGAAAAAACCAAATAGAGATGAAAAGAACAGCTATCACACTGTCGCTCCTCATTGCCATGTGCACGCCCCATGCACACGCTCAGGGAGTGACCAAGTACACCACGACGGAAAACACGACATGGGCACAGTCGAAAACCACACTCTCCACCAAGGCAGTGGGAAGGACGGTGTGTGCCGTCAACGGCACGGAGCAGGGCGTCGTGTTCCGCGCCTGGGGCACCACGTTCAACGAACTGGACTGGGATGCCTTCAACATGCTCTCTCGGCAAGACCAGGACGAATTGATGCACGGCATCTTCGCCCCCGACGGCGACCTGCGTTTCACCCATGGCCGCGTGTCGATGAACGCCAACGACTACGCCCGCAGTTGGTACAGCTGCGACGACGTTCCCGGCGACTTCATGCTGCACCACTTCAACATCGAGCGTGACAAGCGCAACATCATCCCCTTGGCACGGGCGGCACAGAAATACCAACCGGCACTGCAACTCTTCATGAGCCCCTGGAGTCCGCCGGCATGGATGAAAATCAACCACGACTATCCCGTGTCGCCCAACCGCTACAACACCATGGACGAGCGGCAGGCCTACCTGCTCTACATGGAGCAGGATGCGCAGCCCGACCCCGACGAGATGAAACTCTTGGGCGAGCGCGAGGGCGTGTTCCCACGGAGGCTGGCCTCCCAGGACTTCTTCATCCAAGACCCCCGCTACCTCCAGAGCTACGCCGACATGTTCTGCCGCTTCATCGACCTCTATGCGGAGCAAGGGCTGCCCATCACGAAGGTGATGTACCAAAACGAGGCCTACTCCTACACACCATACCCCGGATGCGCATGGACGGCGGAGGGCACGCTGCGCTTCAACAACGACTACCTGGCCCCCACGCTCAAGAAACGCCACCCGGAGGTGGAGCTGTGGATAGGCACGTTCAACACCAACCGCTTGGACTATGTGGAGAAAATCCTCGACGACGCCACCTTGCAGTCCAACGTGAAGGGCATAGGCACGCAGTGGGAGTGCCGCGACAACCTGCCACAGATGCGCCAGCGCTACCCCAACCTCCGCTTCATGGTGAGCGAGAGCGAATGTGGCAACGGCTCCATGGACTGGAAGGCGGGCGAGCACACCTTCCTCCTGCTCTCCGACAACATAGGCAACGGCTGCGACGAATACTACAACTGGAATTTCATCCTCGCCGACAATGGCCAGTCCACCTGGGGATGGACACAGAACGCACTGGTGCAAGTGGACAGCAAGACGCGGAAGATGCGGCTCACCGCCGAATATTACGCCTACAAGCATTTCAGCCACTTCATCAATCCGGGTGCGGAAATGGTGGCCTACTCGGGGCGTGAGGACAGCAAGACGCCCGTGGTCGTCTTCCACCAAGGACGGCAATACATCGTCACGGCCGGCAACTTCACCGACACGGAAGCACAGATGAGCGTGAAACTGAAAGACAAACACCTCAACATCGTGGCTCCCCCACATTCGTTCAACACATACGTGGTGATTTGAGGTTTGAGGTTTGAGGTTTGAGGTTTGAGATGTGAGATGTGAGGTTTGAGGTTTGGGATTTGAGAGATTTGTCGAAGACCGATGAGGAATTCAGTAATTTGACTGAAGCTTCCCACCTTCATAAATAACGTAATTTTTTATCACGAATTTCAGAATTTAAGAATTGATATGCAGATGAAAAGAATGTTGAAGAATTGTCGTCGCAAGCGACACGAACCTTGCGCAATAGAGTGACGAAATGGCTTGCCATTTCATCTTAAATCTCAAATCTCAAACCTCAAATCTCAAAAATGAAAAAAAAATCCGTTTTTCCTGTAGTTTTTCACATCCTTGACGCGTCAAATGGGTGAAAGTTCAATAATTCAACAAAAAGACAATGACAACATTGGAAAAACAGTTTGCGCAAACAGTGGCAGAACACAAGAGCACCATCTACACCGTGTGCTACATGTTCTCAAAAGATGCCGACGAAGTGAACGACCTCTTCCAGGAGGTGCTTGTCAACCTCTGGAAAGGCTACGAGGGCTTCGAGCATCGCAGCGACATCAAGACGTGGGTCTATCGTGTCAGCCTCAACACCTGCATCTCGCAGGAAAGGAAGAAGAAGCGGAATACCGCAGCAAGGCTGTCCATGGACATCAACCTTTTCGAGGACCACGACGAAGACACCCGTCAGGTGGACATGCTGCACAAGCGGATCTCACGTCTGCAACCCTTCGACCGGGCCATCGTGCTGCTCTGGCTTGAAAACCTCAGCTACGAGGAAATCGGGATGATTGTAGGCATCTCCACCAAGAACGTCAGTGTCAGACTGTTCAGGATTAAAGAACAACTCAAAAACATGTCTAACGATTAAAACATTCAATCATTATGGATACCCAATTTGAAGAAATGCGCCTACAAATGGAAACGCTGAAAAAGAAGCTGGAGAAGCAGGAAATCGTGAACGAGCACTTCCTCCGCAAGTCGATGAGAAAGAACATCTCAAAAATCAATCGCAGATACATCTGGCTGATGGTCTTGGCCCTGCTCACCATACCTTACGCCTACTACGTCTTCATCATAATGATGGGCTACTCTCTCACCTTCTGGGTGGCTACGGCGGTGTTCATGCTCATTTGCTGCGGCTACACCTACTGGAACGGCAAGGACTTGGGCGACAACCACCTCATGGAGGACAACCTGGTGGAAGTGAGGCGCAAAGTCTCCCTTGCCAAGAAAAGAGACAGCGACTGGCTGATGTACGGCATTCCCATGCTCGTGGCTTGGTTGGCCTTCTTCGCCTACGAGGTGTATGCCAAGGAAGGGAAAGACGAGATGATGCCGCTGCTCTTAGGAGGAGGCCTCGGAGGAATCATTGGTGGCGTCATCGGCCTGAGGATGCATTTCAAGACGCAGAGCGAATATCGTGAGGTGCTCGACCAAATAGAGGAACTCAACCTCTGAGCACTTCCCGGGCACACCCACAAAAAGCTGGCAGACGACAGTCTGCCGGCTTTTTCTTGTTATTCGCCCTTTCGGGCTGTTATCCATCCTTTCCGGATATATGCGGATAATCATATAATTTTTCGAGGTGCGGTTGGATTAATTATGTAGGACGGCCTGTAAGGCCAACGAGATATCAGCCCGGGGCAACGCCCTGGGAATCTGTGATGTGCGACTGTCGCCCT
>CADBBP010000014.1 GCA_902792855.1 uncultured Prevotellaceae bacterium
ACCTTTGTCGGTACGCAGCACGGCGTGGTAGGCGGTGTTGGTGGGCAGGTAGCGGAAATCATAGACGTTGCGGCTGTTCACCAGCATGGTGCGGGTGGTGCCGCTCTCGATGTTGGTGAGGTCGAGGTACATGTTCTTATATCGTGCTATCGTGGCCGAGTCGGGGGTGGCCATGAGTTGCACGCTGAGGTTCACATAGTCGCCATCGATGGGCACGATGGTGAAACGTCCCCATTGGGCGTGGGCCTTGTAGATGGGCACGACTTCGGCCGGCACGCGAACGACCATGTCGGGGCAATCCGTGAAGCCCATGGATGGCGGTGTGAGGGCATAGAGGGTGAGCGTTTGCAGCGGCACGTCCCTAAAGTGGTTACTTTGGATGCTGGTGACGGTGGCCGGCAGCACAACATCGGTGAGCGAGCAAGGCTGAGAGCCTGAATAACGGCACGACACACTTGGGGCGTCGGTGCGGCTGGCATCGAAGAAAGAGCAGTTGGGGTAAGAAGAGGGACTGAAAGACAGTGTTTTTTTAGAAGCGCCCCAGTAGCTGCCCACTCGGATGTAGCGCAGCACCTTGGAGCGGTCAACACTGCTGACCCCCGAGGGGTTGTCGCTCTCGGCGTCGTTGATGAGCGTACCCGTCTCCGGGTCCCAGCCGCCCATCATGGGCTGCTCACCCTGACCGGGTACACCGGGGTCATAGACGAAGGTGCCCACGAGGTCGGCATCGTGGTCGGGCATCACCCAGAGGAAATTAAATCCATTTTGCCTCAATGAGACGGGCTCTCCGTTGTCTTTCCAACTCTCTATGACGTAGTTGTTCATGTCGCCAGGATTAAAGTTACCGTTTCCAGCGTTGTAGCCGCTGAATCCGATGTTCATGTATATGCCTGCGCCCACTGGCACCTGCACATCGATGCCGGTGGTGTCACTCTTCATAGTGATGATGGGGCTGCCTTTAAAGTAACTATAACCGCTTAGTTCCGCCGTGGGATAGACCTGGAGGTTGATGAGGAACAGTCCCTTGGGGTTGGTGGTGATGTGCAGGCGGCGGGTGGTGGTGCTCTGTGCCAGAACGGTGGTGGCTACGAGGCAGAGCAGCAATATTTGGATGGTTCTTTTCATAGCGTTGATGTATCGTTATTTAGGTTTTGGTGCTATTTCTTCATGACAATTCGGCCGTTGCTGATGTAGAGCCCCTTGCGCGGTTCACTGATACGCTGGCCGCTTAAGTTGAAGAGGCCTTCCATGGGTTTGGGCACGGCTGTCACGCAGTCGTCGATGGCTGTTGGCTCTGCATCGCTGATGGCAATGACGAAGCGCTGCGTGAGCGTGGTGGGTTCGCTGATGGTGAAGGTGTAGGCATCCTGGCTGATGACGGTGCGGGTGCCCGTCTCGTTGTCGATGAGCCACACGTCTTCAGAGGCGGGGAATGCCGTGCCGCGCACATTCATTGACAGGGTGTAGGTGCCGGCTTCGACTGTCTGCAGACCGAGGCGGATGATGCCATCGCCCAAAGGACGCTCGTTGATGGCGTAGGCCACTCCACCATCATCCTGCCAACTGTAGAGCAATGCACAGCTGTCGCTGCTCATGGCAGGGGCGTCGCGCCCGATGTCGTAGCGGGTGGTGGCCTCGGGGTTGATGACAAAGCGGGTGGCTGCGGGTTCCTCCTCCTCTTCGCTTTGACGCTGCAATGTCACGTCAAAGACGACACGCTGGCTGTTCTTGTCGGCGCGGCGCAGGTTCATGCGGCTGTTGACGGTGGCGTCCTTCACGAACTTTGGCCCTAATTGGCGGCGGTCGGCCTGCAGGGTGATGCTGCTCACGCCGTCGGGCACCTGTACGAAGAAAGCCATCATGGGTTCGAGCACCACCTCGTCGTCGAGGGGGCTGACGGCTTTCCACCTGCTGCCTGTGGGCAGAAGCACGGGGCCGTCATAGTCGATGCCTCGAATGTCGAAGAAGGCGGGATAGGGCTGGCCCACGAGGTTCCAGTTCTTGTTGTGCTCAAACTCGCCGGCGGCATGGGTCATGGGCAGGGCGACGTCGGCAGCAGTGGTGAAGAAGTCCTTGCCGCCGGGATGAGAGATGTGGTGCGTGAACAGGTAATTGTATTCCCAGCGACTGTAATAGTTGTCCCACCAGGCAATCATGGGTTGTGTGCGAATGAGGTATCCCTGTCCGGCACGGAGCATGTCGTCGCTGGCAAGGCGCACCCAGGTGCCACCGAAGTTGCCCACGGCCCGGGCATTGGTGTCATAGCGGTAGAAGATGAGTGGCGTTCCCTCACGCTCGGGGATGATGTCGCTCATGCGGGTGTCGAAGGACGGGCAGTAGTAATCCATGTCCTTCATCCGCCAGCGCAGGTCGATGCGGTCGGCGGTGCAGGTGCCACGGTTGATGAACGCGTCCCAGGTGTAGGTGCCATAGTGGTCGTCATGGCGGTCGCAGGTCATGGTGATGGTGCCGGCATGCAGCGTGGCTCCCTTTTCGATGGTGAGGCGAGGATGGTCGGAGTCGAAGTTTCCGTTCATCATCGAGCGATTCAATTGCTGCTGGAAGAAGTTCACGTCATACTTGCCGACACCATTGAGGCCGCAGTCGGCTGTCAGCGTCACGTCGCCCACGATATTCAGAACGTTGGTGGCAGGTGTATAGCCGCTGATGGCCACGATTTTGGCGGCACCGCTGAAGCGGTTGTCGGCCTGGTACATTGCCAAGGAGACAGCGGGCACGCGAAGCGTGGGGCGCCCATAGTCGGATCCCGTGAACATGTCGCTCTTGCGCACGTAGGGAGGTATGAGTGAGCGCATGGTGACCGTTTCCAAAGCACTATTGTATGTGGTGCCGGGCAGCGGACCCGTGATGACGAGCAGCGTGGATGGCAGGTCGAGCGTGGTGAGCGTACCGCTGTAGAAAGCGTTGTGGCCTATGTTGATGCAGCCCTCGGGCACCACCACCTTTTTGTATTTGCCACCAGCGAATGCATTGTCGCCAATAACGCGCAGCTTCGATGGCAGCTTCAACTCCTCATATGTAGGTGCAGGCCTTAGGGATGTTGACCTCCTCCAAGTTGCTACAACCGCCGAGCGCGCCACCCTTCAGGGTGCGTATGCCCTCGGGCAGGTGGATGCTTTTCAGCGATACGCAGTTCAGGAAATGACCGTAGCCCGAAAGGCTGTCGAGTGTCTCGGGCAGGGTGACGCTGTGCAAATCATAGCAGTAGCGGAACATGTCGCTGTTCATGGTGGTGCAACCCTTGGGCCACACCACCTCCTCTATATGAGAGAGGTAAAAGCACTGGCTGCCAATGCTGGTCACACTGTCGGGAATCACGATGCGCTTGGGCGAATTGACTTCGAAGAAGGCTTGGTAGCCTATCTTGCGCACCGTCTGTGGTATTTCGAAGTCCGCTACGTCGGTGTTCTTCAGGCATCTCGGTACCATCGATGCCGTCGCTGAAGGTGAAGCTCTCCAACTTGCCGTTACCGGAGAAAGCATTCTTGCCGTCAATCTTCACACCAGGAGGCAAGGTGAAGGAGGTGAAAGCACAAAGACTGAAGGCTTCACCCTTGATGGTGGTGAGCGAAGCGGGCAGGTGGATGGAGCTGAGTTTTGAGCAATTATAGAATGCACGATTGCCTATGCTGGTGATGGCATCGGGCAGCGTGATGCTCTCCAAGCTGGTGCAGTTCTGAAAACAGCCACCATAGAGGGAGGTCATGTTGGGAGGTAGCACGGCGGTGGTGAGCCTCGAACGGTCTATCAGATTGAGGTTGAACTCGCCTTCGCAGGTGACGCCGCCCAGGTCTATCAAAACGAGATTCTTTATCTGGTTGTTGATGACGTTGCAGTCGTCACGGTTCAGCTTTCCCGTGACGGTGAGCTCGCTGATGTCGCTCAACTCGCCCAGCTCCTCTATCTTCTCCATGATTTTCACGAACAGGGTACCAGGCTCCGAGCAGTGAACGGTCACCTTGAGGTTCAACTGGGCAAAGGACATGGCCGAGGCCGTCATCCAGAAGGCCAAGGCTAAAAGTAGTCTTTTTCGTTGTTTCATAATATTTAGGTTTACATTTTTAGCACAAAATTAAGTTTTTCAAGGCAAAATGTCATAAAAATAGCAAAAAAGCGACTCCCATTTCGCGAAATGGGAGTCGTTTTTGACGAAATGGGAGTTATTGCCTATAAGATAACTGATGTTTCCCACCTTCATAAATTACGTAAAAATTCAACCTATACGGTTGGATTAATGATGCAGGACGGCCTGTAAGGCCAACGAGATATCAGCCCGGGGCAACGCCCTGGGAATCCTTGATGTGCGACAGTCGCCCTGAAAGGGCAAAAGCCTTACCAAAACACCTTTCTTTTACCCTTTCTTTCATCCGCACACCTCAAAAAAAAATTCTCCAATTCGTAACAGTTCAGCGAATAATTTCAAGGAGTGCCCTAACGGGCAGAAATCTTACAAATCAATTCAAATCTTACAAATCTTTATATTTTTTCACCATAGAAATTTCTTTGATTTGTAAAGATTTGAAAGATTTGACTTCGTCGACCGTTGGTTCTCGCCGTAGGCGACCCAAAAAGATGAACAGTTACTCCAATTGGCTTTCCCTTTGGCCGCCGACCTCTGGTTCTCTAATTCGTGATAAAAAAGGAAAATCTACGAAATTCCTGTAATTTGTGAGAAAGACACGCTCCTTCGGCGAAAGGCCGGTGACGGCCTTGAAGGTGCGGAAGAAGGTGCTCTCGCTGGTGAAGCCCGACTCTCTGAAAACGGCGACGAGCTTGATGTCGGGCTGCCCGGACAGCAGCTGCTGGGCGTGGCGCACACGATATTCGGCTAACAGTTGCGTAAAGTTGATGCCCCGGCAGGCAGCGAGGCTGTCAGTGATGGCACTGACGCTGACACCCAACTCAGAGGCTACATCCTTCTGGCGCAAGTGACTGACGAGATAGAGTTGGTGCTCTTCCAGCAGGGCACAGAGGCGGTGTAACAGATGCTCGTGGGACTCGTGGGGGGCAAGGGGTTTAAGGGGTTCAAAGGGTTCAAGGGGTTCAAAGGGTTCAAGGGGTTTAAGGGGTTGATGGGGTTCATGGGGTTGATGGGTCCCTACTGCTCTCACAACCGTGATCATAAGGGCCACTGCACCTAAGGCTATGAGCACCCACAGCCAGGGGAAGCCGCCCTGCGGGCGGGCAGCAGCCGTGGCAGCCATGGCGGTGCCGAAGTGGTAGCACCATACGGTGGCGAAGGGCTTGTAGTTGTCGTGATGGACGCCTCCTGCCAAGATGAGGTCACCGTCGGGAGTCAGGATGGGAATGGCGATGGTGGCATACTCCAGCGTGTCGGTATGGTAGAGCGTCAGGGTGGCTGGCTGGCGGGCGTAGTCTATGGCAAGGATGTACTGGCGGTTGCACAGGCTGTCGTCAACACCGATGACATAGCCTCGCTGGCGCTCCCTGTCAACGACGACGGGGCCTTTGTAGGCTATGGGGCCAAACTGGCTGTGCATGGGGATGGGACAGACGGTGGGCAGCAGCGAGAAACTGGGCGTTTGGTCGTTTGGCTGATTTGACACCATGACGATGCCCAACTGTCCGCTCTCGTCGGTGGCCGTCAGAAGATAGGAATAGTCGGATTGGGAAATACTCGGATTGTGCAATGCGCAAATGTCACTGTTGAAAGGCTGGTCGGTATATACCAAGCGCCATTGCTCTAAAAGCGGCACGCGGAAAGCATCACCTTTTAGGCGGTCGGCCCAAACGGCATCGGGCGTCTGTTGCCGGGTATCGTGTGCGCCGATGATGAGGGCATCGTCGGCAGCGGTACGCAGGATATAGGGGTTGGAGCGCCCCTGCGCCACATCTTTTATATGTTGTATCTGGCTCTTGCCGTCGTAGCAGGCGATGGCATCGTCGGTATAGTGGTTGCCGCTGATAATGACGTTCCCATTGCCCAACAGCAGGGCACTGGCCAGCGCGCGACGCCGGTCCAGGCAACCAAAGCCCTCGAAGCTGTGCGTCGTGGGGTCGTAGCGTTCCACCAAGAAGGTCTGACCTACACCCAACTCCTCGCTGTGGCCGCCGCCGATGATGACCTCGCCCGAAGGCATGACTGAGGCAAAGCCATCGTCATGGGCATAGGCCATGGTCAGTTGGTGCCACGCACCGTTGGCAAAGTACTCGGCCGTGGGTGTGGGCACGAAATTGGTGGTGCGTCCGCCCACTAAGGTCAGCTCGTCTCCGGCATAGAAGATGCTGTGGCCGGTGCGGGGAATGGTCAGGTCGGGCAGCCGCTCGGCCTCAATCCTTACCTGTGGGCACTCGTCAACCTGCTGTGCTGCAAGGGGCAGCACAGGCAGCAGGCAGAGCAGCAGTAGCGGCATCACATAGGACTTCTCCATAGTTGCGTGCAAAGGTACAAAAAACCGAGTGACCATGCAAATTTATTTGCAAGCCCCCCTACCCCTTCTGGTATTTCGACGGCGTGACGCCGAAATGCTGCTTGAAGCATCGGCTGAAATAGAGTGCATCGGAGAAACCCACCTTGTAGGCCACCTCGGCCACCGTGGTCATCTCGCCGCTGCGGAGCAGTTCGGCAGCCCTCGCCATGCGCTTCGTGCGTATGTAGTCCTTGGGCGTGGTGCCGGTGACCTCCATCATCTTCCCATAGAACTGCGAGCGGCCGTAACCGGTGGCCTGTGCCAAGTCGTCCACCATGAGGTCGGGGTTGTCCATGTTGCTCTCTATCTTCTTGTCCACGATTTCGCGGAATTTGCGGTCGCGCTCGCTGCGGATGAGCGGCGCCTCGGCGGAAGTGTCGGCGGCGGGCGTGGAACCCTCGGCGGCAGGAGCATGCGCGCTGTATGCCGCCTTGAGGCGCTCCCTTTGCTCTATGAGGCTGATGCTCTTCCCCACAAGGAGGGCGGGACTGAAGGGTTTGGGGATGTATGCGTCTGCTCCGAAACGCACACCTTCGAGTTGCCGCTCCACGCTGTCGATGGCGGTGAGGAGGATGAACGGGATGTCGAAGATGCTGTCGTCGGCACGCAGCTTTTTCAGCAGGGTGATGCCGTCCATGACGGGCATGCGTATGTCGCTCACCACGAGGTCGATGGCATGGGCGCGCACCATCTCCAAGGCCTCCTCGCCGTTGGGGGCTGTCTTGACGGTGAAATAGGGTGCCAACTCGCACTTGATGTATTCCCTCACGTCATCGTCGTCCTCCACCACGAGCACGACGCGGTCGTTGAGCGGGGCAGACATCAGTTCACGGTAATGGCGCAAGTTGTCAACGGAGGTGGCCGCCTCATCCACCAAGTCGCTCGAGTCGAGGTAGTCGCCGGGTTGGTAGCATCCCGGCGTTTCGGGGATTTCCACCACGAAGATGCTCCCTCCGCCGGGCCTCTCCTCATATCTTATGTCGCCATGGTGTGCCTTGACAAGTTGCTGCGTGAAATGGAGGCCTATGCCCATGCTGTCGGCGATGGTGTTGGTTTGCATGAAGCGGGTGAAGAGCTGCGCCTGCTTTTCCTTGGGCACGCCCACGCCGTTGTCCTCCACACGTATGATGAGGCGCTCCCCCTCGTGCTTCACCCTCACCACGACATCGCCCTTTCGCGGGGTGTACTTGAGGGCGTTGCTCAGCAGGTTGTGCAGGATTTTGTCGAGGAAGCCCCTGTCGATGAACATGTCGTGGTGCTGTGCGAAAGGCACGAACTGCAGGCTGGTCTGACGGTTCTGCGCCACGTCGCTGAAACTCATGGTGATGTCTCGCAGGAACCTCACCACGTCGGTCTGCTGAAGTCGGAGGGAGAGTTTGCCATGCTCGTATTTGTGGAACTCAAGCAACTGGTTGACGAGGCGCATCATCCGGTCGGTGCTTCGCTGCATGTTGCTGATGGGCTGCTTGAGCGAGGAGGGCAACTCACCGGTTTTCCCGATGCGCTCCATGGCTCCCTGAATGAGCGTGAGGGGGGTGCGGAACTCGTGGCTGACATCCATGAAGAAGCGTTGCTTGAACTCGGAGATTTCCTTGTCCATGCGAATGCGGTTGCGCATGGAGTAGGTGATGAGGAGCAGTCGGATGACATACCATGCCAGCCCTCCGGCGATGAGGAGGTAGAAGAGCCACGCCAACCATGTGTTCCACCAGGGGTGCAGGATGTTCACTTCCATGGTGGCCTCCCGTTCGCTGTTGGCGATGCGCACGTGGAAGACGTAGTTGCCGGGCGCCAAGTCCTTGTAAACGGCTTCGTTCTGACGGGTGGGCAGGCTCCAGTGCCGGTCGGCGCCCTCCAGCATGTACTCGTATTCGGTGTCGTGGGGGAAGTCGAATTTCAAGTCGGAGAAGCGGAAGGTGAGGGAGTTCTGGCGGTGCTTCAGGCTGATGGTCTCCGCCTCGTCGTATTCGTTGTACATCGCCCCGTTGACCAAGAGGTTGGTGATGGTGGGATGCGCCTTCCGCCCGTCTTCATCTTGTGTGTTTCCGGGGTTGAAGGACACGATGCCATTGTTGGTGCCGAAGACGAGTGTTCCGTCGCCGAGACGGCATGCGGAGTGCTCGCTATACACATCGCCAAGGAGGTCGGTGGAGAGGTAGTGCGTGGTGAACTGCATGGACCGGGTGTCGAGGCGTGAGAGGCCGTAGTGCGTGCCTATCCACAACCGTCCGCCGGCATCCTCCACGAGGGAGTTGGCGGTGTTGTCGGCCAACCCCTGGTGAGTGGTGAGCTGCTCGAAGGTGAGGTGTGCGGCGTCGGAGGGGTTGCCCACCTTGTAGAGCCCCCCGCCGGCCGAGGCGAGCCACACAACGCCTGCATGGTCTTCGAGGATGTCGCGTATCTCGAAATAGCCGAGTGTGCTGTTGGAGGAGTTGTAGTAGTGGTAGGCCTTGGGGTTGGCTGCGAGTTGTGCCGGATGGAAGACGACGACGCCGTCGCCGCAACCGGCGAAGATGAGGCCGGAGCGTGTCTGCACCAGTCGCGTGACGTTGCGCATGAGGGGCGTGTCGTCGAGGAATTTCCTGAACTGCCAGGAGCCGTCGGCCTGTTGTGTGGCGAGGCACAGCGCACCCATGTTGACGGCCACCCACATCCGGTGGTCGCGGTCCTCAAGGATGTCGAACACCTTCCCCCCGGCGAGCGAGTGCGGGTCGTCGGGCTGGTGGGTGTGGAAACGCCCGTCGATGGACAGGCCGCTCCTGCGCGTGCCCACCCATTGCCGACCCTTGGAGTCGCGGCAGATGGCAAGCATGTCGTCGTCCACGCCGATGCTCGTCTTCAGCAGCATGTCGCCCGCCAACTGGTAGGTGCCGCCCATGAAATTGCCTCCCCACACCTTGCCGTCGGAGGTCATGCGCACCACCCGGAAGAGGTTGGCATAGTCGGGGGTGGAACTGCCGGTGGCATAATGCCGCCTCACCCCTCCGGGCATGGTGGTGATGACGCTCAGCCCCATATTCTCCTGCGACACCCAGATGTTGCCGGAGCGGTCCACCATCTCACCATAGAGGTAGTCGCTCTTGATGGGCGAGGAGGTGCCGTTGCGTGGTGTGAAGTGGGTGAGTTGGCGCGTGGAGGGCACGTATGAGAAGAGGCCGTTGCCGATGGTGGAGACCCAGATGGTGCCTTCGTGGTCCACCACCAACCCGTAAGGGCGTATTCCGCGCTTGTTCAGCAGTTGGCTGTCGAGGATGTGGAAGGAGTACACCTCCCCGCGGCGGTTGTCAAAATAATAGATGTTGACAGCATTGTCGGCCACGTAGTAGTTGCCGGTGTTGTCGCGATAGACGGAGCCTCCGGGGATTTGCTCCCGGTTGGTCCCCACCGCCCCGCTGCGGGTGTCGATGCGGTAGGTGGTGCCTTGGGTGATGATGACAAGACTGCCCATGGTGGGCACCAAGCCACGGATGGAGTTGCCGGGAAGCCATCCGGGGATGGCCTCCACGTCGGTGTGCAGCCTGCCCTCCTTGTCGGCGTGCATCACTTGGTTGTCGGTGGTGGAGAAGAAGATGGTGTCGCCACTGACGGCGGCATGGGTGAAGCCGTGCTGGCGGCTGACGCATCTCAGCGATTCGCCTTCCTTCACGTGGAGGCTCTTGTCGGTGCCTATCCACACGCGCCCGCGGCTGTCGGCCTCGATGAACCTCACGTTGTTCGACGGCAACTGGCCGTTGCCCACGTTGTACTCCCTGCCCGTCACCTTTCCATCCTTGTAGGTCACCTCGATGCATCCGGTGTATTCATACCACAACCAGGTGGCACCGTCGGGCGTGAAGGTGCAGTTGCAGTAATTCTTTCCGTTGTTGCCGTCGGGGATGAACTGCACGAAGCGACGCCGACCGGTGTCGTAGCAGCTGTAGTGCTCGCCTTGCAGGCGTATGAAAAGCAGGCCGTTGGGGTTCTGGTGCAACTCGCGCAGCCGGTTGCTCAGCAGCAGGGAGTCGTTGCCGGTGTCGGAATGGCGGAGCACGTCGAAGGAGTAGCCGTCGTAACGGCACAAACCGTCCGACGTGGCCATCCAGATGTACCCCCTGGGGTCTTGCACCATGTTGATGACATAGTTGCTGGGCAGTCCATCCTTGGTGTTGAGGTCGCGGCTCTTGAGCCCGCCCTGGCACCACGCACAAGTGACGGCAAGCAACATGAAGAGTGTGATGAGGCTTCGCATGGGGCAAAATTACACATTTTTTGTACAATTTTACCAAGAAATCGTACTTTTTACATACTTTCGCCGTGTTTTTTGCCGTAAATTTGCGGAAAAATGCTTGAAAGATGAAAAAACTATTCCTCACATTCATGATGGCCGTGACGGCCTTGATGGCTGGTGCGCAACCGGCCGACAACGCCGACCAGGTATTGGCCGTGGCAAAAAAGGTGAACCAGTATTTCATGGCTAAGTATGCCGACCCGACAGTCCCCACCAACGTGGGGCGCATCCGTCCGAGCAGCTTGTGGACGCGCGCGGTGTATTACGAGGGACTGATGGCCCTTTATGAGCAAGACCCCGACCCTCGCTACATCGACTACACCGACCGATGGGCCAACCACCACCAATGGACACCGCGAAACGGGGTGAAGACAACGGATGCCGACGACCAGTGCTGCGGTCAGACTTACCTCGACCGATATATGGCCACCAAGGACAGCAAGATGATCGAGCACGTGAGGGAGAACCTGGACCTTCAGATGGCCACCGGCAAACTGGGGTACTGGACATGGATTGATGCCATACAGATGGCCATGCCCGTATATAGTAAGATGTATCGGGCCACGGGCGAGCGCAAATACCTCGACCACGCCATGAAGATGTACACCTGGAGCCGCGACACCTGCGGAGGTGGGTTGTTCAACGTGGCGGAGGGCCTGTGGTGGCGCGATGCCGACTACGTGCCGCCCTACAAGGAGAGCGACGGCAACAACTGCTACTGGAGCCGTGGCAGCGGATGGGTGTATGCCGCCTTGGTGAGGGTGATGGGCGACATCGGCAAGAAGGACAAATATTTCAAGCGTCTCAAGAAGGACTTCGTCGCCATGAGCGAGGCACTGCTCCAATGCCAGCGTGAGGACGGCCTGTGGAACCCGTCGCTCGTCTCACCCGTCACCTACGGGGGGAAGGAGCTCACCGGAACGGCCCTCTTCCTCTACGGCATGAGCTGGGGCATCAACAACGGCATCCTCAAGGCGAAAAAATACAAGGGGGCATGCGACAGGGCATGGCAGGCAATGGTGCGCGACTGCGTGCATCCCGACGGCTTCCTCGGCTACGTCCAAGGCACCGGCAAAGACCCCTCGGCAGGACAGCCCCTCTCCTACACCAAGGTCCCCGACTTCGAGGACTACGGCACAGGCTGCTTCCTCCTCGGAGCAGCGGAGTACTACAAGCTCCTGAAGAAATAAAGTTCCCCGCCTTTTTTATCTTTTTATCACGAATTTAAGAATTAGAGAATTTGAGATTTGAGGATGGAATTTATGGGAATTTGAGACGAAATAACAAGCCTTTTCCTGTTTTTCCATGCTGGTGCAAGGAATTCCCATCGCTTGCGGTGGATAATTCTTGATAATTCTTTCATTGTCCATCAATTCTAAAATTGGCTTTCCCTTTGGCCGCCGACCTCTGGTTCTTAAATTCGTGAAAAACAATTTGTTGCAAACCATTCAAGGTTGGAAAACTTCAGATTATTATAATATGTTTGCTCGTTTCGATTTTTTTTCGTATCTTCGCCGCCGCAAACCAATCAAGTCTGGAGTATGACGACAACACAATTACGTGCAAAACTGTTCCGCGAGATGAATCCGCTGCTCGACAGCGAAGCGGCATTGACCAAGTTGCTGGACTTCGTGAAGACGTTGAAATCAACGAAGAAACAGACGAAGAGGGAACGCCAGGAAGCGTATGTGAAAGAGTCGCTGACTCGCGCCCTCGATGAGGTGGAGCAGGCGAAGCGTGAAGGGCGCAAGCTGAAAACGCTGGACGACTTCATTGTAGAGCTTGAAAAAGAGGAGGCAGTATGAGGGTAACTATCTCCACCACCGATGAGTTCAACCGCCAAGCCCGCAGACTGGCCAAGAAGTACAAATCTCTGAAGAATGACCTTCGGTCTTTCCAACAGGAACTTTTGGACACCCCCCTGCAAGGCGACGACCTCGGTGGTGGCGTGCGCAAGATTCGCATGGCCATTGCCTCTAAGGGCAAAGGCAAGAGTGGCGGAGCCCGCGTACTGACACTTAACATTTTGGTGAGCGACGATGCCGACGACGTGACGCTACTGACCATCTACGACAAGAATGAGATAGATAACGTCAGCGACGACTACATCAAATGGCTCGTCGGCGAGGCCAAGAAGTAGCATACCCTCACCCTTCTGCTTCTGAAAATACACTATTATCCCTCATACGGCATCTTGCCGTGTGGGGGATTTTGTTTTGATGCCGATGTCGAGATTTGTCCCCCCTACCCCTTCTGGTATTTCGACGGCGTGACGCCGAAATGCTGCTTGAAGCATCGGCTAAGAAAGTTGTACCAACAGTACATTATTACAGAAATTTCCACCTTTTTTATCTTTTTTATCACGAATTTAAGAATTGGAGAATTGAGATTTGAGATTTGAGGATGGAATTTATAGGAATTTGAGATGAAATGGCAAGCCATTTCCTGTTTTTCCATTCTGGTGCATAGAGAACTCCCGTCGCTTGCGACGGATAATTCTTGATAATTCTTTCATTGGTCACAAATTCTAAAATTCTTAAATTCGTGATAAACAATTTGTTGCAAACTATTTAAGGTTGGGAAACTATAGTAAAATAACACCTCTCTGCCAACATCCTCGATGCTCTCAAATGAGAATCAAACCTTCATTCCTTGCCCCGGCGTCATAGGTAGCTATGATACCGGGGCAAGTGAATTAATAGGATTCACCTTAAGTCTTGGATATCTGACTCCAAGAATATTACTCGCATATTCTGTTTTTAGGGGGTGGTTGTGAACCCTCCAAGCCATAGCATGAGAAAAGACCTCTTTAAGGAAAAGCCAAAATATTTTTGGCTTTTCTCTCGCTTATTCGTACCTTTGCAGCCCCAAACCATCATCACATATAAACCATGTCATATCTTTTCACTTCCGAATCCGTTTCAGAGGGCCATCCTGACAAAGTGGCCGACCAGATATCCGACGCCTTGCTCGACCAGTTCCTGGCATACGACGAGAAGGCTCACTGCGCCATTGAGACCTTCGTCACCACCGGGCAGGTGGTGATCATGGGCGAGGTGCACTCCGAGGCATACATCGACCTCCAGACCATCGCACGCCGCACCATCAACAACATCGGCTACACCAAGTCGGAATACCAGTTTGACGGCAATTCCTGCGGCGTCATGTCGGCCATCCACGAGCAGAGCGCCGACATCAGCCGCGGCGTGAACCGTGCCGAGGAGGAAGCACAAGGAGCCGGCGACCAGGGCATGATGTTCGGCTACGCCACCAACGAGACGGAGGAATACATGCCCGTCTCCCTCTCCCTGGCCCACCTCATCATGTACACCCTGGCAGAGATACGCCGCGAAGGGCGTGAGATGACCTACCTGCGCCCCGACGCAAAGAGCCAGGTGACGGTGGAATACTCCGACGACAACATCCCCCTCCGCATCCACACCATCGTCGTCTCCACCCAGCACGACGAGTTCGACAGCGACGACGAGCGCATGCTGCAGCAGATACGCCACGACGTCAAGGAGGTGCTGATGCCCCGCGTGAAAGCCAAAATCCACAGCGAGAAAGTCCTCGCACTCTTCAACGACGACATCATCTACCACGTCAACCCCACCGGGAAATTCGTCATCGGAGGCCCCCACGGCGACACCGGTCTCACCGGCCGCAAAATCATCGTGGACACCTACGGAGGCAAGGGCGCCCATGGAGGCGGAGCCTTCTCGGGCAAGGACCCCAGCAAGGTGGACCGCTCGGCTGCCTACATGGCACGCTACATCGCCAAGAACATGGTGGCCGCCGGCGTGAGCGACGAGATGCTCGTGCAACTGAGCTACGCCATCGGCGTGGCGGAGCCGGTGAGCATCTATGTCAACACCTACAACCGCGCTCGCGTGGGACTTTCCGACAGCGAGATAGCCGAAAAGATTAAAAAGCTCTTCGTACTCACCCCCAAGGCCATCGAACAGCAACTGGGCCTGCGCAAGCCCATCTACCTCGAGACGGCAGCCTACGGGCACATGGGCCGGAAAAACGAGAAGAAAAAGAAGACGTTCACCAGTTTCTACCACGAGACGAAAACCATGGAAGTGGAACTGTTCACTTGGGAGAAACTCGACAAGGTGGACGAGATACGCAAAGCTTTCGCCATCTGATGAACATACTGCCAGGGCAGTTCCCCGTTCCGATATTCAATTCCACCCCCGACACCTTCAAGCTCGTGGCCGACACGCTGACAGCCGACACGGTGCCGGCGGGCGTGGCATTGGCTGATACGGCGAGGGTGGACAGCGTGGCTTCCGACAGCCTCCAAGCCGTCGCAGCCCATGCCGACACCATCCCCTCCATCTTCGACGGACCACGCCTTGGAATGGCGGCAGACCCGGCACCCTATTTCTCCGGCGCCGACGACCTGCTCGCCGCACTCACCATGGCAGCCCTGCTCGCCGGCCTCATCGCCCTGGCATTCTCTGGGAAGTTCATCGCACGGCAGGTGAAGAACTTCTTCTACCTTGGAAACGACAGGACGACACCCGTGCCCGACACACCCGGCGAACTAAGCGGGCAGGGGGTGCTGGTGGCTGGCACTTGCCTCGTGGTGGCCATCGCATTCTATTGCCACATCATCCATGGACGCGACGACGGGTGGTGGGTTTTCTCCAAGCATGGCGTGTTAGGGATATGCGCACTAAGCGTTGTTGCCTATTTTCTCTTCAAGGCAGTGGCATACCAGTTTGTCAACTGGGTGTTTTTCGATGTGAAAAAAATTGAACAATGGAACAAGTCCCTCCTCTTCCTCACGGCGATGGAGGGTGTGGCCATGACCCCCTTCGTGATGCTGATGCTCTACGGGGGCTTGCCACTGCAAACCACCCTCATTTCCCTCGCCATCGTGGCACTTTTGGTCAAAATATTCACTTTTTACAAGTGCTATCTTATCTTTTTTCGACGAATAGGGGCTTTTTTGCAAATAATTTTGTACTTTTGTGCGCTCGAATTGATACCCTTGGTCGTTTTGGTCGGCCTCATGGTGACATTTAGCAAAAATTTGGAAATAAAATTTTAGTACATCGATGATTAAGAAGATACTGGTATCGCAGCCTAAACCGTCAAGCGACAAGTCGCCTTATTTCGACATCGCAAGGGAATTTGGCGTTGAGTTGGTCTTTAGGCCTTTCATCAAGGTGGAGGGTCTCACGGCAAAGGAGTTCCGCCAGCAAAAGGTGAGCATACTCGACCACACGGCCATCGTCTTCACTTCAAGACATGCCATCGACCATTTTTTCACTCTCGCCAAGGAATTGCGCGTTACCATCCCCGAAACGATGAAATATTTCTGCGTCACAGAGACCATCGCACTCTATATACAGAAATATGTGCAATACCGCAAACGCAAGGTGTTCTTCGGCACCACCGGGAAAATCATCGACCTCGTGCCTCTCATGGTGAAGCACAAGAATGAGAAATACCTCGTGCCCATGAGCGACATCTCCACCAGCGGAGTCACCGCATTGCTCGACTCCAAAGGTCTCAACCACAAGGAGTGCATCATGTACCGGACGGTCAGCGACGACTTCACCAAGGAGGAGGTGGAGCAGTTCGACTACGACATGCTGCTCTTCTTCAGCCCCGCCGGCCTCAACGCACTGACGAAGAACTTCCCGCATTTCGAGCAGGGAGACATCTGCATCGGAGCATTCGGACCGGCCACGGCCAAAGAGGTGGCCGACCGCGGGCTGCGCCTCGACCTCAAGGCTCCCACACCGGAATTTCCATCCATGACCGGTGCACTGCGCGACTTCCTGAAAAACGCCAAATAGGCCGGCAATGGCGGCAGTGCGCCCTTTCACTCTTCCCAAGGCGGAGCGTCTCGCCGGCAAGAAGCTGGTGGAGACATTGTTCAAGGGCGGCGACAGCCGCTCTCTGGTGTATTTCCCCCTAAGGGCGGTGTATGCATGGGTGGAGGGCGGCGAGGCTCCCGTCATGATGATGGTGAGCGTGCCCAAGCGATGCTTCAAAAGCGCCGTCTGCCGCAACAGGGTGAAGCGACAGGTGAGAGAAGCATTCCGCAAACACAAGCACGGACTTCACGAACACGTGGCAGAGGCCGGCAACTCACGCTCGCTCGCCCTGGCTTTCATCTGGCTCGACAACCAGCTTCACGACAGCAAGGAGGTGGAACGGCGCGTGGCCGGACTGCTCCAGCGGATAGGAGATAGGATATGAATGTCGCCAGGATGCTGTGGAGATGGCTGATGAAACTCTTGGAAGCCCTGCTCCTTCTTCCCATCGTCTTCTATCAGCGCGTGATAAGCCCCTTCACACCACCCTCGTGCCGCTTCACGCCCACCTGCTCTGAATACGCACGGCAGGCCATCGCCAAGCACGGACCATTCAAGGGATTGTGGCTTGCACTCAAGAGGCTCTCAAGATGCCATCCATGGGGAGGAAGCGGATACGACCCGGTGCCTTGACACATTCAAACAACCAAGCAAACATTAACGACTTTGATACGATGATAAAGAACTTTGTAGAAGAACTGAAATGGCGCGGCATGCTCGCCCAGGTAATGCCGGGAACAGAGGAATTCCTCAACAAGGGCATGGTGGCTGGATACTTGGGCACCGACCCCACGGCTGACAGCCTCCACATCGGGCACCTGTGCGGCATCATGATGCTCCGCCACCTGCAACGCTGCGGACACAAACCCATCATCCTCGTGGGAGGAGCCACCGGCATGATCGGCGACCCCTCGGGGAAGAGCCAGGAGCGCAACCTCCTCGATACCGAAACGCTCTACCACAACCAGGAGTGCATCAAGAAGCAAGTGGCCAAATTCCTCGACTTCGACGCAGAGGGCGAGAACAAGGCGGAAATGGTGAACAACTACGACTGGATGAAGGACTTCACCTTCCTCGACTTCGCAAGAGAGGTGGGCAAGCACATCACCGTCAACTACATGATGGCCAAGGAGAGCGTACAGCAGCGCCTCAACGGCACCGCACGCGACGGACTGTCGTTCACCGAGTTCACCTACCAGCTGCTGCAGGGCTACGACTTCCTCCACCTCTACAAGACCAAGGGCGTGCGCCTGCAGTTGGGCGGCAACGACCAGTGGGGCAACATGACCACCGGCACGGAACTCATCCGCCGCAAGTTGGGCCAGGAGGCAGAGGCTTTCGCTCTCACCTGCCCGCTCATCACCAAGGCCGACGGGAAGAAGTTCGGAAAGACGGAGAGCGGCAACGTGTGGCTCGACCGCAACCGCACCACCCCATACGCTTTCTACCAGTTCTGGCTCAACGTGAGCGACGAGGATGCCGAGCGTTACATCAAGATTTTCACCAGCCTCGACAAGCCCACCATCGACGCCTTGGTGGAGGAGCACAAGGCTGACCCGGGCAGAAGGGTGCTGCAACGCAGACTGGCTGAGGAGGTCACCGTCATGGTGCACTCACGCGAGGATTTCGAGATGGCCGTGGAGGCTTCCAACATCCTCTTCGGGAAGTCCACCAAGGAGAGCCTGCTGAAACTCGACGAGCAGACACTCCTCGACGTCTTCGAAGGCGTGCCTCACTTCACCATCGACAAGTCGCTGCTCGGACAACCGGCAGTGGAGCTCTTCACACGCGAAGAGGCGAAGGTGTGCGCCAGCAAGGGAGAGATGAGGAAACTCGTACAGGGTGGAGGCATGTCGCTCAACAAGGAGAAGCTCGCCGCCTTCGACCGCATCATCACTGCCGAAGACCTCATCAACGACAAATACCTCCTCGTGCAGAAGGGCAAGAAGAACTATTTCCTCATCACCGTCAAATAGTCCTCAGAAAAGGGCTTCAAAACGGGGAAAATAGAGGCAACACGCAAGGGAAATCAAAAAAAACTCCCAAAAATTTGGTGGTGGCTGAAAAAAGCACTAACTTTGCAGCCGCTATTGGGTCATGGTGTAATGGTAACACTACAGGTTTTGGTTCTGTCATTCTGGGTTCGAATCCCGGTGACCCAACATCAAAAATCGCCAAGCGCTTGAATTTCAAGACTTGGCGATTTTTGTATGGTTGAAATTCCCGACTTTTTCCCGAGTTAGCTATTTATGTCCCCCACTCTTTGTTGTCTCATGCTCACTCCCACCAAAAAAACCAAACCGTGGATTTTCGCAAAACGTCGGCCAATGCATTGATTGTCCCAAGATTTTGGTCAACGATATCGGTGCAGAAGGCATAGTGCTCTTCGGCTAATGGAAGACTTTCCTCTTCACTGACAGGTTGGGGAACAGCAAACTCTATGATGCCTTCGCATATGACTGCAGGGACGGCTTCAAATCCTTCATACCAATGCTTGGCAACACTGACGAGGTGTTCTGCTTTAGGACAATTATCCCATCCTCCAATAGGAAACCATGCCAATATCTGCCAAGGTTGATTTACCGGCACTTCTGCCAGAAGCAACGGAAGAGTTTGCCCCGTCTCGTCATTGATGATACCGCTGAAGGAAGTGTTGCCAATACCATTTTCCACATACTCGCCCAGCACATCAGTTCTGTAGAAATCAGGGTATTCTGTCTCAAAGCCATTCTGCAACTCACGGAGTCGTAAATCCAACCAATCCTTGGCGTTTTCCGTTGAATGCATCAGCTCTTGACGACGCGCTTGCACTCTTGCCATATCAATCCTTTTCTTGTCATCCTTAATTCCAAGTTGGTCCAAAATGTTGATGATGAGATTGTCTTCCAATACCAGGAGCACAGGAAAGAAGCCCTCTCTTCCACCTCGTTCGCATGCCTCTTTATAAGCTTTTTCTATTCTGGCAGGGTCGGTCGAATCATAAAAGGTAGTGTGACAACAAGCCAGTTCTTGCATCTTGATTTTGGGCTTTTCATGAATATGCTTTTCATCAGTATGCCAATTGTGAGATTCTTTCTCTGCTTTTGCCTTATGTGTATAGATAACCATAAGAACAATGACGAATAAGAAAAAAATAAGAATCCAATACATGCTACTTATAGATTTAATGAATGTTTGGTGTTATTTTCCGACATATTTGCCAAAACCTTTATCCCTGCCATCTTTTAAGGAATAAACCCATAGCCTGTCATAAAAACAAAAAACGACATACCCTGCAATTTGCCACTCTTTATATATTGCAGGCCATTTCAATGTTAGGTTACCTGGTTTATCTGCACCTTTGAAGACCATAAAATCATTGATTCTCCCCTCTCCCATGCCTTTCCAATTATATTTGGCTATGTGATAAGGTGTATTGTAATACAGCATTACTGCTATAAATGCAAAAATGGCATAAAACACAATTCTTTTTAATGGTTTCTTCATAGGAAATATTTGTTGATGATATCATGATGAAATAGAAATAGTGTCTTATCGCTTTCTTGAATACTTGTCTTTCAAATACTTCTTCAAATCATTCGAGTTTTCGCCCGAATAAATGCGGTTCTTGTCGAAGGCAGTACTTGGCCCTCCCTCAACAAATTGAATGACCTCGAATGATTCAGGGTCAGCACCTGGGATGATGGAATCATCAAAGAATACATGGCTTTTGTCTTTGGCATACCTTTCAGGTGAGGGTAAAGTTGATCCATTGAAGTATTTGTACATATGCACGAGTTGGATGGTGGCGGCATCTGCTTCCTTCACTTGCTTTTCCAACCACCATACATGGTCTTTATCCACATACCACGTGCTGCCTTCAAGCTGTCTGAAAGTAAGGGGGTCTGCATCTTCAAACACTTCAAAGTCTTTGGTGTAAATGTGCAAACCGTCGGAATAAAAACCTCCTATTTGAGATAATTGCTTGTAATCCTTTATGTCCGTGGCTTTCCATTTATCATATACCCGATGCTTGTCCTGACCCACATACCAGATCACTTCAGTGAATGTCTCTGGGTCGGCACCCTCTACAACATGGTCTTCAAAATACACACGATATTTGTCGGCGGCATAGCATCCTGAACAATGTAAATCATTAATGTCTCCTATCTGATGAAAACTGTTGTAGTCTGCAAGTGATACAGGTTGTTTTCCCATATAATATGCGTTGAGCTTGTCTTTGGCCCATTGAGTTTTCTCGTCGTCCTTATCCCCTATGATGACAAATGTTTTTTTGTCTACCACATGTATTGGTTTTCCGCACCAGTAATAGTCTTTCTTGTCCTCAGTCAGGTACTGGCCGTGCACCTTGAATGACTTGGGGTCGGCACTTGTCATCATGGTGTCACAATGAAAAACATGGTAGCTATCGACAGCATACGGTTTCTCCAGACATTTGAACGTTTTTCCGTCAGCTCCCTTAATGATGTTCCCCTCAAGAAATGCTTGTTGGCCGTCTCTGGCGTACCCGTCACCCAGATCCTCAAATGTGGAAGGGTCAGCATCAACAACAATGCTATGATGACCGGCCCAGACATCCCATGTATTCCAGGTCACCTGTTTTCCGTCATTCTTATAGCACGGCTCCCTGTCGCAAGATGCCAACATCGTGCAAACAAGGCTTAACAACATTGTCATGCGCAGCAAACACTTTATCTTGAGCATACGATTTGTTCTGATTGTTGTTGATTATTTTTCCTCGACTATAGACTGTATGCTAATTTGGCAATCTCGTCATCTTTTGCCATATAAGGAACATATCAATGACAGGAGAATGACAAACTGTTTCTTTCATCGTTGCATATTCTTTATTGGGTTTCCTTGTTCCTTTTTTTTGAGGTATGGAATGAATTGATTTGTTTTTTTGACAATTTCTGAATTGGCATTGCAGGCGCAAGTGTCAATAAGAGAGTCTTTGTCGCCGACTTCATTCCAATTTTTGAATAATCGTTGGTGATTCTATTTCAGGAAAGACCTTTGAAATAATGCGGTCTGACTCCTCCGCAGTTATCTTGCGTTCTGTCAGCCCTGCTGCTGTACGGCATCCATCAAGGAAATCGGATTCCGTGAAATGAAATGGTAATGATTGCATGGCTATCGAACCTCCTATCGCTCCCCCATAAGAATATGGGTCTTGTCCTGATTCTTGCTTTGCTTCCAATGACATGAACTTCACCATCATGGCCAAACCAGCAGCATAAGCTTCATAATCGGCAGGGACTTCATTTTCGTTCTTTCCCGTCATCTCATAGATATATGCCTGTAATCCCGGCTGCAATCCTTTCATCGTGCCATAATTGGTGAAAAATCTGCATCTATCCTCATCCGGCATGGCTTCAGGTTTCATATTTTCGGGCAGACTTTTCATATATTCATTTATCATGATGGTGTCTTGAGGCAGCGCCAACTCGTGATGGACCACTTTCATCAAACCCGCCAAAATGCAATCGAATGGTATGACATCCATTTTGAATTGAAAACCATCCGACATGAACGTACCTTGCATTCCACCCAAACCAAAAGAAATCTTCTTGATGGAGTCTTGCGTATATTTCATCAAGACGAGATTATCTTCCAAACCACGAATCACCTCGGCCAAGTTCTCCTTGTCGAACTTTAATTTAGGGAATATCGAGTCCTGGTTTTCTGCAATAGAACGAATAATCTTGTCTCCATAAGCATACGATACCGAGTCAAGTTTTGCCTCTTGAGCATGACCTGCCATACCGATGGATAGAAGAAAAATGATAAAAAAGATTTGTCTCATGATGTATTGTTTTTTTCGCAAAGATACGAGTATTTCAGTATTTCACCGGATGCTTTTTCATAAACTCTTCCTTGATTTCTTCTCCGAATGATTGAGGACCGATGGCTCCTCCGCCATATTCGAATACAACTCTGTCGGTATAGGGAATGAACATCGGGTCCTCATCATATTCCTTTTTCTCTTCGGCGTTCATAGGACGGCTGTAGATACGATAGAAATACATACCCAAACCCACTCTTCGGAAGCCGATGTCTGCATAATCTGAATGCGTGGTTGCAGTCTTAATAGAGATGCAACCCAGTTTTCTCAGTTTTCGTCGGATATTCTTGAGTTCCTCATGGTCCAATCCCACGACCTGCATCAAGGAGTCGATTTTTTCATCTGAAGAGACATCCCAATTACACGACCATATCGAATCATTCCTCTTTACATGGAAAATCGAGATTCCACCATGTCCAAATTCAAGTCGCATTTCTGCCCCTTTGTCAAGGCTATGGTTCGTGTAGTTTATTAGTTCTTGTAATTCAGACTTGTTGTTGTCATAATGTTCTGCCATGATGTCAGGGTTACATTTATTGCCGAATTTTGCGGGCGAAATAAAGTATGCCCCTACTAATATGATAATGACACATCCCCATATCAAATAGATTTTCCATAGAAATCCTTTTGTCCAAAAAGATTGCAGGAACACCATTATAGCCCAAACTATCAAAGGCCAAACAAACCAACATCCAAATATGAAAAGCAAGCCGGCAAAGAAAGGGTCATCTTTCATTAGCCAGACGAACCAACTTACAAAACACATCGGAATGAGGCTGATGTATTTGTTGATGATTTCGGTAAATTGTTCCAAACAAACCTTTCCCATGGCATTTGACAATATGAAATTAGATTATCGTCTTGCCTATTGATAATAACGAAAAATGTATATCTTTATTATGCTTTTGTCTGGGTAATTCAAAACTGTTGTTTTCTTTTTTCACATTTTAAGTTTATGTCCTTCTTCATTGATATTATACCCATTTCCAACCTCCCATTCCCTGTTTTGGTCATAGCTGCCACTAGAGGCTCGCAGAAGATACTTGAAGGCGAACTGCTGTTTGAGTCTTTCACGTTCCATTGCATCTGCCGCCAACAAATAGACGCGCGTCTCTTCTTTGGAAAGGAAGAAAATCTCTGAATGACCAAAGTTGTTGAAGACAACCCGTAGGTAGTATTTTCCATTCTTGTGCTTGGCGATGGTGATGGAATCAACATTGGTCAGTTTTGGCATGCTTTGACCCGATGACCCTATGGACTTTTGAGCCTTTTGACCCAATGAGCCGATGGACTTTTGCCCCTTTTCCTCATTCCTCTTTGTCTGAATGTCCATCCATTCACCCATTCTCAGCACCTGACAGCCGTCGAACGCAGTCTTGGTCTTGTGGTCGACGATGCCGTAACCACGAACAATGCCGTTCTTGTCCTTCTGCCAGTGGATGTCGATGCCTAATTTCTGTCGTAGCTCTTTCAGCATCCATTTCACTTGCAGTTTCTCCGCCTCATTGAAGGAATTGCCGTCCTTATGCTGCAGCCCCGACAAAGCCAATGTCTTTCTTCTTCAAGGTCGGACTGTGTCACGGCCTTGCCCTTTTGTGTCAGGATTTGTTGCTGGAGGCTCAGTTGGCGGTATTTCATCAGGATGGCTTTCAGTTGCCGGGCACGTTCCTTGCGCTTCTTCATCTCCAGACTATCCTCTTTGGGAACCATCCGTTTCATGATTTCCACCTTTGGTATTATGATTTGGGGATAATGGTTGCGGAAGAGGGTAAAACAGTCCACTCCATCGACAGTTTCTTCCTTCGGATTGTAACCACAGGAACGGGCGACGTTCAGGAACTGTCCCTCTGTCTGGAAACCATAGGAGAACAGTTTCTGCCTTTCCTTCTCGGGAGTGATGCCGAGGATCTCGTCCGTCACGCGCTGCATCCTCATCTTGTCGAAACTGTCGCTGATGGCGATGCCGTAGCGGTTGATGCGGGTTGACAGGATGTGAACGTGGTTGTTGCCCGTATCATGGTGGAAATAGACGAAATACGGCTGGCCGCCGTACCCCATCCTTTCCATGAACCTCTCGGCGAACTCCCCCAACTCGTACCTGTCCATCTCATGCTCCTTCACCGACAGAGCCACGTGGAACTGCTTGTTCTGCGTCTTGGAGTTGCCATAGGTCTGCGAATGCTCCCTCATGTACCGCTCCACCTCGCCACCGGCGTTGATGCCCACGGCATGCATGATGTCCAACTGACGTAGGAAACGTTCGTTCACATTCCTCGCCAGCAGGAGGTCGGCCACACCCTCCAGCACCTTGTTCTCGTTGTATCCAGCGGCAGGGAAACGCCCGCCGCCGGCCTGTCCAAGTTTCTTCGTTATCATAGTTCCTTGACGATTTGTTTCAGGCTCCTCAGTCCCGACCAAATTCCATTGGCACATTCCGACATCCGTGTGGAACAGGCCTCCACCGCCAGCACATCCTTCCGGCTTATGGTCTTGGAGCCGGCCTTCAGCGAAGTGTTCATGTCGCGGACTGCCTGATTGAGGTTGTTGCCCGTCTTCCCCAACTCAGCCAGCAACCCTCGAAAGAGCGTCACGAGTTCTCCTATCATGCCAACGAGCAATTGACTGGTGCCTTTGTCTGATGTCATTCTGGTTTGGACTGCAGCTTCCACGTCCGCACGATGGATAAGGTAGCGGATGTAACTGCTCATCGTCAGTCCCTTGTCCCCGGCCTTTTTCTCCAGGACGTCCATGGTATCCTGGTCCATCCTCACGTGAAGTTGTGAGTTCTTGTTTTTTATATTTTCCATAAAATGTAAAATCTAAAAGATTAAAAATGTGTTTTCGTATAAATAGCAAATATGCAAATACCATAACATGCAAAATACATAAAAGGGAATGCGAGTTTCGAGCGACCTGAACTCCCGACCCTGGGGTGGGCAAGTGGCCGATGTGTACACATTCGGCACATCTTGCCCCCCCTTACATGTCAGGTCGGTGAGATAGGGTGCTGTTGGCAGTCCTCATTTTCGGGCAACACTCCCAACCTGTGATGTTCCGGGTCAAAGCCATTCCGCTTGCAATATTCCTCGTATGAGATGCAGCGGGCTTTATGCTCGGCTTCCTTTCTTCGGCGCAATTCCCCGTCACGAGCATCGTATGCCCTGGCACGCTCCTGAATGAACATCCTCAGGCTTGAGAGGATGGCCTGCGGGTCGAAGCGGCTGTAGAACCGCTCATAGCACCCAGCCTTGAAGCGGTAGAAGAAGAGCATCAGTTCGCTGGTCTTCAACCAGTGGAAGTCGGTGGCGATGAACGTTGCCGTGAATTCGAGTTGTTCCCTCGACGCATCCTCCTTCAGTCCGCAGCAGAGGCTCAGGTCCACCAGTTGCGGTATGAGCCAGGCTCTCGACTTCCTTTCCCCGTATGTCCTGTCAATGACAGACAATGTGGGGAAGTCGCCGAAGAAGCAGGATGATGCGTCCTTGCATACCTGAAACTGCATGGAAGGGTTACAGGCATTCAGGAAATCAATGATGGTTGCGTATTTGCCCATCAACGAGACGCACGCTTTAGGCATCTGGCTGTCCGTCATCAAGGTACTCCCGCATGAGTCCTGCTGCGTCCTGCACGGCAGACTGCCGTCTTGACGCATTTGGTTGATGGCTTGTTTCATTTCCATGACTGTCATAGGTTAACGGTTCATTCTCCCAGACTCTAAGGGAAAGGAAATTCTCGAAGTTCCTCCGGTACCTAACCTCGGGTCGTGAGGCAACATACCCTGGCACGTATTCAAAGATGGCGGCCTTGTCCGCCTCGGAAAGGAGATTCCACTTTTCCCTTAAAGTCGAAACATTCCCGACGTTCTTGCCATACATCCTCCAGATCTCATCGAAGGTGTACCGCTCGTCCGCCTTAGGCTTCATGGAAACGACAGTTTCCAAGCCTTCACTATCACTTTCATTGACACTGACATTTTCATTATCAGTATCATTGACATTATCATTAAGGATAACGTCCGATGCCGTTGGATGCGCAGGGTTATCGTCCGATACCGGCAGATGCCTTCCGACATCAGCCGATACCTTTCTTGCATAGCATTTCCTCATGTGGGAGTATTCCTTGTTCCTCCTGCATTTCTCCGCCCATTTCTCCGCTTCACGGTCGATTTGCGTGCGGAACATCTCGAACATGGCGGCGATGGCAGGATCCTGGGACTTGGAAATCTCCATGTCATTGACATATGCGAAAATCAACTTGAACAGCTTACCCGCCTGTTCGTCGGTGAGCACACTGACGGCTGTCACGAAATCTGCGAACAGTACGAAGCTCTTTTTCTTTAGTTTTGCATCCATAGCCTATTCCTCCACAAGTTTAAGGTTGGACTCACGATAGTAAACCTTCCCGCCAACTTTCGTCTGGGTGAGAATGCCGGCTTGTCGCCAACGCCAAAGGGTTGATTTGCTGACATGGTGTTTCCTTGCGAATTCATCCGGTGAATAGAGTGTGTCATCCTCCTTGCTGTTGCCACTCGAATTCATCACCTCGTTTGCAACGGACAAGGCGAATTCCTTCAGGTCGGCGGCAGTGATCACCAACTGCATGTTCGGACTCATGGACAGCAAATCCTCGATTCTTACACTATTATGTGTCATATTACAATGAAATTGAAAAGGAAGTGGTCTTGTGTCCGTCTAACAGGCAACGGTTACCTTGCAAACCACCGCTTTATGTTGCGGAGCCTGTTATCTTCCGCAAAAAGCTGATGCAAAGTTATTGATTGAAAAAGCTGAATGCAATTAAATGCAAAACAACCTTGACAACTGGTTTCATAAGTTGTCAAAGTTGTTTGAATTGTCGTGCAAATAATTGAAAAATAGGTTGTTACCTACAATTTTTGAAGTGTGATTTTACTTGGGATTTTCTTCTTGAACCTGGAGAATCCCGCCTTGTCTATGACATTCGGGAAAGTTTCATCGAAGGCACGGAAGGTGATGTCTGTGCTGATGTTCTTTCCCAATTCCGGAAGGATGCACTCCTCCAAAGCCTTTTGTCCTTTCCTTCCTTCTATCAAATCTTTGAGTTGTTGTATGTAGGCTGTCTTGTCAGGAATGTCCTTCCCTATGACAAAGTCCATGATGGTACGTGTGTCTATGCTTTTCCCGGGTTTTGATTTTCGTGAAGCATCTTCTTTTGGGTCTGTATTCATGGATTCTTTTTCGTCGTCCATCTTGTTATCCTGCCTTTTCTTGTCGAAATAGAATAGGATACCGCAAATCAGACCAACTGAAAGGGGTATGCTCACTCCTATGGATTTTCTTAGGAAAAAGCAGAATGTAACATATGCCACGAAGACAGAAACCACGAAGAGAGCCAAGGCATGTTCAAACTTTCTGCCTTTCTTTTTATATACATACAAGATGGAAACCATCCATATGAAGAAAGTGGATGCTGGCCAGACAATCTCATTGAAGGTGCAGAGAAATTCGTTGAAGTAGTTGATGATATTGTCCATAGATGATGATGCTTTTTGTAAACGACCATGCCCATCCCTTATCCAAGTTGATTGATGACATCCCTGAGTGTGGAGTCCTCAATCTTTCTATAGCGCTTGAACGCCTGGCTGCCTTCCACATGCCCGCTCATTTTTCCTATGAGGTTTGGGTCTTGAACCTTGAAATACGCATTGCCTATGAAAGTGCGCCTTGCCAAATGGCTGCTGGCAATCTCATTGATGGGTCTGAACTCATTCTCTCCGGTCAACGGATTCCTCACCTCGACATCCCTTGTCACTCCGGCCAGTTTGAAAATCACCTTGATGGCATCGTTGTATTTCTGGGCTGATATGAATGGGAACAGCCTGCCCATGGGATCCATTCCTCTATATTTCTCAATTAGAGCTTGCGCCTTGGGGTGAAGTGGAACACGTGCTTGCATTCCTTCCTCTCCATTATCTTTAGTCTTGTGCGGAGTGTATACAAGAATCCCGTCCACGATGTATTTGCTGGTCATTTTGAGCAGGTCACCAACACGACATCCTATCAGGCATTGAAACACAAATATGTCTCGTTGAGCCATTATCGTTTTGAGCGGCATCTTGACTGTCTTTTGTTCTTTGGCATCCATCTTTTTCCACTCCATTTCAATGTCTGTTTCCTCAATCTTGTTACGTTCTTCTATTGTTATATAATAAGGTACACCCACCTTTGCTGTGCCAATTATAATGCCGTCAAAAGGATGGTTTTTTGTAAATCCTTCTTCCTCAAAGAACAAGAAGAGTGATTTCAAGCGAGTTCGCATTTTGATGACCGTGTTTTCTCCCCGCTCTTGAATAGTGCCATTGCCTTTTTTCACAGAGGCTGGATAGGAGGATAGCAGTTTTATGAAGATGTTGGGATGCATTTCTGATATGTGTTTCTCATTCCGAAGGTATTCAGAGAAATTGTCTATATCGTCACTTGTCACTTTGTCGATATCCCATCTGAATGCCTTCCGTTTTTTATCAGTAGCACGGATGTATCCTTCATATCTGGCAACTGCCCTGCTAAGGACACGAAAGACCCTGGCGTGTGATTCCGCCAGCTTGCGTTTTGTGATGTAGAGTTCAACCAACTCATAAAAAGACACCTTCCTCTCCTCTTTCGGGAGATATTTCTCTGGGTGGTTTTGTTTGTCGATGATACTGAGAAGCCATTTCTTTGTCAGTGCACCCTGGGGCGTAGATTCGAAAGACAGGGCAATTTGCTTCTTTATCTTCTCTATTCGCTCTGCCTGTAGTTCATGATACTTCACCTCGTCGTTCTTGATACGCCGCTTGCATACCACGATGATACCACTGTTACGGAGAATCCACCCGTTTTTCTTTGCAACAGTCACGGAAGCAGTGATGGCATTGGCAGTGATGGGCTTCAGCGGCTTGATAGTTTTCTTCCTATCGATGTAGTATTCAAAATAATCGGGATTGATGAACACCTCGCTTTTGGCATAAATGTCGATGTGGTTGTGAAAGAACCTTATCATTATTTCGGCTCTTCCTGTCTCTTTCTGGATCTTGTTTGATAGCCTTAATTCAATTGTCGCCATATGATTCTTTTTTTGCGGTTATGATGCCGAAAAAAAGAAAGGAAATATATAGCTTATTTATCGGCACCGTTAATAAAACTGGAAAAAACAGACATTTCCACGCTCCGCGTTTCGATGTCAACATCACCTCTCTCAATGGCCAATTCCGGGAATACAAAACCCAGGAGGGAGGGCCGATAAATAATGATGCAAAGGTAATCTTTTTCTTTTTCCTTTCCAATTTTTTTCCCGAATTTTTCCCGACTTATTTTCAATATCTTCAAATTTCAAGAATTTTTGTGAAATCCACAAAAAATTGGGAATGCTGATTATCATGCAGTTAATTGTTTTCGATTGCATACGATTTCAAATCTGATTATCCCGGTGACCCAACATCAAAAATCGCCAAGTCGCTGACAATAAAGCACTTGGCGATTTTTATTATCCAAACTAACCGAAAACAACCGAATTTTCGAGTTGGTTCGACCTGGTTGCTTAGGCACTTCTTTATAATATCTTTACTAATACTCATATAAACTATGCTTTATAAGAAACTGACAATTTTATTAAGTTCAGTTTACAAAAGTAGGCATTTTATATGTTCGAGAGCACTATTCCCTCTGGCCGAGGATGATGTCCACCAAGCCCGTCACGTCGGCAATGGTTATCACTCCGTCCTTGTTGATATCTGCTGTCATCAAGTCGTAGCTCGTGACGGCACTGCCCATGATGATGCCCACCAAATTCGCTATGTCGGCAACGGTCAGGCTCCCGTCACCGTTCACGTCACCGGGCCGTGTATTGGGGAAGACGATGGTGTATGCCGTTGTACCAATGAGCGTTCGCAGCGAACCCTCGCTGTAGAAATAAGACCAGAAGAAGTACTGCCAGTCATAGACAACGTTGGTCATGTCGAATTGCATCGTGGTGGTTTCGCCAGGAGCAAGTGTCAAGTGCTGGCTGATGCTCTGCACATTTGAACCGTATGCGTCATGGGTATGCTTGTAAATCCTGGCATTGATGTCCTCGTCATAGATTGTATCGCCGTTGTTGGTGATGGTGAGCACGACGCTGAACTTGTCGCTTGTGATGACCTTGCCCTCGGCATCGGTCACGTTGAGTACGTTGGCCGTGGCACTCAGTTTGGCGACTGGCATCGGGTTGATGGTGATGTTCCGGGTGCTGACAGGGTTGCTTCCATCCTTGTTCCACGACCAGGTGAGGGTGTAGTTGCCTGCATCCTTGAACAAGTAGTTATATTCGATGTCGCCCGTCTCTCCCGGTTCCAAGTCCACATACCCTGCAGCGCCATACAGACCATCGACGAACATATACAGCAAATGGTTGCTTGAATAGCCATTGTTGGTCATGTTCACATCCACGTTGATGTATTGCCCGTTGTGCATATAGCCCATTATGTCGATGTTGTTGATGGTGTAGTTGGGCGTGCCGGCAGTGCCGTGTCCGGTGGCGGTGCATTTGGTGCCATTGATGGTCACCTCGATATAGTTGCGGTCGGAGCCGGCGCATGGCCGCCAGTCATCCTTGCCCACCTCACCGCACATTGGCAGGATGCGGTAAGTGCCGGAAGTGATGCCCGCACCCACTTTCAACTCCCTTTTGGAGTGGTTGATCAAGTAACCAGGGATAAGGGCTTTAATGGAGGAAGTGTATAGCTTTTTGACCATCTTGTCATCCTTGAAGAGCCCCCAACCATAACGCACGGCAATTGTGTCTGAGGTATAGTTGCGGAACGCACCTGAGACATTGAACGTGAATGCATCAGAAGTGGCAGAACGGGTATTGGTGTAACTGTTGAATGTTACACCGGTTGCGGTGAGCAAGACGTTGTTGCTGCCACCCTTGTTGGGCTGGAAGCCTACGATGGCGCCTTGATTCCTGACGTAACTATAAACGCCGTAGGTAGTTCTCGTCCCCTGTTCTTCGGGGTTGAGCACATTGAGCACGAAGTAACCGTTTTTTCGGCTGTTCCACCCCCAGTTGAAGTGGAACAAGCCGTTGCCGTCAAAGCCGTCGCAGATGAAGGTATGGCCATTGGACTTCGTGCTGCCACAGTAGATGACGGGACGCCCGGCAGCCAACTCGCCATAGACGAGGTCGACCCACCCTTGCGTGCTATAGCTGTCGCGGTTCTCCATGTGAGCACCGGGGTCGTAGTCGAAGTAGGAGGCTGCAAAGTTGGGGATGTACTGAGTGAGCGTTCCTGATGCATCCTCCTGGAAATCCATCTTCACGGCCTGGGCGCAATACAGGCTGAGCGTGGCGGCTGCCATGGCTTCGTCGCTCACCGTGTCGGTTTTTTCGTAGTTGTCTTTCATAAGGTCCCAGCGGAAATCAGCAACCGGCAGCTTGGGCATATAGAAACGCAGCGTTGTGGTGGTGTAGGCAGGCAGGGGACAAGTGGGGCGAGCGGGCCATTTCCAGTAATACATCACCTGGGCAAGGGCAGTAGCGACACAACCCACATAGGCATGGTCGCCCGAGGGGAGGGTGGGCAGCAGGATATTAAAGGGATTATCCATCGACCACTCTGCCTTTACAAGCGGGGCGATGGCATTGCCCGGTATGAGTTGCGGGGCGGCCTTGGCACCTTGTTCCAAAGCGGCAATCTGGGCGGCATATCCGTCAAGCATCGACTGCATCGCCTCGGGAATGTCCTGGTCGTCAAAGGCGCCGTCCTCGCTGTAGCCCAGCACGGCAGGTGCGCGGTCGTCACCGGCAACAATGACATAACCGCCCTCATTGGCATTGAACACGTAGTAGGCGGCCTTCTCACTGCTGTCAGTTGCTGCCATGGGGGCCTTGCGGGCTTTTCTCAAGGTGCTTGACGGCATCAAGCGGTTGGCTATGAATTGGGCGGCAATTTGGCGGGCCCGACTCTCGCTGATGGGTTCTGCCCATGCCGTCGTGATGGCCAGCAGGCAAATTATCACGAATATGCTTCTCCTATTACTCATTGGGTGCACCTGTTTTTAGATTCATGCCATAGGGGTTGCTAAGGAACTGACACCATATAAAGTTTACAAATGATAAGTGGACAAATTGATGTTTGCAGATATTTATGTTAATTATGTTAATTCAAAGAGCAAATTTTCAACATATAAATCCCATTGAATTAGTCATATAATTTTGTAAAGCAAGGAATTAATGGAAAATTCGTGGTAATTTGTGTTAAAATAAATCTTGCAAATTTGTCTCCATAGTTTCCCCGACGTTTGATGACGGCATCCATCCCAATGGAATAGTTAGAATTCCCTGTTCATCAGCAAGTGGAATGCGTGCATCAATTCCCCTCCCACTCGTATGGCAAAGGGCGGTTCCATGGTGCGCGAACTGGTGTTGATTTCATACACCAGACCTCCGTCATCATGTTCACCATCTGGGTCGAAGTAGAGGCGGGTCTCCTGTCCCTCGTTCTTCTCATAATAGAATATCAAATTCTCCTCGTTGTCGAACAGGAATTCCTGATAATACTTGTTGCCCGGCGTGTCGAAATTGTTGGTGATGAAGTAAGGACGATAGAGGTAGCGGTCAAGATATTCATCTACCACACCGTTATAATAATATGTCACCACATTCAAGCCAGGCGAAGTCCCCAACTTGTAGCTGCTGTTCACCACGGTGCGGTTGGCGGGTTTGCCTTGCTTGCCCAATTGGTCGGCTTTGGCAATCTCCTGCTTGGCCTGATTGTAGATTTTGCGAATCTGCGCCACTCTGTCCTTCGCGTCAGATGTTTGTTGTGCCCCTGCTGTCTGGCAGATACTAAACAGAATCATTAAAAAAAAGAAAATCTGTCTCATAAATAACGATTTTTCATTCTACTTGGTAAATATGCCACACAATAAGTATAGGATACACCATGCCTCGTGTCTGGCACGACAAAGGTAGCAAAAATAAAGCGAATACAAAAAAATAACGGCATATTCTTCAACGAGCGGAGCGACAAAGTTGAGCGCACAACAATTTATGTTGAAAAAAATCACCATTCAGCAAATAACATCAAAACATATAATATCCATATAATTATCCATTAATTTTTCCTCATTGCAATCCAAAAATGGGAGGTAATTATAATTCACTGAAGTTTCCCACCTTTTCTATCACGAATTTTAGAATTAAAGAATTTTCTTTATGATGGAATTTATAGGAATTTGAGACGAAATGGCAAGCCATTTCCTGAGAATTCCCGTCGCTTCGACGAATAATTCTTGTTAATTCTTTCATTGACCATAAATTCTATAATTCTTAAATTCGTGATAAACAATTTGTTGCAAACTATTTAAGGTTGGGAAACTTTAGTAATTCACATCCATTTCATAAAAAATTTATGTCCAATTCGTGGAAATTCGTGTTTTTCAATGTCATAGATGTCATGGCCAATGCAAGGAGCAAATGAAACTTTCGTGGATTTCGTGTTTTTCGATGTTATTACAAAGAGCAAATGAAACATTCGTGGATTTCGTGTTGAAAAAAAATCGCCAAGTCATGACAATCAAGTACTTGGCGATTTTTATAGTTATTTCAAAGGCGCTATTCCGTCTTGCCGAGGATGATGTCCACCAATGCCGTCACGTCGGCGACAGTTATCTTTTC